>JAILMX010000190.1 GCA_024692205.1 Desulfovibrio sp. | reverse complement strand
CCTCCCTGACAATTACACATTTTTTGGCAGCCATAGAGAAGAGGGTACACCCGATCCCATTCCGAACTCGGCAGTTAAGCTCTTCGTCGCTGATGATACTGCATACCGTCATGTGGGAAAGTAGGTAGCTGCCAAATTTTTCTTCCGCCTCCGGCTCGTACCCCGGAGGCTTTTTTGTTTCTGGTGCTGCCCGCAGGAACGGAATCGAGGCGTCATTGGAACCATGTAGTATCCTTTTGGTGTCTGAGTTACACGCACGAAAAGCCCGTCGGGAGTGCCGGCGGGCTTTTCAATTGGCAGTAGCGGGTGAAGGGAGATTACTGCCTCACATCCCGAAGCATTTTGACCGAACAGAACTTGCCGCACATGGCGCATACCTCCTCGTTCTTGTTCGGCTCGCGCCTTTTCCGAAGCTCCGCCGGATCGATGGCCGCCTTCGCCATTCCCTCCCAATCGAGGGCTTTTCGAGCCATGTTCATGGCCTTTTCCCGGGCGAGTGCCCGGTTCGTGCCGAGGGCGACTTCACCGCAGTGCGCGGCCACACGCGAGGCCATCACTCCCGCGCGGACGTCCGCTTCGTCAGGCAGAGTCAGGTGTTCGGCAGGTGTCAGATAGCAAAGAAAGTCCACTCCCGCCGTTACTCCGATGGCGCCGCCTATGGCACCGGCGATATGGTCGTAGCCGGGGGTGCTGTCACAGGCAAGGGGGCCCAGAACATAGAGGGGCGCGTTGTGGGTCAGTCGCTTGATGCCTTCGATCTGGCCGCGAACCTGAGTAAGCGGCATGTGCCCCGGGCCTTCTATCATGGCCTGGACGCCGTGCTTTCGTGCCCGCTCCGCCAGGAGACCGAGATTGATTACCTCCTCCCACTGGGCGGCATCACCGGCATCGGCGCCGGCCCCGGGTCTCAGACCGTCCCCGAGAGAGAGCGTCATGTTGTAGGGCAGGCAGATTTCGAGCAGTCGCTCGAAATATTCCAGCAAGGGATTCTCTTGTTTGTTCTCGAGCATCCAGCGGGCGAGCATGGAACCGCCGCGCGAGACGATGCCGAGCACGCGTTTCTCGCCGACAGCGAGGGCCGCGCCCTTCCGGGAGAGGCCGCAATGCACTGTTATGAAATCGACGCCCTGCTTCGCCTGCTTCTCTATTTCGGCGAAGAGCTCGTCAGGCTGCATGGAGGCGATCTTCCGGCCGCCGTCGAGTATCTGCTGGCCCACTGCGTACATGGGCACCGTACCCACGGGCATGGGGCAGGCAGCGAGCATTTCCTCGCGAATGGCGTCGAGGTCGCCTGCGATTGAGAGATCCATGATGGTGTCGGCGCCGGCATCAAGAGCGGCTGTGATCTTGCGCTTTTCCGTCTGAACGCAGCTGTTCAGGGGGGATGTTCCGAGGTTGGCGTTCACCTTGACCCGCGAGGGCTGTCCAACGAGGATGGGACGCAAACCCTTGTGCGAGGGATTGCCGAGCAGAACCATGGTTCCCGCTTCAAGGGCGTCTATGACGGTTTTTTCGGAAAGCCCTTCCTCCTGAGCCAGGCGTGCGAGGTGGACATCCAGAAGGGCGCTTAAGGCTTTGTTTTTGGATAGCAAGCGCATCGGAACCTCATCGTGTTGCGACGCGGTCCGACCTAGAAGAAAGCTTCCCTCCGGCAGTACGAACTGCGTCAGGTTCTCGGGGTCTGCGCCGAGCGCACTCTCAGCCGCCTTTTCCCTGCAAAGCGAGGAAAAGGCGGCTCCCCCAGCTACATGTATTCGCATAACGGTTTTAGGGGGTGATGTAAAGGTCGGTTCACCGCAGAGGAGGGCATTTTCCGTGCGACCACCACGGCATGGAGCTCCATGCCGCGGAAAGGCGACGCTCATTGTCGTCCGCAGCGGGAGAGATGCTGAGCATTTCCTGATGGAATGCTTTCGAGTGGTTCATGTGGCGCGTATGGCAGAGTTCATGAAGGCATAAGTGAGAGGCGAGATCAACGGGCAGGAGCACGGCCCGCCAGTTCAGGTTTATGCTGTATCCGAGCCCTCCGCGGATCCGGGCGCAGCTGCCCCATCGCGTTTTTTGGTCGTGCACGCGCACGCGGGCATATGAGAAGGCGTTCTCACGGGCAACAGTTTCGAGCAGCCCGGGCAGGAAGCATTCGGCCATTTTGCGACACCACAGGCGCAGTGCCAGCGCGATCGCTTCCCTATCGTTCGGATTTTCTCCCCGCAGGGCGTCTCCGAAAAGCTCAAGTGTTTCTTCCTTCGACCGCGGCTTGGAAAAATGCATGAGGCGCAGACGGTCTGTCTCAATGGAGAGCATCAGACAATCCGTGCTCTGCATGAGTCTGCGGCGCCCTGCGGCAAGGTCGCCTGCGATGCGTATGGCATATTCCGCATTGTCCAGCGGCAGGACGATTTTGTCGGGCAGTTGTTGTGCCTCTTTGTTTTTGTCCAGGCGTTTTTTCGCCGTCTCGATCCACGAACGAAAGGCGGGCAGGGCGCGTCCTATTTCGTTCGGGCTGAATCCGTTGGGAATGACGAGCTCGAAGCATCCGTCCCGACGCAGCAGGACGCGAAGGCTCCGCGCCCTCTGTGATACACGTATGTGCAGGGAGACGCTGCTTCCGTCGGAAAGTGTCAGATCTGTTCGCGTCGGGAGGGCTGCGTCGTTCATGGACGGGGACGTACGCGTTTTTGTCTGCCCGGTGAAGCGGCTCTGGGAAAAAAGCATGAGCCCCCTTTATCGCGGAGTGCCGTGTCCGCACGCTATTTGAACGAGGCGAGCGCCCGTCCCTGTTTGAGTACGAGGCGCCCGAGGGGCAGATTTCGCCACCAGAGCGATGCCTCGCCCCCCACGATACCTGTCTGCCTGCTTCGGCCCGCAAGCAGGTCGCTTATGTCATTCACTTCGTCGAGCACGAGTGCCGTATCGCCGGCAGTGGGGGGCGGAAGAAGTGCGCGGAGGCGCGTTTCGACTAACATGCGCCCGCCCCCCGGTCTGCCCAGAAGAGGGCCTCGCCAGACGAAGTCATCCGGCAGGAGATCCCGCGCGGCCGCCGGCATGAAATGGATCTCGTCCCCAAAAAGTGCGGCTTCACCTGCTGGAAGCAGATCGGGATCGCAGCACGGGCCGGCAAGGGCTTCGGCAGAGAGTACGCGGCCGACGCCATCCCGTCGCTTTTGGCGCCCTCCGAAGCGCCTTTTTGCGTGTGCGTCAGAAGCGTCCATCAGCCCGGCATCCTTCGAGGAATGGATGTCCATTGATCTCATCCCGGGCTTTTGCAAGAGGGCCAGATAGAAACCCTGCGCCTGTGAGCGTTCGCCGTCCACCCGCAAGGTGCCTTCGCCGCCCGGCAGTTCCTGCCAGACGAAACCCTCGAAGGGAGCAAGCGGCACACGCTTGAGGCCGAGCTCGTGCTCGGCAAAGGCCACCTGTGCCTCATTTTCCGCCTGATCGGTCGTACAGGTCGAATAGACGAGCCTGCCGCCGGGCTTGAGCAGCTCGGCGGCTCGAGCAAGCAGTTTTCGCTGCAGGCCGATCAGGCTCTTGAGCTTGTCGCCCTGCCAGAGCTTCATCACCCTGGGATTCTTTTTGGCAGTGCCCCAGCCGGAGCAGGGCGGGTCGAGCTGTATTGCCGACCAGGAGCCTGGTGTGAGGGGCAGACTCTCGCCCGGGTAGCTGCAGGTTCCGACGTTCAGCAGGTTCAGCCTGTGCAGGTTGGCGCGTAGTGTCGCCAGGCGCGAGGGCGTCGGTTCGTTGCCGAGAACGAATCCCTCGGGGCCGGAAAGCTGGGCCAGGAACGATGTCTTGCTGCCTGGGCTCGCGCACATGTCGAGGACGGCTTCCCCCTCATTGGGAGCGAGGGCTGCTGGCGGCAGCATAGAGGACCTGTCCTGTATGTAGATGTAGCCGAAAAAGGCCGCCAGAGAGCCGCCGAGCGGGCGCGGTTCATGCACGAGGCGTCGACAGAAAGGGGAGAACGGCTCGGGTTCGAAGCCATAACCCTGTTCGGTGAGCAGCGCCTCCACCAGGGGGATGCGCTTTTTTTCGCAGACGATGCGGAATGAACGCAGAGAGTGTTCGGCCATGGCGTCAGTATAGAGCAGTCTTGCAGGAGAGGGCAAGAGCGCGTATGATGTATCATCCGCTGTACGCCGTGCGCAACGGCACGGCCACGCGTATTTGGAAACGCTCCAAGGAGAATTCTATGAAGATGATTTCCCGACTGTCGGCAATGGCCCTCGTGCTGTTGCTGTCCCTCATGATTGCGCAGGCCGCGACCGCCGCGCCGAAATCCTTTATCGTGATGCCCTTCAGCATCAATGCGCCGCAAAGCTATGCGTATCTTGCGAAAGCCGTGCCCGCCACCATTCAGGGCAAGCTCAACAATCCGGGCGTGCTGACCGGTCGCAGCGGCACCGCGAAGGTCTCCTCGTCGGCAGAGGCCCGCAAGGCTCTTTCCGGTGCGGACTACGCCGTGTGGGGCTCGGTCAGTGTCATGGGCAACGAGGCCACTGTCACCGTGAACAGCGTCGACCGTGCCGGAAAGACATGGAGCCGTACGCAGCAGACACCGCTTTCCGCCCTGACAAGCACATTGCAGGGCATGTGCGCCGCGCTGGGATCCGAGGCCATGGGCGTCTCCGTGGCACAGGGCGGCGGCATGCGCACCCCCGGGCAGGTCAGTCACGGTCCCCGTGCGGGCCACGGCAACAGTGACATCATCGTTAACGACAACGGCAACAATCAGTCGCAATACTACCTGAATCCGCAGTTTCGCTATCAGGGTGCCGGGGCGAACGACGGCTCCCGCATGCGTTCGCAGCGCCTCAAGACCAAGATGGTCGACATGGCGGTGGGCGATTTCAACGGTGACGGCAAAAACGAGATCGCCGTCTGCGACGACCATCATCTGTACATGTATGCGTGGGGCAGTGACGGCCGTCTGCGCCCCCTGGGTGAAACCACCGTCATGCAGGGCAACAACAACTTCTCCATGCGCGCGATGGATCTGAACCATGACGGCGCGATGGATCTAGTGATCGCCACCTATGACGAGAGCAACAACCGCCCCTACAGTTTCTTCTTCAGCTTCAAGGGCAACAAGTTCAGCCAGTGCGCGGATCGCTGCCCGTATTTCGTAAGCGTCATGCGCGTTCCCCCGACCTATGCCCCGACGCTCGTCGGGCAGAACTGGGATTCGCTCAAGCTCTTCGCTCCCGGCGTGCACATGATGGTCAAGACCGGCAACAAGTACACCCTGGGAGGCCGCATCAGCCTGCCGAGCGGCGCCACGGTCTTCAACACGTGCTGGTTGCGCGGCGGCAAGAGTGGCGGTGGCGATTTGACCGTCATGCTGCGTGATGACGAGCGCCTGCGTCTCTACAGCGCCAAGGGCTCGCTCGTCCACACGACGATGGAGCGCTACTCCGGTTCCGCAGTGGGCATGGATCACTACAAGGGAATGCCGGGCATGGGTATAGACAAGACCTATCAGCTGCCGAGCAAGTATTACGCTCCCATGCGCTTTATCTCGACCGATCTGGGGCATACGGGCGAACCCGTCCTTATCATCAACAAGCCCATTTCCACGGCGGCGCAGTTCTTCGACCGCTACCGCTATTTCCCCCAGGGCGAAATCCACGCGCTCTTCTGGGACGGAGTCGGTCTCGGCCTCAAGTGGAAGACGCGGCGCATCCGCGGTTCCGTGGCCGAGGTCGACCTGGCCGATGTCAATAACGATGGCGTGCTCGACCTCGTGGTGGGCCTGAACACCTCCCCTGATCTGGGCATTGGCAGCCGCCAGTCCATGATCACGGCCTATCCTCTTGATGTCTCGGCGACCAACCCCAATTTGCCCGCCGACATCAGCGATTTCGAGGTCAATCCCAATCGTTAGACAACGAACGGCCCCCGCTGCGGCGGCGGGCCGTTTTTCTTTTTATGGAGGTTGCGCGTGCGTATTCTCGTCATTGGTTCCGGGGGGAGGGAGCATGCCCTCGTATGGAAGCTGGGTCAGAGCCCGCAGGTCGACGCCATCCTCGTGGCGCCCGGCAACGGCGGCACCGAAGGCGGAAAGGCGAAAAACGTCGCCGTAGCCGCTGATGACATCAAGGGCCTTGTGGCTCTTGCGAAAAGTGAAAGGATCGATCTCGTCGTGCCTGGGCCCGAACTGCCCCTGACGCTTGGCATCACCGATGCCATGCACGGGGAGAACATCCCCTGTTTTGGTCCGGACGCCTGGGCAGCCCAGCTTGAAGGAAGCAAGGCCTTTGCCAAGGATGTCATGAAGCGTTCCGGCGTGCCGACGGCCGCCTGCGCCGTCTTCTCCGATCAGGCCGAGGCCGAGGCCTATGTGCGCGAAAAAGCCGGCCCACTCGTCGTCAAGGCCGACGGGCTCGCCGCCGGAAAGGGCGTAGTCGTGGCAAAGGGCATCGATGAAGCCCTCACAGCCGTGCGCGAGATCATGGGCGACAAGGCTTTCGGCAAGGCGGGTGACCGCGTGCTCCTTGAGGAATGTCTGATTGGCGAGGAAGTCTCCCTGCTCTGTCTGTGCGACGGTACGCATGCCGTGCCCCTTCCTTCCGCGCAGGACCACAAGGCCGCACTCGACGGAGATCGCGGGCCGAATACGGGCGGAATGGGCGCCTACAGCCCCGCCCCCATTCTGCCGGATGAGCGTCTGGAAGAGATGACCGACCTCACGGTTAGGCCCGTGCTACGGCTGATGGCCGATTCGGGGCATCCCTTCGTGGGCGTGCTCTATGCCGGATTGATGATGACTGAAAAAGGCCCTCGTGTGCTAGAGTACAATGTCCGCTTCGGCGATCCTGAGTGCCAGCCGCTTCTGAGCCGGCTGGAAGGAGACCTCGCTCAAATCATGCTCGACTGCGTGAAGGGGGGGCTTCAGCCCTCGGCCGTGCGCTGTACCCGTGAAACCGCGCTCGGCATCGTGCTGGCAGCCGAGGGGTATCCCGGGACATACAAGAAGGGCTTGCCCATATCTGGTTTGGAGAAAGCGAACTCCCTGCCCGGCGTCACGGCCTTCCACAGCGGCACAAAGCTCACTGGCGGTAAGCCTGTGTCGAACGGTGGACGTGTGCTGTGCGTTACTGCGCTGGGGCAGGACCTCGCTCAGGCGCAGAAAAAGGCCTACGAGGCAATGCGCTTGATCGACATGCCCGACAGTTACTATCGGCACGACATTGGCGAAAAGGGCATACGGCGTCTCGCCGCTATGCGCAAAAAGGGGAAATAGCTATGGCGCAGGTCGTTGTTCTCATGGGGTCCGCCTCTGATGAGGAGATTGTCAGCCCATGCATGGAGATACTGAGGAATCTCGGCATAGAGTATTCCGTCACGGTGTCTTCAGCGCACCGCACGCCGGAGCGAACGGAGCGCATTGTGCGTGAGCAGGAGGCTGCGGGCTGCCGCGTCTTCATCTGCGCGGCAGGCATGGCGGCGCATCTGGCCGGGGCAGTGGCCGCCCGCACGGACCGGCCCGTGATTGGCATACCCGTTTCCGGCAAGAGCCTCGCCGGAAACGATGCCCTCTATTCCACTGTGCAGATGCCCCCGGGCTTCCCCGTCGCGACCGTCGCCCTCGACAAGGCCGGCGCCCGCAACGCGGCATGGCTTGCGGCACAGATTCTCGCCGTATCCGATGACGCATTGCGGGGCAGAATCCGCGAAGCGCGCAGGAAGATGGCGGAGGACGTCGCAGCGAAAGGTGAGGAGATCGCTAAGCGCTACGCCTGCTAGGAGTTGCCGTAGAGGAGCGGTCGCTGTTGCTCGTCGCTGGCGCTGATGCGGAATATCTGCACCGAGTACTCGCGCTTGCTCCCGCATGCCGGGCAGCCGTCGGTCACAAGTATGCAGGATGCGTCGAGCTCAAGCGGATCGATGGCCGCATGTTCCAGCAGAATGGTCGTTTTCCCTTTTTCCCACAGAACCGGTGCCCCGCAACGGGCGCACTCCACATAGAGCAGTTCCGGATCGTAGCCGCGCGCGCGCAGCTCTGTGGGAACGGCGGGCAGGGTGATAGTGCGCGGTGCAATGATGCGTCCGTTCGCGCGAAGGGAACTGCTGCGCTTCCTGAAGCCGCAGGCTTTTCTTGCCGCCGCATGGCGTGAAACAAGACGAGTCAGGTGAGATGTATGTCTGAAAGCCTTCGTCATATCCGTCTGTTACCGATAGAATTGCGCAACCAGATAGCTGCCGGCGAAGTCGTCGAGCGGCCGGCGAGCGTCCTCAAGGAACTCGTTGAGAACAGTCTGGATGCTGGTGCTGAGCATGTCGATGTGCGCCTTGATAACGGCGGGCAGGCGCTTATCCGCGTGCAGGATGACGGAAGCGGCATACCTGCCGACGAAATCGAGCTCGCCGTGACGCGGCACGCCACGAGCAAGATACGCGATCTTGACGACCTTGAGAACATCCGTTCCTTCGGTTTCCGCGGCGAGGCCCTGCCGAGCATCGCCTCCGTGTCCCGTTTTTCCATGACATCCGCCTTCGAAGGGCAGGCGCACAATGTCACAGTTGAACACGGCAGCCTCATATCGTCAAGCCCTGCGGCCCTGCACAAGGGAACGCTTGTTGAGGTGAGCGGCCTTTTCGAAAACGTCCCCGCCCGCCTTAAATTCCTCAAAAGTCCCGCGACGGAGCTGAAGCGCGCGCAGGACTGGCTGACGCGCCTCGCCCTGGCAAGAGCGGACGTTGCCTTTTCTTTCCGCGCTGGGGAGAGGCAGACACTGCGTTTCCTGCCGGGACAGAACCTCAGGGACAGACTGGCCCAGGTCTGGCCCGGGCTCATCGTCGATGCCCTCCGCCCCTTCGATGCCACGCGGCACGGCATACGCGTTCACGGCATGGCCGCGCAGCCCAATGTCAGCCAGCCCAGGGCCAGCCGCATACTCCTCTTCGTCAACGGCCGTTCCGTCACGGACAAGCGCCTGCTCGCCGCGGTGCGCGAGGCCTACAAGGGCAGACTGACGAGCCGCGATTACCCGCAGGCCGTCGTCTTTGTCGAACTTGACCCGAGGGAAGTCGACGTCAATGTGCACCCCGCGAAGTCCGAGGTTCGTTTCAGGGATGAATCAGCCGTGTTTTCGGCCTGCCTTTCGGCGGTGCAGGGCGCACTTGAGACATCCTTCGGGCGGGAAGAGCGTGCGATGACCCCGCCGGGTGCCATGCAGCAGGACTTTTCAGAAGCCCGACCCACCGTTGAGGAGTTTTCCTGCATTGAGCAGCAAGCGCGGCACTCTTCGCAGGAGCGCTTTCAAGGCGTGGACTTTCCCCGTCCCGGGCCGCAAGGGGTGCCGCAACGACCGCAGGGCTTCTGGGGACGCATCGACGAGACCCCGATCATGAATGCGCGGCCCGTCGAGGCGCGGGAAGCGGGCGGCGATGATTGGACGGTCGTGCCGCGCCCCCGTGATGATGCTCCGGCGCCGGAGGCCGTTTTTTCCCCTTTCTCCGTCGCCGCCGTGCAGGAGCATCAGGCACCGCTTGCCGAAGCGTCTGCCGCCTATGGTGCGGAAAAGGGGCTTGGAGAAGAGACATCAGATAAAACGGCGTTCATGGCAGGCATGACCTACCTCGGGCAGATCGTCTCGACGTATCTTGTCCTGCGTGATGCGGATGGGGCACTTGTTCTGCTCGACCAGCACGCGGCCCATGAACGCATCCTTTATGAACGCCTGCTGGCAGGCGCCTTTGCCGGAGCCGGGCAGATCCTGGCGCTGCCGATAGAGCTCCGCCTGCATCCGGCGGAGGCCGAGCGCCTGCAAAGCATCAGGGCTCGTCTCATCCAGATGGGCTTTGACATGGAATGTACGGACGGCGTCCTGGTCGCCCGGGCCATCCCCCCCATCCTCTCCATGGGGGAGGCGAGGGCTTTTTTGCAAGACGCGCTCGCCGACCGGAAAGACGACATCTCGCCCATGCTCAAATCCATGGCCTGCAAGGCCGCCATCAAAGCGGGGGACCCTTTGACGCGGGACGAGGCCGAGGGGCTCGTCGCCCAGTGGCTCAGCACCCCTGACCATGAGTTCTGCCCGCACGGCCGTCCTGCCGTGCTGCGCTGGGATGCGCCGTCCTTGGAGAAGCTTTTCAAACGGCGTCAATCGTGATTGCCGTATCCCACAAATCTACGTGGAAGCGCTCGATTTGCTATTGATAGAATACTGCATAGCGAATAGAGAATCCCCGGGCGAGAAGGGCTAGAACCCCGAATAGTCGAGCACGTTGTTCAGAGGGGCTCTGCTTGAGCGTATCGCGCCGTCCTTGAATATGTGGCGCGTCATGCGCCACGCGTCCATGTCGAGGACGTCCAGCTTGCCCTGATGCTCGGGTGTGAGGTTGCGCTTCAGGGCGTCGAGCACCTCGCCTTCGGGAAACCACGCCCCTTCGAAGGATATGCGCAGCATGTCGCCGTCGCGGCAGAGCAGGGGGATGTCGTTTGAGATGTCGTCTTGAATGGCCGTGGCGAGCGCACAGTCGAGTTCCGATTCAAGTTCGGCCTGCGCGGGCCAGATGTGCCCGTAGACCTTGAGCGCCGGCCGTGCCGTCATTGCACTTCCCTTTTTGCCGCATCAGGCGTCGCATTTTCCGGCAGGCAGCGCCCCTCGGCGCGGGTTTGAGACAGGCCCTCGCAATCGCCCAGAACACAGGCTCTGTGAAAATCGCCGCACATACCTTCCTCATCGTCGTGCAGCATGCGTATCGCGCCGCGGCTGCGAAGAAGCAGGATTTCCATTGATTTGTCTTCCTCATGACCCTGTACGGTGCCGAGCGCAGCCGAGAGGTCGACCTCGGCCAGGGCAGGCTGTTGCAGGCGCCAATGGGCGAGTGCGCGAACGTAACGGGCACGAGGCATATCCGGTTTTTTCTCAAGAGCGGAGGAGCTTGTTTCTATGGAAAGCTGCGGCAGATCGCGACGTAGATACATTTCGCCAAGAAGCGTCAGAATAAGGGCATTTTCGGGATAATCCCGGGCCGCTTTTTCCAGAGTCTCCATGTTGTCGGCCATGGCCAGCCAACCATCTTCAGATGGGGAAAGCGCGGCGCGGGTCACGCGTAATGCCTTGAGCTTCGCGGCCTTTTCCAAAAGGGCGTCTTCTATTGCCCTCGGGGCCGAGTCGAAGGCCCGGGAGGCGGCGTTTTCGTTGGCCTGCCGCCGTGCGCGGTCAATTATTTCTTCCATGGCGGCACAGAGTTCGTGCGCATCAGCGAGCAATTGCGCCTGAAAATCAAGGATTTCCTTCCGTTGAAGAATAAGACGGAAACGTCGTTCCAGATCCGCTGCGGGGATGATCGTCACCTCCGCTTCACAGAGACGGGGGGCTGGCGGCGGGGGGGCGTCGGTCCAGAAAGGTTCGATCGGCTCGTCAGCCGGGAGTTTCACGCGTGCGCTTTCGTCGCAGAGCAGATCAATGAGCGCGAGGCGCAGTTCTTGGTCAATTCCGAGCGAGATAGCCCGGTTCTCCGGGGTTTTTACAAGCATTGCGGCAAGAGCCCGGGCTTTCGCCTCCGCCCGGGAAAGCTCGCAGAGGGCCGCATCCGTCTTGGACGAAACCGATTCGTGCCGAGCGGTCGCGGTTACGGGCCCCACGGGCAGAAGATCGGCGTTGCCGTCGGCTGAAACTCTCGTGGCATCGCAAAGAAGCAGCGCGAGCAGGCAGAAAAGGGCGACGAAGGAAGTTGGTGAAGACAGCAACGATGAAACGAAGGTTGCGCAAGGTTTGCTTTTTGCAGCAATGCACACGAAACAAGGTTTAATGGGTGACTCTGCGCTCTCGGGCATCATCATGCACGTTCTCAGAAAGCTTGCGTTAACGTACACCGGTCGTGGCGACGATTTTCTGCGCCATTTCCTTCACCAGATCCATCATGGTGGCGCGCAGAAGCCCTTCCGCCGCGGAATTGGTAGGCAGGCCCGTGCGGCTCTGGCATGCGCTTGCGGAGGCATTATTGATGAGTTTTTTCTGGCGGTTGGCGAGCGTGTAGGCTGCGTTGAAGGCCGTCTCCATGGAGGTCGCGGACTTTTCTTTCAACGATGCCTGTGTCAAGTTCCCTATAACGATGAAGTCGGGGTTGCCCCGGCGGGCCTGCTCGAAATTCTGTGCGTAGCTGACGGCGAGACCGCTTTTCGCGATCTCGTCGGCAAGGGCCTTGCTGACCCAGCCGACCGTGTCGTCCTGCGTGGTGAAGGCGGAGCCGTCCCTCCGCACACCGATCGTCTGGCCCCCGGCGCGTTTGTCCGCGAAGCGGACGACGGAGATGGTGTGCGCGCCGGGCGCCGGCAGAACGGTGGTGGCCGAAGGTTTCGGGTTGAGGAGATGAATGTTGTTGCTGGGCCCGCAGGCCGTCAGGAAAAGAGTGACGAAAAGGGCACAGAAGAGGGGGTGGAATGGCGGTCGCATGGCAGTTCCTGATTGGTTTAGAGATTTTCTAAAGATTTTTCCTGTATAGTCCTAAAATCAGCGCCTTGCAAGGCATAGCGCCGCGTGATAAATTTCTGCGCTGTATAATCACTTCCGAAGATTTCGGAGAGGAGCCCCAATGATAGATCTCAAACTGGTGCAGAAGAATCCCGATGTCTTGGCCAAGGCGTTGGCTGACCGTCATTCGGATATACGCGTCGATGATTTCCTGAAGCTCGATGGCCGCCGCCGCGAACTCCTTGCCGAGGTCGAGGCGATGAAGGGCCGTCGCAACGCCGCCTCAGCCAAGGTCGCGGCCATGAAGCGCGCGGGTGAGGATGCCTCGGATCTCCTGAGGGAACTCGGCGACCTCTCTGATCGGATAAAGACGCTCGACGCCGAAACCGATGAGGCGAAGGCCGCCGTTCAGGAATGGCTCATGCGGGTGCCGAACATACCGGACGTCTCGGTGCCGGTCGGCCGTGATGAAAATGACAATCCCGAGGTCTTGCGCTGGGGCACCCCTTGCGATTTCGATTTCGAGCCGCGCGAGCACGGCGATATCGGCCAGACCCTCGGCGGGCTGGATTTCGAGCGGGCGTCACGCCTTTCCGGCAGTCGCTTCGTTGTCTCCTTCGGCTGGGCGGCGCGCCTCGACCGCGCCCTCATCAATTTCTTCCTCGACCAGCACACACGCAACGAAGGGTACATTGAGGTCTGCCCGCCGTACATTGTGAACCGGACGACCATGACCGGCACCGGGCAGCTGCCGAAATTCGAGGATGACCTCTTCCGCATACGTGATGCGGAACAGTACCTCATCCCCACAGCCGAAGTCCCCCTGACGAACCTGCATGCCGGGGAGACGCTTGACGAGGCCAGTCTGCCGCTCGCCTACTGTGCGGCGACGCCCTGTTTCCGTTCCGAAGCCGGGGCCGCGGGGCGCGACACGCGCGGCATCATACGCATGCATCAGTTCAACAAGGTCGAGATGGTGCGCTTCGCCCATCCCGACGACAGTTTCAACCAGCTTGAGCTTATGGTCAGCCACGCGCGCCTCCTGCTTGAAATGCTTGAACTGCCCTACAGGGTGATAACCCTGTGCACGGGCGACATGGGATTCAGCTCTGCCAAAACCTACGACGTGGAAGTCTGGCTGCCGGCGCAGAAGACCTATCGCGAGATCTCTTCCTGCTCGAACTGCACTGACTTCCAGGCGCGGCGCGCGGGGATACGCTTCAAGCCGAAGGGCGGCAAGGCCGCCTTCGTGCACACGCTGAACGGCTCCGGTCTGCCGACAGGCCGCACTATCGCGGCTCTGCTTGAGAACGGCCAGCAAAAGGACGGCAGCGTCGTCCTGCCGAAGGCCCTTGCGCCGTACATGGACGGCGTGACCGTGATTGAGCCGCGTCGATAGGTCTGCGTATGTCGGATCGTGTCCGCTATCCCGCGCCGGGCTGCATCGTCGAGTTTCTCGAGGGCAACGCCCCGCAGACGGCCTTCGTTATGGAGGCATCAGGCGGGCGCGTGCGCCTGCTCCTTCCGAACCGTCGCGAGACCCGCCTGCCCGAAGCGCGCCTTCTTCCGTGGGCCGGGCCCCAGTATTCGGCGGATGCCGGGCGGGATGAAGCTGTGGCCCTCATGGCGAAGCATATGGAAAAGCGCAAGGCCATCGCCCAAGCCATCCCCGTGCTGGATGTCTGGGAGATGGCGCAGGGCGAGGTTGAATCCGCCCGGGCCGACTGGTTCGCGGAGCTTTTCGAGACGAATCCCGATGCCGACCATGTGGCCGCCTACGGTCGGGCCCTGTTACAGTGCAAGACGCACTTTCGTTTTCAGCCGCCCGAGTTCCTCGTCTTCTCCGCCGAGGAGCGCGATAAGCGCATGGCCACGCAGAAGGCCCGCGAGGAGCGAGAGGCGCTCATCGCCGGCGGGGCGACTTTCTTCCATATCCTGTGGGAGGTCGCCTGCGGCCGCCGTTCTCTTCCCGTCCCCGGCGGGCCGGGAGGGGGGGATCTGCCGTCTCCCGAGGTCGCCTGCCGCCTGAAGGAGCTGCTCAGAAAGCGCATGATCAACCCGGAGGATCAGGAGACCGCCCCTCTGTGGGCGATGCTTTCCAAAGGACTGCCCGAGGTGCCGCATGTGCCCCTGCAGCTTCTGATTGCCTGGGGAGAGCTGCCGCCGCACTATGATTTCTGGTTCGACCGCGCTGATTACGCGCCGGGTGATGACTGGTGGGGGGCTGAACGCGAGACAGTCGAAAAGCTCGCAAGGGTCACGGCCGACCCCGCAGGCCCGGAGATGGCGAAATTGCCCGTATGCGACCTCCCTTTTCTGAGCATCGACAGCGCGACGACGCGTGACGTGGACGACGCCTTTCATGTGGAGGCTAACGGAGACGGGTTTCTTCTGACCATAGCATTGGCCTGCCCGGCATTGTGCTGGCCCTTCGGCAGTCCTCTCGACGACCTCGTTTTGCACAGGGGTACCAGCATTTATCTGCCGGAACAGACCTGCCACATGATGCCCGAATGCCTCGGCACGGATGCGTGGTCGCTTCGGCAGGGTGAGGATCGCCCCGCTCTGTGTGTACGCATCCCCATTGACGCCGAGGGGGGCATGGCCGGCTGCGACATTTCGCTTGCCCGCGTGCGGCTAGCCGCGAATCTGAGTTATGAAGACTGCGAAGCCGTACTCACGCATGGTCCGGTGGAGGGCAATCCCGCCGCCATGCACGCCGTGATGCTCAGGCTCGGTCTTGAGGCCGCGCGCAGGCGCCTTGCCGCGCGTATCGCCGACGGCGCCATCGTCATGGACAGGCCCGAACCGCATGTGTCCCTTGAGGGGGAGGGCCGGGACATACGCGTTTCCATAACTCCCGCAGTGCCAACGCCGGAGGCCATGCTGCTCGTCTCCGAGGGCATGATTGCCGCGAGCGCCGCCGTCGCCCTCTGGGCCGCTGGGCGCGCCATTCCCATGCTGCACAGAACCCAGCCCGTGAAAGTGCCGCCCGAATACGCGGGAGTCTGGACGACGCCGCAGGACATGACGCGCGTCATGCGCGCCCTCGTGCCTTCGCAACTCGAAACGCAGGCGCGACCCCATGCGGCCTTGGGGCTCAAGGATTACACGCCGCTCACGTCCCCCTTGCGCCGCTATCCCGACCTCGTGAACATGGCGCAGGTGGTGTCATTTCTCCAGGACGGCTTACCCCGCTTTTCACGGGACGAAGTCGAGGGCTTACTGCGCACACTGGGCCCGGTGCTTGATGCCGCGGGACAGGTGCAGCGCTTCCGTCCGCGGTACTGGAAGCTGCTCTTCTTCCGTCAGCAGGGCGACAGGATGTGGTGGCCGGGCGTCATCACTGAGGAGAACGAGACCTTCGTCAGCGTCAGTCTGCCGGATCAGGGCATGTTCGTGCGCGGCAAAAGGCGTCTGTTCGATGAAAGGGCCTGTCCCGGCATGCCGGTATCGGTGCGCATAGGCCGTGTGCAGCCCCTGTGGAACGAGATACAGATTCTGGAAGCCGCCTTCGACTGACCGGGCTGATTCCGCTTTTTCGCGCAGGAGGAAATCATGATCGTCAAACTGCTGATACTCGCCGGGGGCTATCTGCTCGGATCCGTGCCGTGGGGCGTCGTCATCGCGCGCCTCGCCTGCGGGATAGACCCCCGCAACGATGGCAGTCACAGCACGGGCGCGACCAATGTCTCCCGTCTGTGCGGTTTCAAGTGGGGGGTCGCCACGCTCGCCTGCGACGTGCTCAAGGGGGCCTTGCCCGTGTGGCTGGCGCTTGCCGTCTCGCCCACGCCTCTTTTCGTCACCATGACGGCCCTTGCCTGCGTGCTGGGCCACGTTTTTTCGTGCTTCATGCATTTTGGCGGCGGCAAGGCCGTCGCGACGACCATAGGCGTCTTTCTGCCGCTCGCCTTTTTGCCCCTGCTCGGGGCGTGCATTCTCTGCATCTTCATGATCTGGCGCAGCGGCTACGTGTCCGTAGGATCACTCACTCTCGTCGGCAGCCTGCCCGTCTTTCTCATCATCGGCGGCTACTGGCAATGGATAGTCCTCTCGCTCCTTCTGTGCGCCCTGGTCGTCTGGAAGCATCGCGAGAACATCTCCCGGCTTCGCCAGGGCACGGAAAAGGCCTGGCTGAAGGGCAGGATCTGAGAACCGCAACCAATCAAGGAGAATACCATGCAGGGCAAGGAATTTCCCGCTCACCGCGGGCGGATGGAATATGTGTGTCTGGGCTGCGGGGCGAGACGGCCCGGCGACAGCCTGCTGTACACCTGCCCTGACTGCGGCAGCGTGCTTCTGCTCGAAGATCTCGACTTCTCCGAGCTGAAGAAGACGCCGGGGACCGAGTGGCGCCGCATCTTTGACGAGCGCGCGGCGACGCCGCACACCGCCTTGCGGGGCATTTTCCGCTTCTACGAGATGCTGGCTCCCATGCTGGAGGAGGAAGACATCGTCTGCCTGGGCGAAGGGCAGACACCGATTGTCGAGGCATCTCCCTCGCTTCGTGCGGCGACGGGCGTCGACTTTGCCTACAAGAACGACGGTCAGAATCCGAGCGCCTCTTTCAAGGATCGGGGCATGGCCTGCGCGTTCAGCTATCTCAAGTGGCTGTGCCGTCGCAACAGATGGGACGAGGTGCTCACCGTCTGCGCCTCGACCGGCGACACCTCCGCAGCGGCCGCCATGTACGCCGCCTACGTGGGAGCCCCGCTCAAAAGTGTCGTGCTTCTGCCCCACGGCAAGGTGACTCCACAGCAGCTTTCCCAGCCGCTCGGCAGTGGCGCCACCGTACTCGAACTGCCCGGCGTCTTCGACGACTGCATGAAGGTCGTCGAGCTTCTGGCCGAAAAGTACCGCGTGGCACTGCTCAATTCAAAGAACAGCTGGCGAATACTCGGGCAGGAGTCCTATGCCTACGAGGTCGCCCAGTGGTACAACTGGAATGTGACGGGCCAGTGTGTCTTCGTGCCCGTGGGCAATGCCGGCAACATTACGGCCGTCATGTCGGGTTTCCTCAAGATGCTTGACCTCGGCATCATCACGGACCTGCCTCGCGTCTTCGGTGTGCAGTCCGAGCATGCCGATCCGGTGTGGCGCTACTACGACGCGCCGAAGGAAAACCGGCAATGGAAGCCCGTGACAGTCCAGCCCAGCGTGGCTCAGGCCGCGATGATCGGCAACCCTGTCTCCTTCCCCCGGGTGAAGCGCCTGGCCGAGCGTTTCATCGAAGCCGGAGGCGAGAGGGCGTTTCAGGTGGTGCGCGTGACGGAGCAGCAGATCATGGACGCCATGATACAGGCCAACCGCCACGGGCACATAGCCTGCACGCAGGGCGGCGAATGCCTCGCCGGCCTTTTGAACGCCCGCAGCCTCGGCCTTTTCGGTGAAGGGGAACATGCCGTGCTCGACGCCACGGCCCACAGCCTTAAGTTTTCCGGTTTCCAGAACATGTACTTCACTGACGGATTTCCCCCCGAATACGGCGTTACGCCCGACAAGCGCCTTGCCAACAAGCCGGAGCTGCTTCTGCCCGAGAGCGCCCGAAGGGGCGTGGACGTGGCGACTTTCGCCAGGCTTGGCGCCGATGCCGTGGTGAAACGCCTCGACCTTCAGGCGAAATAGACGGCCGTTTTGCCGCGATTAGTCCGAAAAGAGCCCCTGCGTTCTGTATGCGCGGGGGCTCTTCGCTTTTTCTAGGGGGCTCACCGGCGGAAGGGGCTTGGCTTGCACGCGGGCTAATCCCCGCTCACGACGAAGGCGTGGGGATAGAGGGCCTTGATGCGGGCGAGATTGGCCGCGGCGCCGTCGGAATCGGGCCATGGGCCGATCTGCACGTTCCAGAGGCGGTTCGTGCCGTAGTCGATGCGGACGCTGTCCCCTGTCTTTGTGAGGATGTCGCGGAGCTTCACGGCATTTTTACGTACGCCGAAAGCCCCTACCTGCACATAGAAGGCCCCGCTAATGTCGCCGTCGGGGGCGAGGTTCGGCACATCTCCCTCGGTGCGGATGTGCACCCAGGCCGTGCCGTGGCCAATGATGCCGAGGTCGACGGCCGCCCGGTGAGAAAGGTCGATGACCCGGTTGTCGACGAAGGGGCCGCGGTCATTTATGCGAACAACTATGGAGCGCTTGTTCTTGGCGTTCGTCACCCGCACACGCGTGCCGAGCGGCAGGATCTTGTGGGCCGCAGTCATGTCCTCCTGATCATAGCGCTCGCCGGAGGCCGTCCTGCGCCCGTGAAAACCCGGCCCGTACCACGAGGCAAGGCCTTCCTCCACGAAGCCGTGTGCCGATTTGAGGGGATAGTATGTCTTTCCCTTGACCGTATAGGGGCGGCTGCCCGGCACCCCGCCCGAATGGTGCGGTGTTTTGCCGCAGGCAGTGAGCAGGCAGACGGCAAGGGCAGCGCAGGCGACCAGACAGATGCCGCAGAGGCGCATCAGTGCATCTCCGCCGGGGGGGGCAGGGCGATCCGTTGAGAGGAGGGCATTACTCCTCATCCTTCAGGAGAACGCGCGCCACGTTCATGTCATACAGGGCGAGGGGCTTGGCGTCCGGGTGATCGCTCTTGTACATGGCCGAAGCCGCCATGAGAATGTCGTAGCTGAGCCAATGGTGACGCTCCCAGACCTCGGGCCTGTCTTTCTGCCAAAGGCGAAAGAGCACCTCGCCGCTTTCGCCTTTTTTCACGTAGACGCGCGTGTTTCTGTCGGAAGGTTCCGGGTAGTAGTAAAGACCGTTTTCGTCTCGCATGCACGCTCCAGATTCTTTTTCAGCAATCCTACAGCAATGGCGCCGGCTTGCCAAGCAGAGGATGTGATTCTGTGAATAAAGGGACAAGTGCCTCCAAAGCTTGCAAAAAAAATTCTCATGGATTAAAAAAAGAGAAAGCCTGCGCTGGGCCTTGGCTGTTGCGGCTCTGGCGTCTCCCGCTTAGGGACGGCTTGTTCTGCAACGCCGCCGCCCCCGCGCAGCAGTGCGGCGCATATTCACGGTGGCGTGAATCAATAAACCTTGTGGAGGTATCACAATGGCGAAATTCCAAACTCCATTGTTGGACCAGCTGGAAAGCGGCCCCTGGCCGAGCTTTGTGTCCGACATCAAACAGGAAGCTGCTTCGCGTGCGAAAAATCCCAAGGGTCTGGACTATCAGATCCCCCAGGACGCTCCCGAAGATCTGCTCGGCCTTGTTGAGCTCTCGTATCGTGATAAAGAGACCCACTGGAAACACGGCGGCATCGTGGGCGTGTTCGGTTACGGCGGCGGCGTCATAGGCCGTTACTGCGACCGTCCCGAAGAGTATCCCGGCGTGGCTCATTTCCACACAATCCGTGTGAACCAGCCCTCCGGCAAGTACTACAGCACGAAGTTCCTGCGTGATCTGTGCGACATCTGGGATCTTCGCGGTTCCGGCATCACCAATATGCACGGCTCCACCGGCGACATCGTCTTCATCGGCACCCAGACCCCGCAGCTCGAAGAAATCTTCTACGAACTGACCCACAAGATGAACACCGACCTCGGCGGCTCCGGCTCCAACCTGCGCACGCCCGCAGCCTGCCTTGGCCAGTCCCGCTGCGAGTTCGCCTGCTACAACACGCAGGACGTCTGCTACCAGCTCACTCAGGACTATCAGGACGAACTGCACCGTCCGGCCTTCCCCTACAAGTTCAAGTTCAAGTTTGACGGCTGCCCGAATGGCTGCGTCTGCGCCATGGCCCGCTCCGACTTCGCGGTCGTGGGCACTTGGAAGGACGACATCAAGATCGACCAGGAGCAGGTGAAAGCCTATGTCGCCGGCGAGCTGAAACCCAACGCGGGCGCCCATGCCGGCCGTGACTGGGGCAAGTTCGACATTGAGAAGGAAGTTGTCAATCTCTGCCCCTCCCACTGCATGAAATGGGACGGCAGCAAGCTTTCCATCAAGACGAGCGAGTGTGTGCGCTGCATGCACTGCATCAACGTCATGCCCCGCGCCCTGCGCATCGGTGACGAGCGCGGCGCGAGCATCCTGATCGGCGCAAAGGCCCCGGTCGTCGAAGGCGCCCAGATGGGTTCCCTGCTCGTTCCCTTCGTACCGGTGGAGGCTCCCTACGACGAGCTCAAGGATCTCATTGAGAAGATCTGGGATTGGTGGATGGAAGAAGGCAAGAACCGTGAGCGTGTCGGCGAGACCGTGAAGCGCATGTCCTTCCAGAAGCTGCTCGAAGTCACCGAGGTCGAGCCTCAGCCCTGCCAGGTCAAGGCTCCCCGCACGAATCCCTTCATCTTCTTCCGTGAAGACGAAGTGCCCGGCGGCTGGAAACGAGACATCACCGAATTCCGCAAACGCCATCAGCGCTAGAGCAAAGGAGAACGAACATGGCTTTTATCTCTGCCGGGTATAACCCTCAGAAACCCATGGAAGGCCGTATCTCCGATATCGGTCCCCGCAAGTACGACGAATTCTTCCCCGCCGTCATCAAGAAGAACTTCGGCAAATGGCTGTATCATGACATCCTGCGCCCCGGCGTGATGGTGCATGTGGCCGAGAGCGGCGACAAGGTGTACACCGTCCGTGTGGGCGGCGCTCGCACCATGTCCATCACCCATATCCGTGAGATCTGCGACATCGCCGACAAGTACTGCGATGGATGCGTCCGTTGGACGACCCGCAACAACATTGAGTTCATGGTGACCGACGAGAAGACGGTCGACGAGCTCTGCAAAGATCTCGCCAGCCGCAAGTTCGATGGCGGATCCAACAAGTTCCCCATCGGCGGCACCGGTGCCTGCGTGCACAACATGATCCACACCCAGGGCTGGCTGCACTGCCACACCCCTGCCACCGACGCCTCCGGCCCGGTGAAATGCGTGATGGACACCCTGTTCGATCATTTCAGCGACATGCGTCTGCCCGCTCCGCTGAACATCTCCCTCGCCTGCTGCATCAATATGTGCGGCGCCGTGCACTGCTCCGACATCGGTCTCGTGGGTATCCACCGCAAACCGCCGATGATCGACCATGAGTGGGCCGACCAGCTCTGCGAAATCCCCCTGGCCGTCGCGGCCTGCCCGACCGCTGCCGTGCGTCCCACCAAGGTTGAGCACAACGGCGAGAAAATCAACTCCGTGGCCATCAAGGAAGACCGCTGCATGTATTGCGGCAACTGCTACACGATGTGCCCCGCCATGCCCATCGCTGACGGCGAGGCGGATGGCGTCGCCATCATGGTCGGCGGCAAGGTTTCAAACCGCCTGTCCATGCCCAAGTTCTCGAAGGTCGTCGTGGCCTACATCCCGAACGAGCCGCCCCGCTGGCCCACCCTTACGAAGACGGTGCGCCACATTGTCGACGTGTACGCCGCAAACGCGAACAAATACGAGCGCTTGGGCGACTGGGCCGAGCGCATCGGCTGGGAGTCTTTCTTCAAGCTGACCGGTCTTGAGTTCACCCACCACCTGATTGATGACTTCCGTGAAGCCGCATACTATACGTGGCGTCAGGGAACGCAGTTCAAGTTCTAATTTGTATCAACCCCGGCGGCGCGGAAGCGCCGCCGGATCAGGAGAAGCATCATGGCTGACGAAGATGTTGTCATTGAATTTCTGCAGGGCAAATCCGCTGCCAAGTCCAAGTTCTACTTCAAGGACTTTCTGCCGCTCTTCCCTGACAAGGGACCCCGCGAAGTGAAAAAAATCCTGACCAAGCTCGTCAACGAGCAGAAGCTTGAGTTCTGGTCCTCCGGCTCCACGACCATGTACGGTCTGAAGGGCGCCGGCAAGCAGGCCGGGGCCGAAGGCGAATAGTCATCGTGCAGCCGGTGCCTTTCGGCGCCGGTTTCGCATAACGACGCTTGATGAAAGAATTGCCGCAACGCTTGTTGCGACAATTCTTTTTTTGTTATGAGCGCATGCTGATAAAAATGCTTTTGCGGCATCCCCAGGAAAAAAGAAGAGGCACGAGGCGTGATCGCGGGACTTTCGCTTTTCCCGAATTCGGTATATCATGAAGAAAAAATGGGCCGGCACAGCCGAATGCCGTCAAACGACATAATCTGTAACAGAGGAGCCGAACCATGCCTCTCAAGGGACCCAAGGAAATGTTCGCTGCGGCCTACGAAGGCCGTTACGCGATAGGCGCCTTCAACGTCAACAACATGGAAATCATACAGGGCATCATGCAGGCGGCCTCGGAGGAGAAATCCCCCGTCATCCTG
Source organism: Desulfovibrio sp. (assembly GCA_024692205.1). Taxonomy (GTDB): domain Bacteria; phylum Desulfobacterota; class Desulfovibrionia; order Desulfovibrionales; family Desulfovibrionaceae; genus Desulfovibrio. Next base: position 4 of record JAILMX010000190.1, on the reverse strand, counting down.
CAGG
>JAILMX010000188.1 GCA_024692205.1 Desulfovibrio sp. | reverse complement strand
CCTCCCTGACAATTACACATTTTTTGGCAGCCATAGAGAAGAGGGTACACCCGATCCCATTCCGAACTCGGCAGTTAAGCTCTTCGTCGCTGATGATACTGCATACCGTCATGTGGGAAAGTAGGTAGCTGCCAAATTTTTTCTTCCGCCTCCGGCTCGTACCTCGGAGGCTTTTTTTTACCTCTTCCCGGGTATAAGAGGCAACAGCGCCTGTTTTTACGTCATTTTCCTGAAGGAGGCACTGCCATGAAAAGGCGTTTTCTGCTTGCCCTGTGCGCCTGCACGTTCGTTTGCGCTATAAGCGGGCACAGGAGTCTTGCTGCGACGGCACCCAAGGATGCCACTCCGGCCACTGTCGAAGCGTACAAGACCATGATCGAGGGATTGGATTTTCTTGATTCTCAGGATTTTGAGGACGCCAAACGAGGGTTCATCGCCCCCCTGGGCGAGGCGGAGAAGATTCCCGCGAAGAACGGCGGCTATGCGTGGGATGTCACCCGCTACAGCTTCCTTCTTGACAAGGACGGAAACCCCTCCCCGGCGCCCGCCACGGTCAACCCGAGCCTCTGGCGGCAGTCGCGCCTCATCATGATCGGTGGCCTCTTCAAGGTGTGCGATCGAATCTATCAGGTTCGCAACGCCGACATCTCGAACATGACCATCATCGAGGGTGACAGCGGCATCATAATAGCCGACCCCCTCATTTCGGCCGAAAACGCCGCCGCCGCCCTGAAACTCTATTACGCGCACAGGCCCCATAAGCCCGTCATCGCCGTCATCTACTCGCACAGCCACGTCGACCACTATGGCGGCGTGCTCGGTGTGACCAGCCCCGCCGATGTCAAGGCGGGCAAGGTGCGCATCATCGCCCCCGCGGGTTTCATGGAGGCTACGGCAAGCGAGAACGTCATTGCGGGAACCGCCATGGCACGCCGTGCGCAGTACATGTATGGCTCCCTCCTCGCACCGTCGCCACGCGGACATGTGGGCTCCGGTCTCGGGCTGCGCACCTCCGACGGCTTCACGAGCGTCATTCCTCCGACGGACAGCATACAGCATGACGGCGACAGCCTCTCTCTCGACGGTCTGACCTTCCAGTTCCTCCTCGCGCCCAATACGGAAGCCCCCTCGGAGATGCACTGGTACATACCCGAACTCAAGGCGCTCACCGCCGCCGAGAACTGCACCCACACCATGCACAATCTCTATACGCTTCGCGGTGCCAAGGCCCGCGATCCGCTGGCATGGGTGCGCGCCCTTGAGGCGACCGACGAGCGCTACGGAAAGGATGCCCAGGTTCTCTACGGCATGCACCACTGGCCTGTATGGGGCAATGCCCGTGTGCGTGAACTGTTGCAGAAGACGGCCGATCTGTACCGTTTCATCAATGACCAGACCCTGCGTCTCGCCAATCAGGGCGAGACAATGCTTGAGATTGCCGAGCATTTCCGTCTGCCCAAGGAGCTGAACCGGGTCTTCGCCCTTCGCGGCTATTACGGTTCGCTTTCGCATGACGTGAAGGCCGTGTACAACTTCTATCTCGGCTGGTTCGACGGCAATCCGGCGCATCTGCATGTTTTGACGCCCGTCGACGCCGCCAGGCGCTATGTCGAGTACATGGGCGGTGCCGAAGCCGTGCTCAAACGGGCGCGCCGTGACTTTGAAAAGGGCGAATACCGCTGGGTAGCGCAGGTCGTCGATCATGTGGTCTTCGCAAATCCCGCAAACCGCGAAGCCAGGGAGCTTGAGGCTGACGCGCTTGAACAGCTTGGCTATCAGGCCGAAAGCGGCCCGTGGCGTAATTTCTACCTGAGCGGAGCGCAGGATCTTCGCGGCTACGAGCCCGGTATCGGCGTGCACAAGACCAGCGGGCAGGAGGCGGCCATGCCGCCCGAGCTCTATTTCGCCAAGCTCGGCATCCGCCTCGACGGGCCTAAGGCCGAAGGCCGCGAGATGCGGTTCACGGTCGACTTCAGCGATTTCAAAGAGAAGTGGCTTCTCCATCTCAAAAACGGTGTTCTCCATGCGAGGAAGATAAACGACGCCGCTGTTGCCGATGGCAAGCCCGTCGACTTCGCGATTGCGGCCTCCTTCGAGCAGGTTTTCGCAGCGTTTGACGGACGTAAGCCTGGTGAGGCCGCCGTAATCACCGGCGACAGGGAGAAGTTCAACACCTTCCGTTCCCTGCTCGTCCGCTTTGACGGTCGCTTCGCGCTCGTTGAGCCGTAAAGGCGGCACTCCGCTCTTGGAGAAACGAAAGCCTTCGGGACATCCCGGGGGCTTTTTT
>JAILMX010000154.1 GCA_024692205.1 Desulfovibrio sp. | reverse complement strand
CCCAGCGCCATGCCGTAGCCGGCGGAGACGGGCACGGCGAGCACGGGGGCGGGCGTGATGCCCGCGAGAACGCCGGGCAGGGCGCCTTCCATGCCCGCGACGGCGATGACGACCTGCGCCTCCTGCAGGGCCCTGGCGTGCGGGGCGAGCCTGTGCAGGCCCGCTATGCCCACGTCCGTCACGCAGCCGCAGGATATGCCGTTGAAGGCGAGGGTCGCGTAGGCTTCAAGCGCGACGGGCATGTCGACCGCCCCGGCCGAGAAGACGAGCGCGTCGCCCGATTCGGGAAAGGGCGGCGTCAGCGCGCGCGCGAAGCCTTCGCCCGCATTGACGGCGAAGAGGCGCGCGTCCTCGAAATAGAGCCCCTGCGGAAAGGCCTTTTGCAGAAAGCCGGCCTGCTCGGGGCTGACGCGGCTCGCGAGCACGGGGCCGCAGTCGGCAAGGCGGCCCACGCTGGCCAGGAGAGCCTTTTCGCTCTTGCCCTGCGCGAAGACGACCTCCGCCATGCCGGTCCTGAAGGCGCGCTGCGTGTCGAGGCGGACGCCCGTGAGGGCGTCGTGGACGACGCCCGAGCGCAGCGCGGCGAGGGCCTCTTCAACGGGCATGGCCCCTTGAGCGACCATGAGGAGAATATCGTGAGCGGATGTCGTTTCCATGTCCGGGACCGTCGCATATATTTTGCTGAATGAAAAAAACGGCCGGGTATGCATCGGCCTCAAATCGGGACCCCGGGCCTTTTGCCGGCGCTGAAGGCCGGCTGGCCCCGGCCTGTGAACGGCGGGCCGGGGCCGTGAGAGTGCGCCCGCATGCGGCGGCCGCCAGGCCGCTCTAGGGCAGCTTCATGCCCAGCAGCTTTTCGGCGTTTTTGCGGAAGAATTTTTCCTTGTGGGCGTCGGAGAGGTTGAATCTGTCAATATCGCTGACTGCCTGCTTGAGGTTGTAGCAGGGATATGCCGAGCCGAAGAGGATGCGTTCGCCGTCAAGCCAGCGCATGGCCTCGCCGTACATCTGGTTCCCCGGGGCGTCGGGGTTGAGCATGTACAGATCCGGCAGGAGCCAGATATTGGGCTGGACGATGCACAGATTGACAACGTGCAGTATCCACGGGTAGCAGGCGTGCGCGAGAACGATCTGCAGGTTCGGGAAATCCTGCGCCACGCGCTGCGCGGCCGCCGGGTTGGAGTAATCCAGGTTGCCCTGGAAAAAGCTCATGGTCAGCACGAGCGGGATGCCGGCCTTTTCCAGGCGGGCATAGATAGGGTAGAGCACATTGGCGTCCGCGAAGCGCGGAGGCATGCAATATGCCGGCTCCATGGCAATGCCCTTGAAGTTCATCGCCAGGCAGCGTTCAAGTTCGTCCATGGTTGCGGCAACGCCGCGCGACACGTCGAGGCTGCCGAAGGGAATGATCCGGTCCGGGAAGGCCGTCGCCATGTCGCGGATATCGTCGTTGGGAACGGAAGCGGTATCGTCCGGCACCTGGCGTCCGATGATGACGCCGGCGCTGATGCCCGCCTCGTCCATTTCCTTCCAAAAGAGGTCAATGGATTTTTCACGGGCGGCCTGAGTTGGAATGCCGTGCCATTTCTGCGGGGAACCTTCATTGCACACAGGGCTGTAGATGCCGAGGTTCTTGAAGCTCTTGTAGGGCGGGCGCAGTCGGAAATCGAAAATCTTCATGGCATGCTCCGGAGGGTCAGAGGTTGGTTACGGCTTCGTTTTTTATCCTTGAAACGGAGGCAAGTCAAAATGTGGGGCTGATGAGCATGAGAAAAGGTTCTCTCTGCCGCCGCCGCCGGCTAGGCATGCCCTTTTGCCCTGCGGAGACGGCATTCCGGTTTTCCGGCACCCTTCCTGCTAATTTACATCTTTCATTTTTTGCTATAACATTTTCCGCCAAAGAGAAATCTGCCGTTTTTTCGGAGGAATACCCCGATGCCTGGCTATCTGGTCATCGCTGACGACAATGAGATGAGCCGCACGCTCCTCGCGGAAGTGTTCCGCAATGATTACGACATAATCGAATGCACCGACGGCAACGACTGTCTTTCGTGGCTTCTGCGCAACGAGGGAAGGGCGGCCGCCCTCATCCTCGACATGGTCATGCCGTCTCTCGACGGCATGGGGGTATTGAAGGAACTCAATGACCGCAACATGACGAAGATCCTGCCCGTCTTCTGCATCACGGGCCACAGGGATCAGCAGATCATCTCCCGCGCCTACCAGCTCGGCGCGATGGATTTCATCACCAAGCCCATCTTTCCCGACGTGGTGAGCCGCCGCGTGAACGCGGTCGTCGAGCTTTTCGAGGCCCGGAAGAAGCTCGGCCATCTCGTCACCGTGCAGCACAAGAAGGTGGTCGAGCAGGCCGGCACCATCGACAGCCTGAACCGCGACATGGCCGACAAGGACCGCAAGGTGCTTGAGCAGGCGATCACCATCAGCAACCTGAACCGCGGCATGGCCGAGGCCATGGCGACGGCCATCGAATTCCGCAGCAACGAGTCGGGCAACCACGTGCGCCGCATCAGCGCCATCACCCGCATGTTCCTTGAGACCGATCTGGGCGCCCACCTGGCCAGGGAGGAGATCGACCAGATCGCGACCGCCGCCATCATGCACGACGTGGGCAAGATATCCATCCCCGACGACGTCCTGAACAAGCCGGGCCGCCTCACCCCGGCGGAGTTCGTCGTCATGAAGCAGCATACGGTGCTGGGCGCCATGGTGCTGAAGAAGATTCCCCAGATGCGCAACCAGCCCTTCTACCGCTACGCCTACGACATCGCCCTGTGCCACCACGAACGCTGGGACGGCGGGGGCTATCCTCGCGGCATAAAGGGCGACGAGATCCCCTTGTGGGCGCAGGTAGTCTCCATCGCCGACGTCATCGACGCCCTCGTGAGCCGGCGCGTCTACAAGGACGCCATCCCCTTTGGCAAGGCCCGCAATATGATCCTCAAGGGCGACTGCGGCGTTTTCAACCCCCGCCTCATCAGGGTTTTCGAGCAGCTGCGCCCGCAGCTCGAAACTCTCTACTCCGGGGCGGATGCCGACGAATAGCACGGAGAAGCAATGCAGAACAGCCTTATTATCGCAGATGACGACGAGGTCGCCCGCAAGCTTTTGGCCCAGGTCTTCCGCAATCAGTACGACATAGTCGAGGCCGTCAACGGCAAGGAATGCCTCGCCTGGCTCGACTATGAGGGCGCTCGCGTTTCGGCAATCCTCCTCGACATAGTCATGCCTGAGATGGACGGCATAGCCGTGCTTGAGGATCTGCACGGGCGCGGCCTCACCAAGACACTGCCCGTCTTCTGCATAACGGGCCACCGCGACCAGCGGATAGTCCGCCGCGTCTACGAGCTGGGCGCGATCGACTACCTCACGAAGCCCATCTTCACCGACGTCATCTCGCAGCGCGTCAGCACGGTCGTCGAGCTTTTCGACGTGCGAAAGAAGCTCGGGCGCCTCGTCGCCGCCCAGCAGCAGCAGCTCGTGCAGCAGTCGGACTCCTTCAACAGCCTGAACCGCGGCATTGTCGAGGCCCTCCTCACGGCCATCGAATTCCGCAGCAGCGAGTCGGGCGACCACGTGCACCGCATCAGCGCCATCACCCGCATGTTCCTCGAAACCCCCCTCGGCAAGGGGATGAGCGAGGACCAGATCGACAAGATCGCCACGGCCGCCATCATGCACGACGTGGGCAAGCTCTCCATCCCCGACTCCATATTGAACAAGCCCGACCGCCTGACCCCGGCCGAATTCG
>JAILMX010000151.1 GCA_024692205.1 Desulfovibrio sp. | reverse complement strand
CATCCTCTTCCTGCAGGAGCTGCAGCAGAGCGTGCGTGCTTTCTCCCCCCTGGTCTTTGACAATGCCGAGGGCCGCACGCGCGTGCTGGACGCCGTGCAGGAGGCGGTGGACAATGCCGTGACCGAAGAGGACGTCCTGCTGTCCTCGCAGGAGGACTGATCATGCTGCTGCAAAAAGCCGTCGAGGCATTCGGGCAACGTCTGGGCATGCCCTCGCTCGCCGTGGGACAGGAGGGACTGACCGCGCTGGATATTTCTGGAGTGGGGCGCCTGTATCTTGAAATTTCTTCAAAAAGCGGTCATGAAGAATTGCTGGCCTATCTGACGGCCCCCGTGCCATCCCATGACCGCGACATCGCCCGGCGCGCGCTGGCCTACTGCCATTACGGCCATGCCCGCGCTCTGCCCGTTTGGGCGGGCGTGCACAAGGACAGCCTTGTGGTGCTCACGCGCTTCACCGAGCGGGAGGCCACGGGGCAGGCGCTCGAAAACGCAGCGCTTTTTCTGGCTGAAAGCCTGAACAGCATTCTTGAAGGGAACAACTAGCCATGCCCGATCCACTGCGTCTTCTTGACGGCAACCTCGGCATCCAGGGCGTACTGGATGCGCAGGACATGCCGCGCATGCCGGAGGCACGCCCCCTGCCCTCCACCGCCCTGCGAGAAGCCGGGCTCGAGGAGCTTTTCGGCGCGGCCACCACGGAAAAGTTTCTGGAACAGGTCCTCTGCCCTTCCGTCGGCGACGGAACGGTGCTCCAGCCTGCCGAGTTCAGCGCATGCCTCAGGGGAAGCCTGGGCGCGCTCAAGGACAACCGCCTGCCCGAAGTACGCTCCTTCGTGAGCGGCGAACTGGCTCCCCTGATCGAAAACGAGTCATTGCTGCAGGCCTATGCCGGCCTGCTCATCGGAGGATGACAGATGGCGGATACGCCGGCATCCGTAAGCGTCCAGCAGAAACGCGCCCTGCGCGTGCTGGGATATCTCTTTCTGCGCATGGGGCAGAACGCCCGCGCGCGGCGGCTTTTCGCGGCCCTGACCGCGCTGGACTCCGGCGACCTGCACGCCCGCTGCTGTCTGGCGCTTGCCTGCATCCGGCTTGATGACGGGGAGGCGGCCCTGCACACGCTCACGGGGCTGGCACCCGGCGATCCGATCCCCGGCGGCGATGCCACCCTGCACCTGCTGCTCGCCCGGGCTCATGCCCTTATGGGCGACGACGCCGCGGCGCGGGAGGCCGCGGCCGCCTTCTGGAATGCCCGCAGGGCAGGAGGCCGCGCTCAGTGAACCCCCTCTCCACAGCGCGGGGCATAGTCTCCCGCACGACCAAGCATAGTGACCTTGCCTTGGTGGGCCTTTTGGTGGCGGTCATCGCCCTGATGATCATGCCCATGCCCACCTTTCTGGTGGACACGCTCATCGGCGCCAACATGTCCCTTTCCTTCGCCATCCTGATGATGACGATGTACGTGAAGACGCCGCTTGAGTTCTCCTCCTTCCCAACCATGCTGCTCTTCACAACGCTTTTCCGCGTGGGCCTGAACATAACCACCACGCGCCTCATCCTGCTCAACGCCGACGCCGGCGAAATCATCCAGACATTCGGCGAGTTCGCCCTGGGCGGCAACTTTGTGGTGGGCGCGGTTGTCTTTCTCATCCTGACCATCGTGCAGTTCCTCGTCATCTCCAAGGGTGCGGAACGCGTCGCCGAGGTCGGCGCGCGTTTCACCCTCGACGCCATGCCCGGCAAGCAGATGTCCATCGACGCCGACATGCGCGCCGGCGTCATCGACATGGCCGAGGCGCAGAGGCGCCGCGAGATCATAAGCCAGGAAAGCAAGATGTTCGGCGCCATGGACGGCGCCATGAAGTTCGTCAAGGGCGACAGCATCGCCGGCATGGTGGTGGCCGTAGTCAACATCGTGGGCGGCACGGTCATCGGCGTGACACAGCGCGGCATCCCCGCCTCCGAGGCGTTGAGCATCTACGGCATCCTGACCATCGGCGACGGTCTCGTCTCGCAGATTCCCTCGCTCATCATCGCCATTTCGGCGGGCATTCTCATTACGCGCTCAGGTGACACGCAGGTGGACGTGGGCGCGCAGATCGGCGGGCAGTTCTTCGACCAACCAAAGGCCCTGCTCATCGCGGGCGGGCTCATCTTCCTCTTCGCGCTCATCCCTGGCTTCCCCAAGCCGCAGCTCTTCACCCTGGCCTTCGCCTTGGGCGGCTTCGCCTATGTGCTCGACCGCATCAAGAGGGCGCCCGCCAGCCGCGACGCCAAGACGGATTTTGAAAAATCCGTGCGCGCCTCCACGGAATCGCAGCCCGGGCGGCCCCGCTCGGCCAGCGAGCCGCAGGACGACTTCTCGCCCACCGTGCCCATCATCCTCGACATCTCCGAAGAGCTCTCCACGACGCTCGACTACGACAAGCTCAACGACGAACTGGCCTCCCTGCGCCGGGCCCTCTATTTTGACCTCGGCGTGCCCTTCCCCGGAATCAACCTGCGCGTGGCGCGGCGGCTCACGGGACTGGCCTACGAACTGCAGATCAATGAAATTCCCCTGAGCTCGGGCAAACTGGAGCCGGGCATGGCGCTGGCCCGCGAAAACGAGGAGACGCTCACCATGCTCGGCGTGCAGGTCAGTAAGGGCGAGGACTTTCTGCCCGACGTGGAAAGCCTGTGGGTGTCGGAGTCCGACGCGGACAGGCTGGCAAAGGGCGGCGTTTCCTGCATGAGCCACTCGCGCATCATCGCCTACCACCTCTCGCTTCTGCTCTCGCGCCACGCCGGCGACTTCATCGGCATGCAGGAGACCAAGTACCTGCTTGACCGCATGGAGGAGCGCGCGCCCGACCTTGTGCACGAGGCCACGCGCCTTCAGCCCGTGCAGCGCATCGCCGAGGTCTTTCAGCGCATGGTGCAGGAGCAGGTGTCCATCCGCGATTTGCGCGGCATTCTTGAGGCGCTCATTGAGTGGAGCGCCAAGGAAAAGGACATCATCATGCTCACGGAGTACGTGCGCGGCGCACTCAAACGGCAGATCTGCTACATGCACTCGCGCGGGCAGAACATGCTGCCGGCCATCCTGCTTGATCCGCCCGTGGAGGAAACCATCCGCAAGTCCGTCAGGCAGACCTCTGCCGGGGCCTTTCTCTCGCTGGATCCGGACACCTCAAAGCGCTTTCTGGACGCCGTGACCGACGCCGCCGGGGACTACCGCAAGCACAGCCAGAAGCCCGTGCTGCTGGCCAGCATGGACATACGCCGCTATGTGCGCCGCCTCATCGAAGGCAAACACTACAATCTCATGGTGCTGTCCTATCAGGAGCTGACGCCTGAAATCTCGGTGCAGCCCCTGAGCCGTATCCGTCTGTAGGAGTCGGCATGGAATCGGGATCATCCTACGCGGCAGAGGCCCTCATGCTCGTCATGCAGCTTTCGCTGCCGCCCATCATGGTGGCCGCCGTGGTGGGCATCGCCTTCAGCCTGTTCCAGGCCATCACCCAGCTGCAGGAGCAGACGCTTTCGTTCGGCGTCAAGCTGGTGGCCGTGGGCATCGCCCTCTTCCTGATGGCCGACTGGCTGTGCGGGGCCATCCTGCGCTTCGGCGGAGAGGTTTTCGACAAGTTCCAGCTGTTCTGAACGGAGCGGAAACATGGACTTCGTCGGCATTCTGGAGCAGTTGGAGGTCTTCAAGCATCTGACGGCATTTCTGCTGGGCATGCCGCGCCTCTTCGCCGTGGCCCTGCTGGCGCCCTTTCTCGGCACGGGCGTGCTGGAAGGCCAGATATGGCTGGTGCTGGTGCTCGGCATGTACCTGCCCATCCACCCCGCCGTTCTGGCCGAGCTCACCCCGGACATCACCCTCTCCATGAACATGGATCTGATCTTGGCCGGGCGGCTCAGCCTCATCTTCCTCAAGGAAACGATTCTGGGGCTGTGCCTCGGTCTGCTGGCCGGCCTGCCCTTCTGGGCCGTGGAGAGCGCGGGCATTTTCATGGACAACCAGCGCGGCGCGGCACAGGCCGAAGGCACCGAGATCCTCACCGGCAAGAGCGTCAGCCCCATGGGCGGCCTGCTCTTCCAGTGCCTGGTGTACCTCTTCTACACAAGCGGCGCCTTTCTGGCCTTTCTGGGGCTTGTTTACGCCAGCTACGAACTCTGGCCGGTGACGCGGATGCTCCCCCTGCCGCAGGGTTCCGTCTTGCCCCTCTTTTTCGCGGGCAAGGTAGCCTGGCTCATGACCTTCATGCTGCTCATCGCCGCGCCCATCGCCGTGGCCTGTCTGCTTGTGGACATCTCCCTCGGACTCATCAACCGCTTTTCGCCGCAGCTCAACGCCTACGTTCTGGCCATGCCCATCAAGAGCGGTCTGGCGGCCCTGCTGCTCTGCCTCTACCTGGGCCTTTTGCTGGCGCACGCGCCTGACATCTTCCGCCACGCCGACGACATGCTCCGCACGCTGACCCATATGGTAAGGGGATGACATGGCCGACGAGAAAACCGAACAACCTACACCAAAACGACTGCGCGACATACGGCAGAAAGGCCAGGTGGCCAAGAGCCAGGACGTAGCATCCTCGCTCTCGGTGCTCGCCATCGCCCTCTACCTCATGGTCATGGGGCCTGACATGTTGCGCGCCCTGCTGGACATGGCCCACGCCCCCATCAAACTCATGAGCCTGCCATTTGAGGAGGCCCTGCCGCAGGCCGGCGCCGTGGTGTGGCAGTGCTCCCTGCGCCTTCTGCTGCCGCTCATGGGCATGGTGCTTGCCGTTGTGCTCTGCGCCAATCTTGCGCAGGTGGGCGTGCTCTTCGCGCCGGAGGCGGCCAAACCCAAGCTGGAAAACCTCAACCCCGCCCAGTGGTTCAAGAAGGTCTTTTCCCTCAAGAACGCCTTTGAACTGTTCAAGAACATCCTGAAAGTGACCGTGCTCACCACGGCGGTGTACATCATCTTCAGGGACTACCTGCCCCAGCTCTTCCGCATCCCGCAAAGTGACATCGGGGCCATGTGGGCCTTGCTGGGCAAGGCGTCCCTCGACCTCATCCTCACCTCCGCCTGCATCTTCTGCGTGCTCGCCGCGCTGGACTACTTCTTCCAGAAATGGCAATTTACCAAGAAGAACATGATGAGCAAGGAGGAAATCAAGCGGGAATACAAGGAAAGCGAGGGTGACCCCCTCATCAAGGGTAAGCGCAAGCAGTTCCATCAGGAGCTCATCAATCAGAACAACCTGCAGAAAGTCAGGAAAGCGAAGGTGCTGGTCGTGAACCCCACACACTACGCCGTGGCACTGGATTACGAAAAGGACAAGACGCCCCTGCCGGTCATCCTGGCCAAGGGCCAAGGAGAGCTCGCCCTGCGCATGATGGAGGTGGCCCGGCAGGAGGGCATCCCCATCATGCACAATGTGCCCCTTGCCCGAAGCCTCTACGCCGAAGGCACGGAAGATTCCTACATCCCCAAGGAACTCATCGGCCCCGTGGCGGAGGTCCTGCGCTGGGCGCAGGGGCTGGAGAAATGAGAGGCGGCGGGTCCAGTCAAAAGCGCGAGGAATCAAATAGGAACGCCATTGCAGGAAATCCTCGCCGTCGATGAAACGCGAATTTACACCTGAATGGCCCGTTTCTCACTGAATTACCTCGAGTCAAATCGGGTAAAATCGAGTAAACCATTTCCGAATTGGTTTGTTGCAGCCATACAAAACGGGCTAAATACTCTCCTTCAGCTTTGCCAGTTGCCCTCTAGAAAAACCACCCCAGAGGGACTATACCCTCTATTGGCTATACGGATAGCACGTGGAGCTGGTAAAAGTGTTCAGGCGTTCTCTCCGCGTTTCACCAAGGCGGCATACCGCCGCATGGTCAGATGGCACACAGCTATGCCAAGGGCGTCCGAAGTGTCGAGTGCCCAGTCAGCCTCCCTCACATTCAGAAGCCGTTTGACCATAAAGGCCACCTGTTCCTTCTCCGCACGACCTGAGCCGACAAGGGTCTTCTTTACCAAGGTCGGCTCGTAATCGCTGATCGGCAAGCCATATGCTGCGCATGCGGCCACGGCGACGCCTCGGGCCTGACCAAGTTTGAGGGCCGTCGCGGCGTTCTTAGCGGTGAACACCTGCTCAACGCCGGCCTCCTCGGGCTTCAATCTGGCGAGCACCGCCGCGAGCTCGCGGTAAATGCGCGCCAAGCGCTCTGAAAAATCATACGCCGTCGTCGTGCGGATGATGCCGCACTCGACGAGCTCAAGCACGCCTGAAGTTTCGCGGACAACCCCCCAGCCGGTACGCTGCGAGCCGGGATCAATTCCGATGACGGTTACCGGCATCCCACGCGCACTCTTATGCCGAAACGCTTAGTCCTCCGGCATGTCATCGGGGAAGTCGGCGTTCGTGTAAACGTTCTGCACGTCATCGTTGTCGTCGAGCGCATCCATAAGACGCAAAATCTTCTGGCCGGTCTCGACGCTCACCGCAACGAGGTTTTTGGGTACCATGGCGAGCTCAGCGGACTGCATCGCGACTCCGTCGGCCTCGAGAGCCTCACGGACGGTGTTGAAATCCGCCATAGCGGTCTGAATGGTCCAAACGTCCTCATCGTCGATGACATCATCGGCGCCGGCTTCGAGCGCCTTCTCCATCATCAGCTCTTCATCGAAGAGGGATTTCTCAACGGTGATGACACCCTTGCGGTCGAACATCCACGCGACGCTGCCGTTCTCGCCCATTGCCCCGCCGTGCTTCGTGAAGATATGACGAACATCGGCGACGGTACGGTTCTTGTTGTCGGTCGCGACTTCGACCATGATAGCGATGCCGTTAGGGCCGTGACCTTCGTAAAAGGCTTCAGTGAAGTCACCGCCGGCGTCTTCTCCGGTTCCCTTGCGGATCGCGGCCTCAATCTTGTCTTTAGGCAAGTTCACGGCCTTGGCCGCAGCAATGGCAGCGCGCAAGCGAGAGTTGCCCGAGGGATCGCCGCCGTTCTTGGCTGCGATGATGATTTCTTTAGCGGCCTTCGTGAAGACCTTGCCGCGCTTTGCATCCTGGCGTCCCTTACGGTGCTGGATATTGGCCCATTTGCTGTGACCTGACATAAAACCTCCAAAAAAACAGCTGTGTTATTACTCACTGTCGCCGGAATCGACGGCAGATGTTCCCGTTTCTCCGCGAAAATGCATACCGGTGAAGAACGTTTCCTTGCTCTCCGAACGCGAACTCTTCGGCTTGAACGTTTTGACGGATTGAAAGACTTTTCGCATGGCACCCAGAAGCTCCTGCACGTCCGGCCCCATGAAAATCTTAACGATAAAGTCGCCGCCTGATTTCAGATGCCCGCAGGCCATCTCAAATGCCTGCTGGGCGAGCTCAAGCGAACGGGCCTGATCAGTGAATCGGCTGCCCGTCGTGCGAGGAGCCATATCGCTCATGACTATGTCGAAGGGGCCGAGTTCAGCCAAACGAGCAGCGAATTCCGGCGAAAGATCGAAGACGTTTTCCTTCATAAAAATGACCTGCGGCGGGAACTCGGTATCCGCGGAATGCAGGTCGCAGGCGAGAACAAGCCCGCGAGGCCCCACTTTTTTTGCCGCACAGAGAGACCATGAACCCGGCGCCGCGCCGAGATCCAAGACCTTCATGCCGGGCTTGAGAAGATGGAACTTTTCGTCGAGCTCTTGCAGCTTATATACCGATCTTGCGGGATAATTCTCACGTTTGGCCTTGAGGAAATAGTGATCTCGGTAAACCTTCATGGATGCTCCGGGCGGTTATAATATACTTATTTCTTTCGAACGCCAAGAGAAATATATTCAACCGTCAGAGTGCCATTGCCCAAGTCGCGGCAAAGGCGTAAGATTTCGCCATGACACGGCTTAATCGTCCAAAACGCGTTACCTTGCATGACGCCTGCGGACGCAGCATAGCACTTTCCGACACGGCTGAAGCGTGGAAAAAACTCTATGATGGTCACGATCTTTTGCTCCTCGGCCTAGGGCCGGGTGATCCGCGCGCCCTCCCCTTTCTACGTGACAATAACCATGTTTACTGGCTTGACACTCCCGCATTTCGAGAGAAACTTAAGGCAGCGGGGCATACGTTGTTGCAAGCCCCGCCCCCCAGCTGGATACGCGTCAGCGCGGATGAGGCTGTACTCCTCGCAAAAGACCACGCAGTCTCTTTCTATCAAGCGGGCATGCGCCTAGCCCCAGATTTCTGGGGGCCCATCATCGGTCGCATCGACGCCGTACGGTCATTCCGGAACTGCACACCCCAGCAAAGAGAAGCACCACTGTCTGCATCTGCGGGGGCAGTTCAAGGGCGGCAACGCATCGCCCTTTTACCCGGGGATGGGATGCTGCTGCTTCATCGTGAATTGCGGCAGGCCCTGATGGATTGCGGCTTTTCTGTCGTTGAGCCAGGCCCCGCCATAGCCGGCAGCGACAAGCCCGCAGAAGAGATGGTCCGGGCCCTGGGCGGGGCAACACCCGATCTCTTCCTCTCCGTCAATATGCGGGGCCTCGACAGCGACGGACGCATCTTTCACATGCTCCGCGCAAGCGGAGTACCGGTCGCCGTTTGGCTTGTCGACACGCCATGGCATATTCTTTCCTCCGTCAGGCTGCCTTGGTGGAAGGACGCCGAGCTTTACGTCACGGATGCGGCCTTCATCCGCTCACTCAAGCGCTACGGCGCAAAAAAAGTGACCCATTTGCCGCTCGCCACGGCTCAGCATATGTGGCGCACGCCTGAATCTCCAACGGGAGCAGGCCTATCAGTAGCCCCACCCCTCTTCATCGGCAGAGCGTCGTTTCCAGAACGGGAACGATTCTTCGCGGCAGCGCGGGTACCTGTCGATGCTGACGACGAAGCAAAGCGGCTTCTAAAGATACCCGGACAGCGGACTTCGAAGCCTGACATCTTCTGGTGGTACGCACGTACCGGCGTCAGCCTGTGGCCGGGTAACGAAGTGCGCATCGCGGGTGCCGGCGCAGACAGATGCTCCCGGGCGAACAGGGCCAAGTGGCTCACAGCCGGCCTTTCCGCGGGCATGCGCATCGCGGGGGACACTCAATGGGCCGCCCTCATTCCAGGCTGCGCCCCTCTGCCCTCGGTCGACTACTACACCGCACTGCCGCTCTGCTACCAAAATTCGCTTGCCGTACTCAACGTGACGAGCCTTCTTCTGCCGCACAGTTTGAGCCAGCGACATTTCGACGTCTGGGCGGCCGGCGGCTACCTCGTAACGGATGACACCCCCGGCCTTTCCATTTTTCCCGATGAACTAACGTCCCCCATCAGGATACGCGAGCCCGAGGAACTTGCAGAGAAATTTGAGGAAATCGCCGCCCATCCCGCTCAAGTCGACGCCCTGAAGCATGCTTGGCGGGAACATCTCCGCGCCGCGCATACATACCGCGACCGCGTGGAAAAAATCTGCCGAGACCTGTTCTCCCCATCGGTTCTGACAAATCTCGATCCGCTTGACAGGCAAGCGACTTTTGACTAAAAAATAGAAA
>JAILMX010000103.1 GCA_024692205.1 Desulfovibrio sp. | reverse complement strand
GGTGATGAAATACGGGGCCTTCGACTACATCACCAAGCCCTTTTCAAACGACGAGCTTCTGCTCTCCATCGGCAACGCGGCCTAGCTTTCCCACGCGCACAGGCAGTACCGCCTTTTGCAGGAGGCTATGGAGGACAAGTACGGTCTGCACAAGGTCGTCGGTCGCAGCCGCGCCATACGCGATGTGCTCGTCATGGTCGATCGCGCCGCGCCCAGCCGATCGACCGTGCTCATCACGGGCGAATCCGGCACCGGCAAGGAGCTCGTGGCCCATGCCATCCACTATGCGAGCCCCAGAAAGGACAAGCCCTTCATCTCCGTCAACTGCATGGCTCTGAACCCCGGCGTGCTCGAAAGTGAACTTTTCGGCCATGAGAAGGGCTCCTTCACCGGGGCCGTGGCCATGCGCCGCGGGCGTTTCGAACAGGCCGACGGGGGAACTCTTTTCCTCGACGAGGTGGCGGAGCTGACGCCCGATTTGCAGGTGAAGCTCCTGCGGGTCTTGCAGGAGCGTTGCTTCGAGCGCGTGGGCGGCACGGAGGAGATATCCGTCGACATACGCGTCGTCGCCGCGACGAACAAGGATCTGTCCGCGCTCGTGGAGCAGGGAAAGTTTCGGGACGACCTGTACTACCGCCTCAATGTCGTGCAGATTCCCCTGCCGCCTCTGCGGGAGCGGCGCGAGGACATCCCCCTGCTCGTCGCGCACTTCATGGAGAAGGTCACGGGCGAGAACGGCATGGCGGCGAAGAGCTTCAGCACGGAGGCGCTGAACTACCTCTCGGGCTACGAATGGCCCGGCAACATACGCCAGCTTGAGAACGTGGTCGAAAGCTGTCTCATTCTCGTGCCGGACGCCGTTATCGGCGTGGACAATCTGCCGCCCGAGATTCGCGACGAGGATTCGCAGTTCAAGAGCGCCGTTGACCTGCTGCCGTTCCCGCTTGATCTGGCGGACACCCTTGAGAAAATCGAGGCCGCCCTCATCCGCCGGGCGCTCGTGCGCTCCGAGCTCGTGCAGGTGAAGGCCGCGGAGTGCCTTGGCATTTCAAAGAGCCTTTTGCAGTACAAGCTCAAGAAATACGGTATCACGGGGCATTAGCGTTGTGCCGCCCCCTTTCGTCGTGAGGGAAGACGATGAAAAAGGGCTCTCCGCAAAAACGGAGAGCCCTTTTCAGTTATTATCGTGACGGGGCGGGCGTGAACCCGCGGGAAGGCTAGTTTTTGAAGGCGTCGAGCACGACTTCCGCTTCGGGATGGGCCTGGCGCAGGGCTTCGTGCATGGCCGCCGCATCGGCGAAGGCCGTGAAGGGGCCTACTTTTTCCATGCCGTGGGCCGCCTTGTAACGGATGAAATACGCCTGCCCTTCGAGCAGGGGCGTGCCTTTCTCATCGCTGACCACTTCAAGGTCGACATGGCTGACGCCGCGGTTGCCCAGGTTGATCTGGTGCGCCGCCGCATAGGAGAGGTCTATGACGCGTCCCTTGGCGTAGGGGCCGCGGTCAGTCACGCAAACCATGACGCTTTTTCCGTTGCCGCGGTCGGTCACCTTGACGACGGTGCCGATGGGCAGCGTGCGGTGCGCCGCCGTGAACGTATACATATCGTAATTGACGCCGCTCGCCGTCTCGCCACCGTGGAAGTCGGATCCGTACCAAGAGGCCATGCCGCCGAAGGTCTTGCCGCTTTTGGCGTTCTCGAGCCATGCGTCACGGCTGCTGAGAGACGGGGAAATCTCTTTGCGGGCAATGTCTTCGTCGCCTTTCTGGCGGCGCTTGGTGCGGGATGCGTGGGAACGGGCGGAACGCCCTTGGGATTTCTTGTCTTTGGAGCGGGAAACGTGTGACCGACCGCTTGATTTCGCGCTGCAATCGGTCGCAGGGGCCAGAAGCGCCATGCCGAGCAGAAGGCACAGGCTCGTTGTCAGCCATCGCAGATAAGTCATAACAGCTCCTTGTTGTGGTCAAGGCTGAACGTCGCGCACAACATGCCGGGACATGCCGCGACGGCCGGGCCGCATCCCTTGCGGCCCTTACCCCGGAACCGCTTTTTTACGGCCAAAGCCCGGGGAATGCCTGTAAACAGATTGTGTATAGCATAGTTTGCGGGTATTGGCAACTTAATAAAAATAATGAGATTTCAGTATGATAAGGATTTTTGTATACAGGCTTGCGATGTGAAGAAAGCCCGGGCGGGTACGCCCGGGCTTTCCATTCACTGTCTTGCGGGGCCGTTACCAGTCGAGAGTGCGCTTGAAGGCGTGAGCAAGATCTTCCACGCTCTCATCGAGCACCGGGCTCGAGCCGCTCTTGATCGTGAGCCTGCCGTCACCGGTGACGGTGCCGATGCGGCGGCAGACCTGCCACATGCCTATCGTCTCCAGCAGCACCGTCATCTCCGGCCTGACGGTGACGACAAGGCGGCTGGCCGATTCGCTGTAGAGAAGTTCCGATCGGTTCATGGGCTCCATCGCGGCGACGGCGTCCAGATCGATATCCGCGCCGAGGCGGCCGCCTATGCACATTTCGGCGAGGGCAACGGCAAGGCCGCCGTCGGAGCAGTCATGCGCGGCGGAGACGGCGCGTTGCATCATGAGGCCGTGCAGTGCGCGGTAGCGGGCCCGGGCGGTGCCGGCGTCGATGCGCGGCACACGGCCGCAATCGATGCCGAGTTCGGAGGCCGCCTCGCTGCCGGCGAGCTCGCGCCAGGTGCCGCCCATGAGGTAGATGTGGTCGCCCGGCTGCTTGAAGTCCGAGGTCTGCGTGCAGGTGACGTTCGGGATGACGCCGAGAACGGTGAAGAGCACGGTCGGCGGGATGGAGATGCGCTCGCCGCCGCCCTTGTAGTCGTTCTTCATGGAGTCCTTTCCGGAGATGCAGGGCAGCCTGAAGGCGAGCGAGAACTGCCTGAGGGCCCGGCATGCGCGGACGAGCTGGGCCAGCTTGTAGCGGCCGTCGGGATTGCTTTCGCTCACCACGGGGTCGCACCAGCAGAAGTTGTCCACGCCGGCCATGGCGTCGGGGTCGCCGCCGACGGCGACGGCGTTGCGCAGGGCCTCGTCCATGGCGTTCGCCATCATCCAGTAGGTGTCGTAATCGCTGAATTTGGGGCAGATGCCGTGGCTGATGACGAGGCCGGCGTCGGATTCGAGCATCGGCCGTATCACGCCCGCGTCCGAGGGACCGTCGCGAAGAATTCCGACGAGGGGTTTGATGACGCTGCCGCCTTTCACCTCGTGGTCATACTGGCGGATGATGTATTCCTTGGAGCAGATGTTGAGGCGGCCGAGCATCCGCTTCAGGAATGAGCCTTCGTCGGCGCCGGCGACTTCGATGCGGCCGTCCCGCGTTTCAGGCGGCTGCCATACGGCTTCGAGCTGAAGCTGCGGCACGCCGCTGTGCATGAACTCCATGGGCAGGGATGCCACGATGCGGCCGTCGTAGCGGGTTTCGAAGAAGCCCGAGTCGGTGAAGGCGCCGAGAACGGTCGCCTCGACATCCATGCGCCTTGCGAGTGCCGTGAATTCGTCGATCTTATCCGGGGGAACGGCGAGGGTCATGCGCTCCTGCGCTTCGGAAAGCACGATCTCCCAGGGCTTCAGGCCGTCGTATTTGAGCGGGGCCTTCGCTATGTCGAAGACGCAGCCTCCCGTGTCCTCCGCCATCTCGCCCACGGAGGAGGAAAGGCCGCCGGCGCCGTTGTCGGTGATGGCAGTGTACAGGCCCAGGTCGCGGGCCCGCATGATGAAGTCGTACATCTTGCGCTGGGTGATGGGGTCGCCTATCTGCACGGCCGTGGCCGGCGAGCCTTCGTGAAGCTCCTCTGAGGAGAAGGTCGCCCCGTGTATGCCGTCCTTGCCGATGCGGCCGCCCGTCATGACGATGAGGTCTCCGACGTTGGCCTTTTTCTGCCAGCCGGGCCTGCCGTTCACCTCGGTCGGCAACAGGCCGACCGTGCCGCAATAGACGAGGGGCTTGCCGAGATAGCGCTCGTCGAAGACAAGGGAGCCGTTGACGGTGGGAATGCCGGATTTGTTGCCGCCGTGCTCGACGCCCTCGCGCACGCCCTCAAGGACGCGCCGCGGGTGGAGCAGGCGGGGCGGCATGGGCTTGTCGTAGAAGGGCGAGGCGAAGCAGAAGACATCCGTGTTGCAGACGAGCTCCGCGCCCATGCCAGTGCCCATGGGGTCGCGGTTGACGCCGACGATGCCGGTGAGCGCGCCGCCGTACGGGTCGAGCGCCGACGGGCTGTTGTGCGTCTCCACCTTTATGCATGCGTCATAGCCGTTGATGAACTCGATGACTCCCGCATTGTCGCTGAACACGGATTTGCAGTAGTCATTCTCGCCCATCTGCTTGCGCAGAACGGCCGTGGCGTCGCGAATGCAGGTCTTGTAAAGATTATTGACGGTTTCGGAGCGGCCCGTCGTCGCGTCGGTGTAGGTGATTTTCGAGGCGAAGATCTTGTGTTTGCAGTGCTCGGACCACGTCTGGGCCAGCACTTCCATCTCTACGTCTGTGGGGTCGGCGGGCAGGCCGAGGGCCGCGCGGCGCTTCGCCTCGTCGGGAGCGGTGAAGGCGTCGCGGATGCAGTGCATCTCGTTAAGGTTGAGCGCCCACGTATTGTCATGGCTCGTCTTCTGCAAGGTGTCGTCATCCATCTGGGAGAGACGAATGACGTCCACAGTGTCGCAGGCTTCGCCCGTCACCCTGGCCGCCTGCGGTGCGAAGCCGGGCTCGGCCCGCCACTCGTCGCCGCTTTTTATGCGGAAACGCTGGATGAGCGTGTTGCACAGAAGGTCGCGGGCGATGTCCTCTACCTGATTCTTCTCGAGCGGGGCGGCTCTGTCGCAGACGATGCGGTATTGCACGGAGGTGTAGACGCGCAGACTTTCGCGGGCGATGCCGAGCACCATTGCCGCCGTGTCACGGGCGGTGCGGGCTTCGTTGTCGGTGACGCCGGGGCGGAAGCCCACCTCGATGATCCAGTCGGCCGCTGGGGCCGTCATAGGCAGAACACCGAGCTTGGCTTTCTGCAGGATGGGGTCGTGCCAGATGCCCTCGCGGACAAGTCTTTCGATCTGCTCTCTATCCAGACCGTCGGCCGTGAATACCTTGATCAGACGAACCTGGGCCACGGTGAGGCCAAGCGCCTTTTTGATGTCCTGAGCAGTCCTGCGACCCCGGGTGTCGTCCATTCCATCATGGAGGCCAGTTTCTATACGGTAAAGCATACGATTCTCACTTTTTCCTTTCGCGTACATATTCGGCCATCTGGCGCATGAGTTCGCGTTCTGTTGCATCGGGAAGGGTGCCGAGTGCCGAAAGAGCCCCGGCGAGCCATTTGTCGGCGTCATCCCGTGTCCTTCTGTCATAGCCGGCATCACGGATGCGTGAGCAGATGGCGCGGCATTCCTCTTCGGTCATAGATCCATTGGCGAAAGCGTCGTCGAAGCGCGTGCGCCCTTCTGCGTCCAGTCCATCACGGTAGTAGCGCAGGGGGGGGGTGAGCTTGCCCTCACGGAGGTCCCCTCCGGAAGGTTTGCCAATGACGCTTTCAGGGGCGAAGTCCAGCGCGTCATCCACCAGCTGGAAGGCCATGCCGACGCCTTCGCCGTAAGCGGCACACGCTTCTCTCTGAGCCTCTGTGGCATGGGCGGCAAGGGCGCCCATTTCGCATGAGGCGCGGATGAGCCACGCGGTCTTGCCGCGGATAATGGATTCGTATTCAGCCATGGCGGTCTGCGGACGGCGTTGGGCCTCGATTTCGCGTATCTCGCCCGAGCATGTCTCGGCAATCGCGCAGGAGAAAAGCGCACACAGCGCGGGTTCGCGGAAAGAGGCGACGATTGCGTTCGCTTGGGCAAGGAGGGCATCCCCGGCAAGGATGGCCTGCGTGGGGCCAAAGACCGTGTGGGCCGCGGGTTTGCCCCGTCGTGTCGCGGCGTCATCGAGGACGTCGTCGTGCAGAAGCGTCGCCGCGTGGAGCATTTCAAGGGTGACGGCGAGATCGTAGACGGCCGTGTCGGTCCGGCCGAGCAGACGCGCCGTCAGGACGACGAGAAGCGGTCGCAATCTTTTGCCGCCCGCGGCAAAGATGTGGTGTGCCACGGGCCGCACTGAGTCGGGCAGGGTGGCCTCAGCCCTGTCGAGAGCTGCGTTGATGGGGGGAAGTTCAAGGGCGAGCCGTGTTTTGAGAAGAAGTATCGACATCGTTCATGCAAGGTTGAGTGAGGGCAAAACCCTGCCCAGGGTTTTCAGGGCGCCGGAAAAATCTTTTTCGTCCTGCCGCCTCGGGCCGACTTTGTTTGAAACGCTACGTATCTCGACACAGGGGATGGCGGCCCGTGCGCAGGCGTAGGCGACGGCGAAGCCCTCCATGTTCTCCAGATCGGCATGGTATTTGTCGCGCAGGGCCTCGGCCCGGGCGAAACTTGCGCTGACACCGGCGACGGTGAGGGACGAGCATTCCGTGAACCGATCTCCGGCCGCAGCAAGGCTTTCGGAAAGGCAACCCGCATCATCCATCGATATGCGGTCGAAGACAGTTTTGTTCCCTTCATTGCGTTTCCACATGGGCCAGCTGAAAGCCTGCGCCGTCACGCTCTGCCCGTCATTCAAGCCATATTCCGGCTGGATTTCCTCACGCACGAGGCAGAGCGTGCGCAAGGGCATGGTGTTCAGGTCGTAGCTGCCGGCAAGGCCCGCGTTCAGCACCACATCCGGGCGGGTACCCCGTTCGGCGAGACGGGCGAGACTCATGCCCGCCGCAAGCGCCGCATTGATCGGGCCGACGCCCGTTACGCAGAAAAAGGCCGTGCCGCAATTGCGGAATATGCGGGACGGGGTCTGCACAAGCTCCATTTCGGCCGGGGCCGTCTCTTCGCTGTACACGTGCGGCGCAAGAGCCGCAAGTTCTCGCGCCGTTGCGGCCAAGACAAGTATCGTCATCGACCACGCACCTCTGTCATAGCGGTTTTTCGCCTACGTGCAGGCAGACAATGCCCGAGGTGAGCTTGCGGTACCAGGTATGCACGAAGCCGGCGCTGCGCATTTCGTCTTCGAAGAGCACTGCCGGAGGGAAGGCGCAGATGGTATCCGCCAGATACGTGTAGGCCGTGCGGTCCCTGGAGAAAAGATTGCCTATGCGCGGCAGGATGCGGGTGAGATAAAAGTTGTAGAGCCCTTTCCATATCCGTTCTCTGCCCGAACCGAACTCAAGTATGCAGGCACGCCCGCCGGGGCGGAGCACGCGCAGCATCTCGGCGAAGGCCTCTTCGCGCGGCAGGATGTTGCGTATGCCGAACGCTATCGTTATGCAGTCCACGGAGGCGTCGGGAAGGGGCAGATGCTTCGCGTCGGCGGTGACGGGCAAGATGGAACGCCCATCGGCTCCAGCGAGCTTGTGAAGCCCCCGCGCGAGCATGGGGTGGCAGAAATCAATCGCGGGCACGGTCGCCTGCGGGTAGTTGCGGCGTATGGCGAGGGAAACGTCAAGCGTGCCGGCGGCGAGGTCGAGAACCCTTTTCGTATCACCCAGGCGTACGGCGCTTGCGAGGACGTGCCTCCAGTAGATGTCGATGCCGAAACTCAGAAACCTGTTGAAGAAATCATAGGTGCCGGCTATCGCCCCGAACATACCGGAGACGGCGCTGTCGTGCGGGGAGGGATCGTAGTTCGGTTCGGTCACTGCTTCGTGTCCGTCTCGTTTTGGGTATGCTCGCGTATGGCCTTGCAGACGACGTTGTATACGGCGGGAAAAACCTCTCCGAAGTTGCTGGGAGAAACGCTTCGGGCTTCGATGAACTTCGCGGTCAGCTCCTTGGCCACCAGCAAGGCCTCTTTTTGTTCTTTGTCCATATATGCTGCCTCGGCACGTGCGTGCATGGAGTGGATGGCAAAAAACCCGCCCGTCGGGGAATGGTCTGTGCCCCACATCGGAGCAAGCCTGGGCGGGTAAAAGAACGGAAGTGCTGCCCCCGCCCTTTTTTTTCGTATCTTCAATGCCATACGCGGTTCGCCGCTTCCTGGCAAGGTGCAGCGCCGGCCATAATTCTCCCGCATGACCCTACTCTTTCAGCAGGTTCGTTATCTCCTCGCGGAGTATGCGGGCGGCGGCAGCAGCAGCGGCTTTCTCCACGCGCTCATTGAAGGTCGGCGTCAGGGCGTCAAGGCGGCTCTCAAGGGCATCCAAGCGGGCGGCGGCAGCCTCGCCTTCCCGCTTTTGTTCGGAAAGCCTTTCTTCAATGGCGGCAAGAGCATCGGCGGATTCCCGGTCGCCGCCGGCCGCTTCACGGTGCTCTGCGAGGACGTTCATCTTTTCCTCAAGCGCTTGCACAGCGTCGGACAGCGCAGAGAGGGCGTCCAGACGCGCGGAAAGTTCCTGCAATTTCGCATCGAAAGCTTGCGTTTCTTCAGCATGAGCCGTTGCGTGTGCCTCTGCGGCGGCATGCAGGCGTTCCTCGGCACCGGCCCGGGCTTCTGCCTGTTCCTCGGCAAGGGCTTGCAATTTGTCATTGATGGTTGACTCAAACGTCGCGGGAATGTCCTGCACGGCCTTTCCGACGGAAGCGGTGACGATTTCATCCAGTTGGGCGGTGAATGCCGTGAAACGCTCCTCAAGCGCATCCAGGCGGGTAGTCAGGGAATTCTCGTCGTTCTTCAGCGGTTCCGATGCCGGCTGTGCGGCGGCGACACCCTCTGGTTCTGCCGTCGACGGCGCAGTTGACGCCAACATGGTTTCAAGGGGGGCATCAGGAAGAATCTGCGCGGAGGCGGGAACGTCTTGCGCAATGTCGGCGTCGGGCTGCGCGGCAGAGGCCGTTACAGCATCTTCCTCATTGCGAGGGGACGAAATTGCGTCCACGATCGCCTCGGTATCCGCCGTTGGCTGCGCCGAGACTTCAACGGGCATTTGAGCAAGCAGAGCGTCGGCGTCAAGATTGTCGGTGGCTTTCTCCGGAGTGTCGCCTGCGGCGAGGGTTTCGGCTTCGGGCAGGTCTTCTTCATCGGAATCGTTTATGTTCGCGTTTGCTTGCGCAAGCAGTGATTCGAAATCAAGAGGATCCACCGTCGTTGTCGTTTTTCCGGCGGGTTCCTGATCGGGCTGTGCCGCCGGTTGCGCGGCCTGATCGAGCAGAGCGTCGGGAGCATCTGCGGTTGCGGCTGGCGCAGGGGGTTCCGGTTGCTGTGTCTCTTCGGGCGGTGCCGTTTGGGCGAGCAGCGCGTCGAGGTCCACGTCGGCGGTCGGCTCGACGTGTTCCGGGTCCGTCTTTTGTCCGGGCTGTGCCGCCGGTTGCGCGGCCTGATCGAGCAGAGCGTCGGGAGCATCGGCGGTTGCGGCTGGCGCAGGGGGTTCCGGTTGCTGAGTCTCTTCGGGCGGTGCCGTTTGTGCGAGCAGTACGTCGAGGTCCA
>JAILMX010000088.1 GCA_024692205.1 Desulfovibrio sp. | reverse complement strand
GCGCTTTCAACGGGCACGGTCTGCATGCCCTGGCCGTTCAGCTGAGAGATTATCTGCCGGGGAATGTCGACGGATGCGTTCGGCATTTCGGGGCCGGCCGCGGCCTGGAAGGGCAGGACGAGGACTTTCTGTCCGCCCGGAGCCGCCTGGGTCGCCTGCGCCGCCTGCACGAGGCAGATGGCGAGGATCATCCACAGGGCTTTCAGAAGGGTGTTACGCAAAGTGTTTCTCATACAGCGCTCCCGCTCTCAGTTCCAGACCGCGATCCATCATGGCGGCCAGTTCCAGATTGTGCGTTACTATGACCATGGTCATGCCCATTTCGCGGTTCAGCTCACGAAGCAGAGCCCCGATGCGGGCACCGGTGTGTTCGTCAAGGTTGCCTGTCGGCTCGTCAGCCAAAAGGACGCGCGGCTTGCCGAGCACGGCCCGCGCGATGGCGACGCGCTGCCGCTCGCCGCCGGAAAGTGTCGCTATCTTCGCATCGGCCCGTTCGGACAAACCGACGCGCGCAAGCATTTCACGGGCCTCCGGAAGGACGTCCTTCAGTCTTTTCCCGCTGATGAGGGCCGGCATGGCGACGTTTTCGACGGCGGAAAACTCGGGCAGAAGGTGGTGAAACTGAAAGACGAAACCGAGCGTCTGGTTACGAAAGGCCGCCTTTTCGGTCTCGTTCATCATGGCCAGGTCGCGCCCGTCGAATTCCACCACGCCTTCGCTCGGTGTGTCGAGCGCTCCCATCAGATGAAGAAGTGTCGATTTTCCCGAACCGCTTGCCCCCACGATGCCGAGAGCCTCGCCTTCTTTCACGACGAGATCGAGGCCGGTTAAGATGGAAAGCTCTTCTGCCGGCCCTGCGAAGGTCTTGCTCACCCTGTTGAACGTGTAGAGGTCGGCCATGATTATTCGTACCGCAGGGCTTCCGCTGGCTTCAGGCGCGAAGCCTGCCGCGAGGGATAGAGGGTTGCCAGAAAGCAGAGGAGCATAGCCGCCGCGCCGATTATCAGAACGTCGGAGGTCGTTATGATGATGGGCAGGTGGTCAAGGGTGTAGACGTTCTCGGGCAGTTTTATGAACTGGTATTTCTTGAGCAGCCAGCCGACGGAAAGGCCCAGGGCATAGCCAAGCAGGGTGCCGACGAGTCCGATTATCGCCCCCTGCAGCATGAAGATGCGGCGTATCATCGCCTGCGTCGCACCCATGGACATCATGACGGCGATGTCGCGCGTCTTTTCCATGACGAGCATGACGAGCGTGGCCACGATGGAGAAGGAGCCGATCAGGACGACCATGGCGAGCAGTATGAACATGCCGATCTTTTCGAGCTTGAGCGCTGCGAAGAGGTTGGCGTTCATGTCCATCCAGGTGCGCACATAGAAGGGCGCGCCGATTTCGGAGGAGAGCCTGTCCGCCGTCTCGTCGGCGCGGAAGACGTCGGAAACGGTTATCTCCATGCCTGTCAGGAAGTCTTCGCCGAGGCCCAGCACGTCGCGCGCGGCGGCGAGAGTGACGAAGGCAAGGGAGGAATCATACTCGAACATGCCCGTCTTGAAGATGCCGGCGATCTCGAAGGGACGGATGCGGGGCGAGTAGCCCGTTGACGAGCGCTGGCCCGAGGGGGAGAGCAGGTTGACCCGGCTGCCCAGAACAAGGTTGAGACGCCGCGCGAGTTCTTCGCCGATGATGATGCCGGGCGTCCCCGAGGTCTTGAGGCCGTCGACGGAGCCCGTCCGCAGGCTTTGCAGGATGGAGAGGACCTTGGGGGCCGTCGCGGGATCGATGCCTCGCAGGACAACGCCTTTGACGCCGCCCGGGGTCGACAGCATGACTTCGGTGTAGATGAAGGGCGTGGCGCCCGTCACGCCGGGTACGGCGCAGATGCGCTCGGCGAGATCCGGCTTGCGGGCGAAGGCCCCCGGCAGATGGCTCATGACGATGCCGTGCGCGTTCGCGCCGAGTATCTTGTCGCGCATGTCCGTCGTCAGGCCGTTGTAGACGCCGAGCACGATCACAAGGGCGCCCACGCCGAGGGCGACACCCAGGATGGACATGAGGGAGATGACGTAGATGAAGGCCTGCTTGCGCCTGGCGAAGAGGTAGCGTGACGCCACGAAGAGCTCAAAAGGCATCCATGGAGTGTGGCTTATTTTCGAGGGAAATTCAAGACTTTTTTTGACGCAAGTCTAGAGGGGCGCCAAGGGCACACAGCGCGGCCGGTGCAAAAAAAGTCACGTGCTGTCGCAGCGTTACTGCTCTGCGCGCAGGAGCGGGAAGAGGATGACCTCGCGTATGGAGGACACATCGGTCAGCAGCATGACGAGACGGTCTATGCCGACGCCTTCGCCGGCCGCCGGGGGCATGCCGTATTCAAGCGCGCGCAGGTAGTCTTCATCCATGCAGCATGCCTCATCGTCGCCGGCCGCCCTGTCGCGCACCTGATCCTCGAAACGGCCGCGCTGATCCACGGGGTCGTTGAGTTCTGAAAAGGCATTGGCGAGTTCTCGGCCGGTTATGAAGAGCTCGAAGCGGTCCGTCAGCGTGGGGTCTTCATCGTTGCGGCGCGAGAGGGGCGAAATCTCCGTGGGGTAGTTGTAGATGAAGTGCGGCTGTATGAGCTTTTCCTCGACGTCGAGGTCGAAGAGCTTGGCGTGCAGCTTCTGCAGGTTCTCGCTGTTTGTGGCCTTCTCGCCCCTCTTTTGGATGTATTCGCGGACCTTGCCGTAATCGTTGTAGAATTCGGGGCGGTGACCGCCGATCTCCGTCAGCGCGTCGTAGAAGGTGATGCGCTTCCATCGGCCGGGGGTGAGGTCGATCTGTGCCCCCTGATACGAGACGACGGTCGAGCCGCAGACCTTGCGGGCTATGCGGGCGAAGAGCTCTTCGGTCAGGTCCATCAGATCTGTGAAATTCGCGAAGGCCCAGTAGAACTCGCAGGTCGTGAATTCGGGGTTGTGGCGGGTGTCGATGCCCTCGTTGCGGAAACAGCGGTTGAGCTCGAAAACCTTTTCCATGCCGCCGACGAGCAGGCGCTTGAGATAGAGCTCCGGCGCGATACGCATGAAGAGATCCATGTCGAGCGCGTTGTGGTGCGTGATGAAGGGCTTGGCCTGCGCGCCGCCCGCGATGGGGTGCATCATCGGGGTTTCCACTTCGAGGAAACCCTTCTCCTCCATGAAATGGCGGAACTCGCGCACTATCAGACTGCGCTTTTCAAATATCTCGCGCGTGCGCGGGGTCACGATGAGGTCGACATAGCGCTGGCGGTAGCGCGTCTCCATGTCCTTCAGGCCGTGGTATTTTTCCGGCAGGGAGCGCATGGAGCGCGTTATGAGCATGAGCGTGGCGCAGGCGATGGTGAGCTCGTCGGTCTTGGTGCGGAAAAGCTTTCCCGAGACGCCGATGATGTCGCCCACGTCGAGCTTTTTGACGATCTTGTAGGTTTCTTCGCCGAGCACGTCCTTGGAGACGTGGCACTGCACGCGGCCGCTCTGGTCGAGAATGGTGAGGAAGGCCGCCTTGCCGAAGGAACGCAGGGCGACTATGCGGCCCGTGATCCCTTCGACGGGCTCGCAGCTCTCAAGGGCCGTTTCGTCCTTTTCGCCATACGTCTCGTGGATCCACGCGATGAGGTGCTTTTTCCGGAAGGTGTTGGGGAAGAGAGGAACGCCCGCGTCGAGCAGGTCGCACGCCTTGCTCACGCGGTTCTTGGCGACTTCGTTCAATTCGTCATGCGATGCGAAGCTTTCCAGCATGGGCGTGAAGTAGGCCGCCTTCGGGGACTTCGTCGGCAGTTCTATCTGGGGCTTCCTGTGATTTTCCGGGGCTTCCACGTATGGCTCCTCAAAATGGCGATGCCGTCCTCGTCAGGGCGGGAACGACAAATTTATATCGTTCGCCCGAAGGCGTCAAGATTGTCGTCCGCACCCGAGGGCCTCTGCCGCGATCGCAAGCCCTTTCTCCCGTGACCCCGTGGGGGCTTCCTTTCCGTCAGGAAATTGCCACAGGCTGCGCCTGCCATGCCGACGTCGCGCAACGCTTGCTTTTTTTCCAAAAAAGCGCTTCTTTTGACGTATCCCAACAAAAACGACGCCCTCCGCTTGTGCCATCGGGCGTGTAACACGCGAAAAAGTCATGAATGCATCGTTCCCCGCTTCTGACGTCCGCACAGGCCGGAATCTCCCGCTTCTGCTCGCGGCCCTGGCAACGGCCCTGCTTCTGCTGTTGCTTTGCACGCTCAATCCTCCTCTGGTGCGCCAGCTTAACCTGAAACTCTACGACGCCTTTCTTTCAGCCTCTGCCGACGGTATCCATGCGGACGTGACCGCCATCGTCGATGTGGACGAGAAATCCCTGCGCGAACAGGGGCAGTGGCCGTGGCCGCGCTACCGTCTTGCGCGCCTTGTGCAGACACTGCTCGACGCCGGGGCAGGCGTCGTCGCCCTCGACATCATGTTTTCTGAAAAAGACCGCACTTCCCTGGACGCCGTGCTCGACGGTCTGCGCCGCGAAGGCGGCATCACGGCGAGCCTGGCGGATGTGCCCGAAAACCTGCGCGACAACGACCTTCTGCTGGCGCAGACACTGCGCGGCAAGCCCGTGGCCCTGGGGGCCTACCTCGTGTTCCGCGAGGAGGATGCCCCCCTCTACGCACGGGGGAATCCGCTGCCCAGGGGCGTCGGCCTCGCGGCCACGGACGCCTCCGGCGACGGCTTCTCCGCCGAGGAAAACCTTTTCGCTGCCAGGAGCATGGTGACGCCCCTGCCGGAACTGTCCGACGCCGCGGCAATCGGTTTTATCAACGCCCCGCTGGACGAGGACGGTCTCATCCGGCGCGTTCCCGTCCTGGCGCATGTGGAAGGCGGAAAGAACTATGTCAACCTGAGCCTGCGCGCGCTCATGCTGCATCTGAAAAAGCGGAACCTCAAGCTCGTCAAAGATGCCGACGGGATGCGGATTCATGTGGGCGGGGTCTCTGTTCCTGTCACGCCGCATGGCAACATGCTGGTGCCCTGGCGCGGCCCGGCACGCACCTTCCCCTACCTCAGCGCGGGGGATGTTCTTGCCGGCCGCTTCGATCCCGAAGCCGTGCGCGGCAGGATCATCTTCGTCGGCACATCCGCCGCCGGACAGGTGGATATCCGGCCAACGCCGCTTGAATCGCACCTGCCGGGCGTGGAAACCCATGCCACCATAGTGGACGCCGCCCTCTCCGGGCGAACCCTGGAAGAACTGAGCTGGGCTCCCGCCCTGAACATGGGCTGCATAGCGCTGGCGTCGCTCCTCTGCCTGCCGCTCTTCGGCCTGTCCCGCCTCTCCGTCGCGACTGCGGGGGGGCTGACGCTCGCCGGCGGCGCCTATGCGGCCTCCCGCTATCTCTTCGGCACGGGGCTTTGGGTGTCGCCGCTCTGGACCATGCTGGCCGTGGGCGCGCAGGCCATCGTGCTCACCGCCGCACGCTTCTGGCTGGCAGAGAAGGATAAGCGGCGCATCCGCAACATCTTCAGTCACTATGTCTCGCCCGAGGTGGTGGCCCGCATCGTGGACAGGGGCGAGGCATCCCTGCGCGGCGAACAGCGGGAGCTCACCGTCATGTTCACGGATCTGCGCGGCTTCACCTCCCTGTCAGAGAAACTCACGCCCGAGCAGGTGGTCAGCCTCCTCAACCGTTACTTCACGCCCATGACGGCCCTCGTGCGCGAATCGGGCGGCACGCTGGACAAGTTCATCGGCGACGCGCTCATGGCCTTCTGGAACGCCCCGCTGGATGTGCCCGGCCACCCCGAAAAGGCCGTGCGCGCGGCCCTTGCCATGCAGCGTTCCCTCACCGGGCTGAATGCGGAACTGCAGCGCGATTTCGGGCTCACCCTGCGCATGGGTGCGGGCATCCACACGGGCCTTGCCCATGTGGGAAACATGGGCAGCGACGACCTCACCAACTACACGGCCGTGGGCGACACGGTTAATCTGGCCTCGCGTCTGGAGGGCCTGTGTTCGCGCTACGGCGTGACGCTGGTCACGAGCGGCGAGACCGCCTCTCGCTGCGGCGAGGGGCTTGTGCTTCGCGAACTGGCCCGGCTGCGCGTTAAGGGCCGGGTCGAACCCGTGGACGTGTTCACGGTGCTGGCAGAGGAAGAGGCCGAGGTGCAGAAACAATTGCTTGCTGACTGGAAGGAGGCGCTGCGCTTCTACCGCGCGGCCGTGGCGCAGCGCGACGCCGCCCTGCTCTCGCAGGCGGCCGGGGCCTTCGCCGCGCTCTGCGCGGCGTATCCCGGCCCGCTCCATCAGGCATACGCCGACGCCTGCGCCGATATGCGCACCCGCCCCGCCGACACGTGGAGCGACGTCTGGACGCTGACGGGCAAGTAGAGCTGTAAGCGAGCAGGGGCGTATCCCCTAAAAGCTCCAGGAAACGCCGCTCATCACCAGATGCTGATTGTAGTCGTAGAGCGGGCAGTTGGAATCGTTGTTGGTGTAGGCGTAGCTGGCCTCCAGCGCCCAGGCGTCGTTGATGTGCCAGGTCACGGCCGCACCCACCCGCCAGCGCGTGTCGATGCGCTTGTCCATTTCCAGCGCCGTGGCCGGGCCGTTGTAAAACTCCTGCGTCATTGAGGCGAAGGGCGCAAACTCCACATCGTGGGGCAGCCTGACGAGCAGGCGCGCCGAGCCTTCCCAGCCCGTGTAGCGGTAGTCGGGAACATTGGTCGAGCCCCAGAGGACGCGCCCTCCCACCGTGAAGGCGTGGCCGCTCTCGCCGATGAGCAGGCGCACATACTCGCCCGCCCATCCGTAGCCGCCGTTGCGCTCCTTGGCCTCGGAATATTTGCGCGAATCCAGGCCCGCCGAGGTGATGAGCTGCAGCTTGGGCACGGGCGCGTAGACGAAGGTCAGCTCCGGCCCCAGCGAGCGTACATGCTGGAGAAATTCGTAGTCGAAAATCTCCTCGCGCACGCGCAGGTCCAGCAGGGTCTTCGCGCTTACATGCCGCACGCCGGCCCCGGCCCGGGCCCACTGCGACTCGCGGATATTGAGGTGCTCATGCAGGGATTCCCGCTCGTAGCCGCGCCACAGGCCGCGCACATCGCCCACCAGCCACCAGCCGGTGTCCCGCAGGGGCTGCCAGCCGAAATCCAGATCAAAGCCCAGGTAGGTTCCGAAACTGTCCTTGCGATTCACTTCCGGCACGGTGACATGCCAGCTGCCAAGCTCCATCTCCTCCGTGTTCGGCCCCATGTTCACGTTGGAATCGTAGAGCAGCCCCATGCGCAGGCGGCCGTGGATCTGCACCTGGCTGAACCTCTTCTCCATGGCATCCAGGTTCAGTTCCGTTCCGCCGCCCAGCCGCTTGGCCTCGGCGAGGCGCGCTCCGCCGCCTCTCGCTCGCCCAGAAGCATATAGAGCTGCGCCAGTTCGCTGTGCAGGGCCGCCGTGTTCGGGTATTTCTCAAGCAGCATCTCGTAGGCCGTGACGGACTGGTTCCAGTGCCTGCACC
>JAILMX010000071.1 GCA_024692205.1 Desulfovibrio sp. | reverse complement strand
GTGATGGTTTTTTCTTGTGAAATCAACTGAGTATCAGAAAGCAGATGCTGATTTCAAAGACCTTTTTGCCGTCATTGATACCTAACTCAGTAAAAACCTAAAATCATTCATCTGGCATCACTACTTTTCTTGAATAGAGCCTTCTACAAATACAATGCATCAGTCAGTTGCTGATGCGAACAAAACAGCATATCTGTTCAAACGAGCGTCGTACACGCTCCAGCACGCCGCGCCCCACCATTCGTGGCCGTCGTCAAAATACTCGGACCAGTCAGTCGTCCATTCGCACACATCAAGGGCGTCCGTTCCCTCCGGAAACAAGGCCGCATTGACCTTGCGAAAATCATCCGGCTTGTACCGCGTCCCGTGAGGCGGTTCCAGGAAGGCGTACCAGTACGGTATCCGCCCTTCGTTGTCCGGAAAGTCATTCCGTCCGCAGTCGTAAAACGCGCATCCGTTCCTGTCCGTGCGCAGTAATTCCGGTGCATGGAGAAACGATGCGGCATCAACCGGGGTCGCCTTCGCCGTGTCCATGTCATAGCTCCACGGGCACAGATCGTCCGCGGCCTCCTTGCTACGGTCGATCGCCCTACGCATCGCGAACAATACGGCTTCCTTATGCGACGGCATTTCCCGATAAGGGGCGTCATCCTTCATAAGGCAATATTCGATGACACACCGGTCGTATTTCCTGATGATTTCATAAAACGGGTCAGTTAGTAATTCGCGCATCATATATACAGTCAAATATCAATTTGTTTTCTCCATAGACTATAGCGGACAGCGAACCTTCCCGCCAAACGGGGGCTTCACCTCGGGGCAGTCGTAGCAGAAATATCTCTTCGGTTCACCTCGACCATAAAGGGGAACCAAAACGAAAGGACAGCCGTTCGCTTCGTCGCACGCACCGGAACTGTTGGCTGAATTCTTCGGGTTAGGCATTGGTTTGCAGCTGCCTCGGATGCAGACGGCAAGGTTAGTGCAAGACACGTCGCTACGCATGAAGGGCCAATTCTTAGTCGTCCCAGCATGGGAGCCGAAGCAGCATTTTTTTGATCCCTGCAATGGTGAATGTCAAGGTGACGAGCATAAACTGAAACGACTCTGCGTGGAACGGTCTTGACATAGTATGCCGGTCATTTGTTGAGCCATCTCAATCGGGCCTTCCGTAAATTATGAGCGACACCGGGTATACAACCCTCTGAGCTTTCCAAATTTTCATACAAATATTGGTGTCGCAACAGTCGCAGGAGTCGCAACGGTCCTGTTTCAAAGAAGTTATACCGTTGTCGCGGGACGGAAGCGCCGTCATTTTTGACGAAAAAAACGCCATTTCTTCAACGAAAAAAAACGTTGAAACCGTCAGCCTGACTGGGATATCCTTACGGAAAAGGCGTCAAGACAACATGACAATACAAGGGGATCCGCCATGAGCCAGCTCGGCATTTCCAACGTGAACACGCAGCCTCAGGTCAACACCGACAACACCATCAAAGAGAACGATTTTTGGAAGAACACCATGACATACTGGCGTAGCTGCGCCGTCAGGCGCAACCACAAGGAAAAAGGAGCCCCTATGAACACTTCCGCCCCGACAGAAGCACAGATGAAGGAAGCCATAGCCGAGCTGGCGAAAGCCTCGGTGCGCAGCCTGAAAAGCATTTTCGCGACGCCGCCGGCCGGCAAATCGTGGGAAGAGATCGAGGCCGGCATGGCGCAGGGAAAATCCCTCAAGGACCTATGCGGCATTTCCGGCGAGCGCATGGACGGCGCCTACGAGGAAGCCAGACGGAAGCTGGAGCGCAAGGACTATGCGGGCGCCAAGGAAGTTTTCGCGTCCCTCTGCCTCTACGACCAGCAGACGCCGAAGTACTGGGGCGGGTTTGCCAAGTGCTGCGAAGGGCTGAAATACTACGAAGAGGCCGCAGGCTGCTACAAAATGATGGCGCTCGTCACGGGCGGAACGGATCCTCTCCCGTACATCGGCATGGCCTACTGCCACATCTCGCTCAATGACAAGAAAAGCGCCCTCGAAGCGCTGGAAACCGGCAAGGAAGCCGCCGACCCCGACAGCGACAGGTCGGCGCTCGAACTTATGGACGAGCTTATCGGCATCTGCCGGAGATAAGGATAGTCCGCATGCCGCGGCCGGCTGGGGTCAGAACTCGTACTTCACCATTCCTGTGACTCATTTTTACGACATCGCATCAGACATATCGTGTCGTGAGGTCTGTTTGCGTGCATTCACAGAGTGGGCACTGAATTTCACTGTGTTAAACTCAAACTGGAAGAATCTGGAGTTCCCATGCACAAAAAATGCTACCGTGGATTTCTCGCAGTTATTTGTTTCTCACTACTTGCTCTGCCCACTGAAGGTTTGTCAATGACGCCCTTGGTTCGGATCATGACTGTAAAGGCAAAGGATGTCGCACCAAATATGGATTACGTTGGTCTTACCTCCGGTTCCTTGTCTGTGCAGATCAGGGCGCAAGTTGGCGGTATCTTACAGAAACGTAATTTCAAGGAAGGCGATTATGTAAAGAAAGGGGATATCTTGTTTGAGATAGCTCCGGATGTTTATAAGGCCAATCTTGACAAGGCCAAGGCAAAGACAAAACAGGCACTGGCTGTCTATGATAATGCCCGGCGTGAATGGGAACGCATCCAAACGCTGTACAGCAAAAATGCTGTCAGCCAGCGTGACCGCGATCGGGCTTTGTCCAATTTTAACAGTGCCAAGGCTGATTATGAAGCAGCTGAGGCAGCGCAAAAAGATGTCAATATCCAACTGGATTACGCCTATGTGACAGCGCCTGTATCCGGGTACACATCTAAAGAATACCAGACCGAAGGCAATTTGATTACGACTACCGGAGACAGCAGCCTGTTAACGGAAATTGTTCAGATAGATCCCATTTATGTTGAATTTTCGTTGCCCAATACTGATTTATTATCTTTCCATCGGCTTGTGACCCGTGGGTTCGCAACGTGGGGGAAGGAGCCGGAAACAGTTATCCGGTTTGCAGATGGTACAGAGTATGACAAGGTTGGCAAGATCAATTTCTTTGATAACAAGGTGGATCCTGTGACAGGTGTTATCAAAGCAAGGGCCTCATTACCCAATCCTGATGGCTTGGTTTTACCAGGTCAATTCGTACGGATCATCGTGAAAGGTCCCATGCTGACCAATGCTATCGCCATCCCAAGGTCCAGCATCCTGCAGACACAACAGGGAGCCATGGTCATGGTAGTGGATGGGGAGAATAAGGTCTCTTCTCGCAAGATAGTCGTTTTGCTCAATCTTAAGGAGGATGCCGTTATTGAATCAGGTCTTAAAGCTGGTGAACGCATTGTTACGGAAGGGATTGGGAAAATCAAAGATGGCCAGGTAGTGCAGGAAGTAAAGCCGTAGCAGGAGCAAAGAGATGTCCAAAGTGGGTTTTTTCGTGCAGCGGCGGGTGCTGGCCATGGTGATTTCTCTCGCCATCACTCTTGTGGGGGCAGTTGCCATTGTGAATCTTCCCATTGAGCAGTATCCCAATATGATTCCCGTGCAGGTTTCCGTTTCAGGCTCCTATCCCGGCGCCACGGCAGAAACCATTGCGGATACGGTGGCCACACAGCTTGAGCAGCAGATCAATGGCGTTGACAACATGATCTACATGCAATCGGTCAGCTCAGGCAGTGGATCCATTGCTCTCAATGTCTACTTTGCCGTGGGGACGGATCCGGATCAAGCCACCATCAATGTCAATAATAGAGTTCAGCAGGCCCTCTCAAGCTTACCCCAGGAAGTGCAGCGCCAGGGAATAAAGGTGGAGAAACAGTCCCCTTCCATGCTGCAGCTTGTCAGTATTTCCTCCCCGGGCAGCCGGTATGACACTCTCTATCTCAGTAACTATGCCTTACTCTATGTGGCCGATGAGCTGAAACGTATTGCCGGCGTTGGCAAAGTTGAAGTCTTTGGCTCCCGGGACTACGCCATGCGTGTCTGGCTCAAGCCGGATCGCATGAAAGCACTCGGGCTCACACCGGATGATATTGCTCAGGCCGTCAATGAGCAAAATGCGCAGTTTGCCACAGGAAAAGCGGGGGATTATCCCGTGAAAGATCCTGTGAGCATGACGTGGCAGCTCACTACCAAGGGAAGACTGGTCACGGCCGATGAATTTGAAGACATCATTGTACGCTCAACGGACAAGGGTGACATCCTGCGCTTAAAAGATGTGGCCAGAGTTGAATTGGGTGGCAAGGACTACAGTCTTTCTTCCATGGAAAATGGCAAACCCTGCCAGCCCATGGCCGTGTATCTGGCGCCTGGCGCCAATGCGCTGGAAACAGCGAGGCTTGTGCGTGAGACGATGGATGCGTTGGCAGAAAGCTTTCCCGAAGGTGTGGCCTATTCCATCCCCTTTGATATCACAACCTTTGTTGAAGTATCGATCCACGAGGTGATTCACACTCTCTTCGAAGCTGTCGTGCTCGTTTTTTGTGTGGTGTTTCTCTTCTTGCAGAACTGGCGTGCAACCCTTATTCCGTGTTTGGCAGTTCCAGTCTCCATAGTGGGTACCTTTGCCGGCATGTATCTGCTTGGCTTTACCATCAACACCCTGACGTTGTTTGGTCTGGTTCTGGCAATTGGCATTGTGGTCGATGATGCCATTGTGGTTTTGGAAAATGTGGAACGGATTATGGAGGAGGAAGGCGTAGGGGTCAAAGAAGCCACGATTACGACAATGCAGGAAGTCACCGGGCCGGTAGTTGCCATTGTTCTGGTTCTTTGCTCAGTCTTTGTGCCCGTGGCTTTTTTGGGTGGTCTGGCCGGGCAGATGTACAAGCAGTTTGCCATTACAATTGCCATCTCTGTGTCCATCTCAGGTCTTGTGGCTCTGTCTTTTACGCCGGCGCTGTGCGTGCTGCTTTTGAAACGAAGCAAGCCCGCCACCAATCCCGTCTTTGTGAAATTCAATGCCGCTTTTGCCAAATTGACCTCTGGCTTTACCAGGCTGGCTGAAAAGATTCTTTTTTCTCCGGCGCATGCCTGCGCAATCTTTACCGCGATTGTTCTTGGGGTCTGGTTTATGTTTACACACACCCCAACAGGATTGGTTCCCGATGAAGATCAGGGGTATCTGCTGGGCTTCTATATTTTGCCGGAGGGTGCATCGCTCACCCGCACATCACAGTTTTGCAATGCCATGGATGAAAAGGTGCGCAAACATCCCATGGTTCGGGATGTCTTAACCATGGCCGGATTTGACCTTCTTTCAGGAGCGGCCAAAAGCAATGCCGGTTCGACGTTCGTCATGCTCAAGGACTGGTCTGAACGGAAAGAAGAGGGAACAGCTGCTTCAGATCTCGCTCTGTTTGTGATGGGACAGGCAACCCAGATGACCGATGGCTATGGTCTGGCCTTTACGCCGCCCGCCATCACAGGTATGAGCAACACCGGCGGTTTTGAATGCTATATACAGGATAAAAGCGGTGGCTCAGTTGAACGCCTCTATCAGGTGACTCAGGAATTCATTGCCAAGTGTACTCAGAGACCTGAATTGGCCAATTTGTCCACGACAGTGAGTGTTTCCACTCCCCAAGTCAGTTTGGAACTGGATCGCGAGCTGGCACGGTCACTTGGTGTCAGGGTAAGTGATGTCTTTAACACGCTTGGAAGCATGTTTGGCGTACGTTATCTTAATGACTTTACTCTGTATGGTCGTAACTACAAGGTGATCTTACAGGCAGATGCAGAGTACAGAGCACATCCTGAAGATTTGAGTGAAATATATTTCCGCAACAATGCAGGGCAGATGGTTCCTGCGAACAGCATGGTGATGCGGAAGAGTGGGGTGGGGTGTCAGACTGTTGAACACTTCAATGGTTTTAGAGCGGCCAAGGTCATGGGTATGCCTGACCCTGCCTACAGTTCTGGTCAGGCTCTGGCAGCTCTCAAGGAAGTAGCCAAGGAATTGCCCGAAGGCTTTTCGCTGGCCTGGTCAGGTCAGTCCTATCAGGAAATGCAGACTTCAGGATCAACGGCATTGGTCTTTGTGCTGGCTTTGCTTATGGTGTTTATGGTTTTGGCAGCCCAATATGAGAGTTGGACACTGCCGATCTCCGTTTTGATTGCAGTGCCCTTTGCCGTCATGGGGGCTTTGCTCGCCAATATGCTGCGCGGTTATGCCAATGATACCTATTTCCAAGTTGCCTTGGTGACATTGGTTGGCCTTGGCGCCAAGAACGCCATTTTGATTGTTGAATTTGCAATTGAGCAGTTCAAAACCGGCTTGAGTGCCGAGGCAGCTGCGATTTCTGCAGCGAAATTGCGTTTTAGACCTGTGGTTATGACATCCTTGGCCTTTATTCTTGGTTGCATGCCTCTCGCGCTGAGCACGGGCGCAGGTGCTGGCAGCAGGCATGCCATCGGCACGGCTGTGGTTGGCGGCATGCTTGCAGCAACAGTTCTGGCACCGCTTTTTGTGCCGTTTTTCTTCCGAATGGTGATGCTCTTGCAGCAGCGCTTCAAGGGAAAGGAAGAGGACGATTGAAAAACGCAGACTGCCCAGCCGCAGCAAGGCGCGAATCCGCCATAACTTGGTAGTACGATTGGTTTGATTACTAATATGCCAGCTGAAGGGCTGACTATCGAACAGATAGTCAAGTTCGCTTGCGGTGCTGTCAGGGGGGGAACTGGGCGGTCAGGCGGCCAAGCCCGTCCTTTCCGAACGCGCTTGGCAAGGGGCGTCAGCCTTTCGCCACCGCGGATTTTCAGAACTCGTACTTGACCGTCATGTTGCCCATGATGCCGTGGCGGACGCCCGCTGTTGCGGTCGCGCCGAGCTCCATGGTCAGGCCGGGAACGGCGCTTGGCTTCAGGGAGAAACCGAAGTCGAAAACTCCCGTGTCGCCCTTGACGGTCGGGGCGGGTGTGTCGAGGCCGTAGGCCGTGGCCTGCGCCTTGCCGTCAAACTCATGTTCCCACGCGGCGCCGGCGTACAGGCCAAACTGCTCCGTGATGTTCCAGTCAGCCCGCGCACCGAAGCGGAGGCGGTAGGAATCCACGTCGGCAAATTCGTACGGATGGTCGATCACACGCACATCATCGCCGTAGACACGCGTCCAGAGCCACTTTCCGTAGAAATCGACCGTGAAGGTGTCCGTGGCCTGCCAGATGTAGCCGAGACCGAGGTGTGCGCCTGTGTAGGGCGAATAGAGGTCATAAGAGGCGCAGCGGCC
The DNA here is from genome assembly GCA_024692205.1 of Desulfovibrio sp. Taxonomy (GTDB): domain Bacteria; phylum Desulfobacterota; class Desulfovibrionia; order Desulfovibrionales; family Desulfovibrionaceae; genus Desulfovibrio. The sequence goes on along the minus strand of JAILMX010000071.1, from coordinate 1,423 downwards.
CGTGGTGGCATCGCGCAGGTCGTCGGAATGCCAGTCGCTTGTCATGCCGCCGAAACGGAAGACGCCTTCAAGGTAAAGACCCTTGAGGAGGGATTCTGTGATATCGATGCGGGCGAGCAGGCCGCCGTCCGTGTAGCTGGCGTGGCCCTTGCCGTCAACGTCGCCCGTGTCGAAGCTGTTGTGCGTGCTGAAGCGCGAGGTGCCGTACTCGAAGAACACGCCGCCCGTGAGCGCTGCGGCGGAGAGGTCTTTTCTGGCGGCAAGGCCGAGGACGGTGGCGACGCCGCTTATGTCAACATAGGAGCCAGACTCAAGGCGCTGCGAGCCGCCGGACACGGCGAAGAACGGGGCGATGACGAAGCCGTCCGCCCCGTCGCCTGCGGACAGGCCCTAAATAGAATACTGGATTTCAGAGGAAAATCCCGTCCAAGGCGGAAGCAACGCATTCCCGCCAGAATATCCTGCTGCCCCCGGGCGGGGGTGGATAGAGAGGTGCTCCCCAAAATTCGGACCACTGAGGCGGCGCAGTCCAGACACCCCAGAAAGGCCCTGCCCGTAGCCCTCAAAGAACACGGCCTTTTTGTCGGACTCGCGTCTCAGAAGTCCGATACGAGACGGGCATCGTATTACTTCCAGCCCTTCAAATAATCGTTCGCGTTTTCCAGCACGCCGATGAAAAAGGCAAGGCGATCATCATCGCGGGTTAAGGTCAAGGCATAGACTCTGTCCTTTCCGTGCGGCTTGAGTATGTCCTGCAGCCGTGCAGCGGGGGATTCTTTGAACGCCGCGCGTGCGCTCAGGAATGCTTTTTCAGGCAGGAAAAGAACCGTGAGGAGCTTCTTTCCGTCTCCCGCCCACGTTCCCATGGCCTCCACGGTGGATTCACGGCAGTAATCGGGATCCTTGCCTTTTTCCGCCGCCTCGCGAAGGAAATTGACTTTTACGTCGTCGCTTACGAGGAGGGTCGGTACCATATTCCTTTCAGACATTTCACCGATGAACATGCCTATCAGGCCATTATCCTGATTGCCCCTCAGCAGGGCGCTCTTGACAATTTCCTTCTCCAATCGGACATCGGCTGTGAGTTCACTGCCGTCCCACGCGACGGACCCATGAAGAGCCTTCCCGGCGTCCTGCTTGCGTAGTTTCAGACTGGCCAGCGAGTTCGCACGTGAACCGGGAGTGAACGTGTCCAGCGTTACCGCAGGAAGTTCTGCCTGCGCCGGCGGTATCCAGCCCGCGAATACGAGCACAGACAAAGCCAGAATCGTCGACGCCAGCTTTTTCGATGCCTTCATGGAAATGCCTCCTCTGATTGGCGGTTGGGAAGAATCGTGAACCACGGACGATGAGAAGGCATATTCAATCAAAATCAAAAAAGTCGCAAGCAGCGCAGGCATGGCGAAGCGCGAAAGCCATAAGA
>JAILMX010000068.1 GCA_024692205.1 Desulfovibrio sp. | reverse complement strand
CAAAGATTACTTTGCTTGTCGTTCTGTTTGTTCTATCGCTTATTGTCAGCCGCATGCTTCGAGGCACGCCGTATGAGGGACGTCCTTTAGTCTATTGCACCGGTGATGGGTTCTGTCGGAGCCAAAGGGGGAAAGGCGCGGAGGAGGATTGTATCGACTGATGTATGTGTTTTCCTACTTGACAACTATGTTTTTCAGATAACATATATCTACACCTGTTTGCCGTCCTTTCGTGACGGACTTGAGCCCGCGAGCTTACCTCCTAATCGTGGGCTTTTTGTTGTGAAGGAGTGCGAACGAAGCCGGACTGTTGCCATCACGTTCGGCTTCTGCTTTTTGCGGCAGGAATGGCGGGCAGGGCGTTCGCCCTGTGAAGCAGGTGCGGTTGGCGTATCGTCCATAAGGACAAGACAGGCACAGCGGGGCGTTCGATTTCTTTTGGTTGTTTGCTCTCCCACATGCAGGGCGTCCGCCCTGAAATCTCTTTTTTGTCAAAGGATTTCCCTTTTTTTTAGTGGACGGCGGGCGGAGGCCCGCCATGAGGGACAATGTATGACAGGGCGGCATTCACATGCCAGCAGGGGGCTGGCATGTGTGGCTCCGCCTGTGCTGTCTTTCGGGTGAATGCCCGTCACGAATGCATTAAGTCCGAAGCCGGAAGACGTTTCAAAAGATTAAGTCCACTTCCGGAACGTGTTTCAGAAGGAATCCGCTGTGCATGCTTTTGGGGAGCCGCGCAGGGGGTGTCCCCCTCACGTTCCCTAGCGGGGGCAATGTCGGTGCAGTATCGTGACGGCTACGCATCAGCGAATTTTTTCTTTGCAAATTGGGCGGTTTTAAGGCAGTACAACGGCATGGCTCAAATGAAAGGTTTACGCATCAACCTGCAGAGAAGGCTCCTTTATCCTGTCGTCATAGCGCTGGCCCTGTTCATGGGAAGCTGCGCGCTCATCCTTTCGCACGTCCTAACGCAACATGCTGAAGAGACATTCGTTTCCATGCTATCGGCCGGCAACGAAATACTCGTCAAGAACATCAGAAACGCAATGTCATCCTACAGGAGCGAGCTGAATACCATATCCATCTCTCCTATGCTTCAGCTCCTGTCCGACGTTGCAGGAAGCAGAGGTCCGTCGTTAAACGCGCCTGTCCCTGACATGTACCGGGACGGCGTATGGAGCAAGGCGGAGGCGTACCTGCTGACGCTTTCCGACATATTTCCTGACATCTCCCTCTTCAATTTCGCCCTTCCGAACGGCGACGTCATAGCGAGCTCACGGAAGCAGACAATCGGGCGCGTGAACGTCTCCGACAGGAAATGGTTCGCGCGGGTGCTCAAGGATGAGACGGTGATATCAGGCTTTGCATCGCCAGAATGACCTTCCATTCAGATACGGAGGTGAGGAGTTTGCCGTACTGCTGCCGGGCGCAAAGCTAGAAAGAGCCGTTGAAGTCGCCGAAGATATTCGTCTTGCCGTGAGGGATATCGGCATCCCTCACGCAAAAGGACCGTGCGAGGTGGTGACGATAAGCGCCGGGGTAGCCGTGCTTGAAAGCGATGAGGCCCGCTGCGTGGCCAATCCATCCGCGGAGCTGATACGTCTGGCTGACGCGGCGCTTTACGAAGCCAAGAACGCCGGGCGTGATACGGTAAGAACCCGCAGCATTCAATTTTCAATTTTGCGGTAGCAAGGCATTGCGCTTCGGCTGTATACGTCGATATTTTCAAAAGGCTCTATTCAAGAAAAGTAGTGATGCCAAATGAATGATTTGAGACTGTTACTGAGTTAGGTATCAATGATGGCAAAAACGTCTTAGAAATCAGCATCCACTTCCCGATATCCATTTGATTTTACAAGAAAAAACTATCACAAATTTTCTTAAACAGAGCCTTTCAAAAATGGACCGTTTGTGATTGACCTCGCCACTATGTTATATAAAATGCTAGAAAATTTATCTTGGTCAAAAGACGTCCATTCGAACGCAGCAGAGTAGAGCCTACGAATAAGGAGAGTCGCATGAGGATACTACATATTCCCGAGCGCGTCGGCAGGTGGGTCGAAATCGAATGGGAGGGGTCGGCAGACGAGCTTATGCGGAGGGCGGAAAGAGCGGAGGGCAATCTGCGCGAATGGGAACGATTTCTTTCCGGAGACAATGGAAACTCCCTTCAGGACAAGTTCATTGAGCTGCCTGCATTCGACGGGCTGCTCTTCCATGTCGGCCGCGACGGGGAAGAAGGCGACGCCGTTTGCATCAGCGACGCAGACGGACGGTTCGAAAACGGACGGAACTTTGAAGCCGAGGATGCTGGAGACATTTCCTGCGTCGCAACGCAGTGCAACGGCGAATGGTACGCCGAGATTTCCTGCTTCGTCAAAGGGGGCATCGAGCGCGGCAGGGAACCCGTCAACCAGACTTTCTGCTGGATGCCGTTCAGCGAATTTTCCACGCATGTAGTGAAGCTTGCCGAGGCTATCTCGCAGGACGAAAAATCGCAGGCGGCGTCATAAGCTTTGCAGTACCGGCTCTGTATTATCAACGGGTTGTAGCATAGAAAAGGCCCGGCGGAATAACCGTCGGGTCTCATATTATTCACTGGCTTCCAGTAAGGCATCAGGCGTCTTTCTTATCCCCAACCATCCTGTTCCACAGCCTGATAGCGGCTGCTTCCGTGACGCTCCATTGCAGCGGTCCCTGCCCGCATTGGCATGCCAAACGATAGACGGGTCGCAGGCGTCCTTCGGGCGTTTCTGACTGGATTTGCGGAAGCTGACCGCATTCAGGGCAGGGGAGGGCTTCAGGAATTGTGCTCATGGACTTTCAGTCTACATCATCGGCATCTGGCTGCCAAGCCGCGCGCGTTCGTGGCGGAGCGCGTTGTCAGCGCAGGGCAAAAAGAGTATAAAGGGAACCTCTTCTCCAAAGCCGCATTTTGTGGCGCGCCCCGCGGATTTTTCGACTTTTTTTGCCGCGGGGCTTTTTTTGTCGATTAAGTCCGGAGCCGGAAAACGTTTCAAAAAATTAAGTCCGTTTCAGGAAAGTGTTACAAAAAAGTCCACGGGCAAAAAGTGTCTCCGTCGTGGCAAACGGCGAAAGCAGGTACAGCGGGCGTTGTTCGCACCCAGCATGTGGAAAGAGCCAACAGAGCAGTCCTTGTCTATTGGGAAAAGCTGAACCTCCACGCCTCTTCCATCGCGGCGACGGAGTGTGCGTCGGCGCCGAAGTTCGTATCGGCGGACGGGGGAACCATGTCCCAGAATTCCTGCCAGTAAAGGTATTTTTGTGTCATGGATGCGTAGTTTTTTTCAAGGATGACGCTGTTTGCCATGGCGGTTTCAATGAGAACCCGCGCGGCTTCGCGCTCGGCTTCGCCGAAGTTTCTGCGGCGGCGGTATGCGCGGTCAGGGTGCGCGATGACATCGAAAAGCCCTGTCTTGGCGCCTTCGGTCATGGCGCGGAAAAGACCTTCGAATTCCATTATCTTGTCAGTGTCCTCGAAGCTGTACTGGCAGGTGTCCGTCTCGAACATGTGCTGCCCGATGATGAGCAGGTCGATGCCGTCCGTAGCGCGAAGCGCTTCGATGTGCTTCGAATAGGACGGAAGCCATTCGACTTCGAGTCCGCACAGGACTTCGATTTTTCCTGAAAACGCCTCTTTCAGTCCGTTGATAGTCTCCAGATATCCGGGGAGCTCTTCGATGTCCATCCTGTAGCCGAAGGGATTGTTCGGAAAGGGCGCGTGGTCGGTGAACGCGATACGCGATGCGCCGAGCTTGATAGCCTTTCTGACGTATTCCTCTTCGGTTTCGTAGCCAGCGTGCCCGCAGCGCCACGTATGAACATGAAAGATTTCGTTTTTGACGGGCGTGTAAGCCATTCCGTTTCCCTTTTTTTGTTGCGTAAGGCTGTGGGAACTCCCTTTTCCAAGCGGTTTCAATAAACGGCAGCAAAAGATATTTTATTAAGTCCTGAAGCGGAAAACTTCAGACTTGAAAGTCGGGTCGGCAAGCAGCCATGCCTTCACAAGACGCTCGAATCGGGCTCCCTTATCGTGCTCGCTCAAGGAATCGCTGCGGAGGAAATCAAGGACGGCGCGGAAATTCATGGCAACCTCGCGATAGGATCTATATGCGAAATAAGTTGCCGAATGTTACCCGTAGACGGGTTGCGCCGCAAGAGAAGGCATGAATATTGAGTGAATCGCTTTCCCTATTACCGCTGCCGTAAGGAAAAGTTTTGCGATTGCGTGTTGGGAATGGTGTTGGGAAAGGAAAAGGGCTTACAGGCAAGATATCTGTAAGCCCTTGAAATATCTGGTGCGCCCGGCGAGATTCGAACTCACGACCTTTGGCTCCGGAGGGCGACTTTATTATTATAGATAGTACACTTTATTTGCTCTTTTATTTTGCTTTTTGTGGATTCTTTTGGATTCATATTGTTTTCTTCCTCATACACTCTATTAGTATCCAACTGTGTATTGGATTTTTTGGATCATCGAAAATCAAGTTTCTTGACCTTGCCAACACCGCTGTATTTCTTGCTTTCCAGAGAAAATAAGAACGGATGGTCCACATTTTGTGAACCACCCATTCTGGTTTTCAGTTGGATCCTATCCAACACACTGCGTTTCCGTTGGATTGCCAACATCGGCAATAAGGGAAGGCAGAAGCGTTATCG
>JAILMX010000005.1 GCA_024692205.1 Desulfovibrio sp. | reverse complement strand
CGGTTTTCGGCGGATCGGGCTTTCTGGGCTCGCATATCTGCGACAAGCTGTCCGAGGCCGGCCATGCGGTGACCATCGTCGACCTGCACCCCTCGCCGTGGCTGAGACCCGACCAGACCATGATCACCGGCAACATCCTCGATGAGGAAACCGTGCGCCGCGGCGTCGAAGGCGCGGACATGGTCTTCAACTACGCGGGCATAGCCGATATCGGCGAGGCCAACAGCCGCCCGGTCGACACGGCCCGCATCAACGTGCTCGGCAACGTCATGGTGCTTGAGGCATGCCGTCAGGCCGGGACAAAGCGCTACATCTTTGCCTCGTCGCTCTATGTCTACGGCAAGTCCGGCGGCTTCTACCGCTGCAGCAAGCAGTCCTGCGAGATTTACATCGAGAACTATCAGGCCATGCACGGCCTGCCCTACACCATACTGCGCTACGGCTCGCTCTACGGGCCGCGCGCCGACAACCGCAACGCCATCCACCGTTTCGTGCACGAGGCTCTGACCACGGGCGGCATCACCTACTACGGCGCGCCGACGGCCCTGCGCGAATACGTGCATGTGGACGACGCAAGCTCAGCCACCCTCGCCGTTCTGGACAGGGAGTTCGAGAATCAGAACATCATCATCTCTGGCAACCAGCCCATGCGCGTGGGCGACCTCTTCAAGATGATCGGCGAGATGCTGGGCCAGGAGCTCGAACTGCGCTATCAGAACGACCCCAACAGCGGCCACTATCAGGTGACGCCCTACGCCTTCATGCCCAAGGTGGGGCGCAAGCTCGTGCCCCAGCTTACCGTCGATCTCGGGCAGGGCATCCTGCGCGTCATGGAGGAGGAGCACAAGCGCCTGCATCCCGAACTTTCGAGCGAGGGCGGCTATCTGGTGCCGACCGACGACTAGCCCCCGGGCAGACGCTTTTTTCCGTTCCCTTTGCACCCCAGCCGGCTGAGACAGCCGCCCCCTGAACACGACATTGTAGGAGAGAGAATGAACATCATCGCCATCATCCCCGCCCGCATGGGCTCAAGCCGCTATCCCGGCAAGCCCCTCGCCCTCATCCACAACGTGCCCATGGTGGGGCACGTGGCCTTCCGCACGGCCATGAGCGACATCCTCACCGACACCTACGTCGCCACCTGCGACGAAATCATCGAGAACTACTGCCGCGACGCCGGCCTCAAATGCGTGATGACGGGCGATCACCATGTGCGCTGCTCCACGCGCACGGCCGAGGCTCTGCTGAAGATCGAGGAGGCCACCGGCAAAAAGGCGGACATCGTGGTCATGGTTCAGGGCGACGAGCCCATGGTGCGCCCCGAGATGATCAGCGCCGCCGTGCAGCCCATGATTGATGACCCGAAAATCAACGTGGTCAACCTCATGGCCGAGATGGACACCCTTGAGGAGTTCGAGGATCCCAACGAGGTCAAGGTCGTCATCGACCGCAACAGCGACGCCCTCTACTTCTCACGCGAGCCCATCCCCTCCCGCAAAAAGGGTTCGGACAAGGTGCCCATGCGCAAGCAGGTGTGCATCATCCCCTTCCGCCGCGACTACCTCCTGCGCTTCAACGAGATGGAGGAGAGCCCGCTTGAGATCTACGAGTCCGTGGACATGATGCGCATCCTCGAATACGGCGAAAAGGTCCGCATGGTGCCGACCGGCTGCCGCACCTGGAGCGTTGACACCCCCGATGATCTCGCTCGCGTAACCCGCCTGATGGAGAACGACGACCTCATGCAGAGGTATAACCGTCAATGAGGGACGCCCCCGGCCTTGCGCGCCGCATCGGCGATGCCCTTGAAGAGCTGTGGATCACCCTGTGGGGCTGGATACCCACGCCTCTGGGTGTTCTGCTGCGCCTTGCCATGTGGCGCTGGCTCTTCGCCGCCTGCGGCACGGTGCGCTTCGCGACGGGCGTCACCCTGCTCGGCTGCCGCAACATGCACCTCGCCGACGGGGTGCGCGTGGGTCGGGGCGCCTTCGTGACGGCCGGGAACGGTTCCCTCGTCATGGAGCGGGACGTGTCGCTTTCGCCCTGCGTGCACATGAGCGCCGACGGCGGCAGCATCGTCGTCGGCCACCATACGGCCATAGGGCCCGGCACGGTCGTGCGCGCGGCAAACCACCGCTTCAGCCGCCGCGACATGCCCATCATGCAGCAGGGCCATGAGCCGGGCACGATCATCATCGAAAGCGATGTCTGGATCGGCGCCAACTGCGTCATCACCCCCGACGTGCGCATAGGTTGCGGGGCCGTTGTCGGCGCGGGCGCCGTTGTCACGCGCAACGTGGCCCCGTTCACCATAGTGGGCGGCGTGCCCGCCCGCGTCATCGGCCGCCGCGGCGACGATATGCCCCTGCTTTCGGCCGCTCAGGCGGCAACTCAAGGAGAAAAGTGAGAATGTCCCTTCGCTGCATCGTTTTCGATTGTGACGGGGTTTTGCTCGACAGCGTGCCCGTTAAGACGCGCGCCTTCGGCCGCCTCGCCGAACCGTGGGGCGAGGAGGCCCGAGAGCGTTTCGTCGCCTACCATACCGCCCATGGCGGCGTGAGCCGTTACCAGAAGTTCATCTGGTTCTTTCGCGAGATCGTCGGGCGCGAGATACGCCCCGAGGAATCCGAAGACTGGGGCCGCCGCTTCAGCGAGATCGTGCAGGAAGAGATGCGCCGCTGCCCCTGCATAGCGGGCGCGGAGCAGGTCCTGCGGGACTGGAAGGGCAGGCTTCCGCTCTATGTCTGCTCGGGCGCGCCCGGAGAGGAACAGCGAGCCATGCTGGCCGAGCACGGCCTGGACGGCTATTTCGACGGCATTTTCGGTGCGCCGCCGGCCAAGAATGAGCTGCTCGCCGCAATTTTGAAGGACGCCGGCATAGCCCCGGCGGACGCCCTCATGGTGGGCGACGCCACGACAGACCGCGATGCGGCGGCCTTTGCGGGTACGCTCTTCTACGGCGTGGGCGAGCTGCTGAAAGGCGGTGATCACCCGTGGGGCGCCGACCTGACGGGTCTTTCCGCTTTCATTGCCGAACGGGTCTAGGCGGCCTTCATCGACACCTTCCCGTGGGTATGAAACCTCCCCCTGCTTTGCAGGACAAGCGTACGGCTTCCATCCGCCGCCGGCACAGCCACCCGGCGAACGAAGCCGATGTGGATTGAACCATGCAGAAATTCTGGCAGAAGTTCTGGCTCAAGGCCGTTTGCACAGCCCTTGCCATGGCCTTTCTGGCGGGCGGGGCCGGCTGGCTTACCTATATCCTCATACACGCATCCAGGGGCACCGTCGAAAGTTCTGCGCCTGCCGCCCCAACGAAGCCCGGGGAAGAGCCCGCAGCGTCCGGGGGAGAACCCGCAAAAACCGCAGATGCCCCCGACAAGTCTGATGCGGCAGGGAATCCGGCTGCGCCTGAAGGCACTGCCGCATCTGATCCCCAAAAAAACGCGCCGCAAGGCGGGCATACGGTGGGCGAGAGTTCCGCGCCCGCCGCGCCGGCAAAACCCGAGAGAGACCCTGCTGTTGCGGCAAAGAGTTCAACCGCGCCGGGGGAAAAAACAGCATCCGTTCCCGAAAAGGGTGCATCGGCATCCGGCGCGCAATCCTCTGGTAAGAGCTCCGGCAATGCGCCGTCTGATGATGCCGGGCTCAGGCCCGATGCCGCCTTCATCGCGCTCGCTGAGGGCAGGGGCCCTTCCCCCGCCCCCGTCACGCCCGAAGAGAAGGCCCGGGCCTCCCTCTTGCTCGACTTCTGCAACGACGCGGAGCGCACGGCCTTCGGCCCGTGGTACCGTCAGGCCGATGTGCTCGATTTCTACACGCGCATCTATCTGGGGGAATGGAAGCTGCCGAAACGCGGCGAGTCCGATTCTTCCCGTGCGGCCGCTTCGCGCCGCCTGATGCCGCCGGCAGGCCTCTTCACCGATGAGGAGCGGGGAAGAATCGCCGGGCACGGTGAGGCCATGGGCAAGGCCCTTGAGGGCATGATCGCCGATTACAATGCCCTTGAGGCCTATGTGGCCGATCCCACGATCATCGATGACGGCAAGAAGGGCAAGGAACTCGCCGCCGCCATAGCAAAGGGCTACGCCCGTTTCTGCGCGTCGCGCACGGCCCTGCTTTCCTTGCTGGACGAAAGGGCCGTCGTCGCCGAGGACGTCTTTTTGGCGGACAACCCCCTGAGGCGTCAGATTCTGTGCGCCCGGCGCATCTTTCGTCTGTACCGGCAGATCGCCGAGATATTGACACCCAAACCGGCCCAGGAGCCCCCCGCCGCTGCCGATCCCCTGGCCGGCGCGGCCGATGCCCCGGCCTCACAGCCCGACGGGAACGCCGCAAAGACAGAGGAAGGCGCCCCCGGGGCAACGCCCCCTCGCGTCGACAGGGCGGCGCTTGCCGCCATGGAGCGTGAGCTGCGCGCGGTCGCGGCCTATGCAGCAGAGCCGCCTTTCCGCGGAAAGCCCTTGGACGAGCGGGCCTATCGCGCCTTTCTTAAGGAGGTCGCGGCCTATGACGCCATGCTCGCACGCGGCCTTGCAGAGGGCTTCTTCATGCCCCTGCGCAAGGCGATGAACGATCTCGCCGCGACGAGCCGCGAGACCTACAATGCCTTCGTCGAAGGCATGAACAGCCGATGATGCCGTTTGGCAAGAATATTGCATATCTCTAGACAAAACCAAAAATCGTCAGTCCGGAGGTCATCATGTTCTTTCTGCTCGGCGGCAATGACAAAAAAACCCACAAGACCGAAAAAAAGGCTCCTCTTTCCCGCGCGACCTCGCAGGCACGCGAAGTCTTCCTGTCCGGGCGCTTTCCCGTCGTCACCACGGATCATGTGGAGGGGCGGCGCATCGTCAAAGTTCTCGGGCTTGTCTGCTGCCGCGGGTTCGACTCCGACGAAACCTTCTTCGGCATGGCGAGCCGGGCGATGAACAAGGGGGCCCAGGCCATCGTGGGCTACAATGAAAACGTGGCCTTCCATCCAGACGGCAGCAAGTATTTCTCCTGCTACGGCACGGCCGTCATGTTCGAATACGACCCCGCCTCTCCCGACAGCCTGCCGCTCATGCTGCAGCAGAAACTGAAAGACCGCGTGACTCCGGCCGAAGCGGAGGATGTGATCTGACGGCGTGAAGATACTCTATTCCTGCGTGCTTGACGCCGGGGATTTTCCCTTATGGCAGTTCAAGGTCTGGGTATTGTCCCTGAAGCACCTTGCGGGCATCCCCGCTGATAGTCTCTGCGTGCATATCGTGGGGAGCAACGCTGAAGCACGCTCCTTCGCCGCCTCTGAGGGTGTGCGCTTTGCTCTTGTTGAGCGCTTCGGGGACGGTCGTTTCTGCAACAAGCTTGTTCAGTGCGAAAGCGCTCTTTTTCAGGACGCCGACTATGTCTTCCTGACCGATTGTGACATGGTCTGGCTTGATAACATTGAGGACTGCGCGGATCTGCATGCCATTTCCGGCAAAATCGTCGACATGCCCTACCCGCCTCTGGAGATCCTCGAGGCCATCTTCGATGCCTACGGCATCGCAAAGCCTCCTGTCATGGAGACCCTGACCGGAAAGAGTCTTGCCAACAACTTCAACGGCGGCCTCTACGGAATCCCCATATCGCTCTTGGACGCCATCGGGCCGACTTGGAAGAAATACGCCCTGGATCTTCTTCATTCCGCAAAAATGATGGATCTGCTCGGGCGCTACAAAAAGCACGTCGATCAGATCGCCTTCTCTCTGGCTGTGAACAGCGCCGGTCTGCCCACCGTCAACCTTTCGCTCGGCTACAACTTCCCCATGCACATTATCAAGAAATTTCTGGACGCCTCTCCGGACTCTCCGCTGTCCGCACTGCCTTTTTCCATCAAGCTTCTGCACTATCACGGCTGCGTGAGGGACAACAGGCTGCTTTTGACGGGCAACGCAAGCGTGGATGCCGCCATAGGCAGGGCAAACGCAATGATCGGCGAATATCTTGGATAGATGGCCTGCCGGGCAACGTCTTGGCAGGGGGAGAGGAAAGACGTGGAAGGTGCCGTTGAGGTCGGAGAAGCGGCATGCCCAGAAAACTTTCGGCGTCGTGCGGGTCTGTCACCTTGAGCTGTTTTCGGCGAGACAACGGCGGCAGGCTGCGCCTGAAACGGTGAAGACCGTAACCGCGTCCGGGCCCTGTTTTCCGCAGCCCTTCAAACGCTCAGGTTGATGCCGCTCATGCGCGAAAGGGATCCATCGGCATAGGTGCTGAACCAGGAGGATGCGCTGTCGCCGGAATTGTCCCACCATACGGCAAGGCTTTCCATCTGTATGCGTCTGCGCGATTCCGTGGGGGAGATCTGCATGGCCTCGCGAGCCTTGTCCAGGCCCGAGAATGCCTCCATCTTCTTATAGGCTTTGACGAGGTCTTCGTTTCCGTCAAAGACAGCCTGCACGGCCTTTACCGTGTCGGCGTCGGCCCCCTGGACCGTCACGCCGCCCTCGTCGTTCACCTGCAGGGTGAATTTGGCCGAGGGATCGACGCCCGCAGCCTCAAGGCTCGATTTCAGAAGCGCGTTGAAGTCGTCTTCAACCTTCGCGCGGTACTCCGTGAGATGCGAGAAGGTCACGCGGCTGTCCGCATCAAGGCCCATGTCGTCCATGGCGTATCGGACAAGCTCAACCAGGCTCGAAAGCTTGCGCGTGAGGGTGTCACCCGTGCTTTCCGAAGACGCGAGATTTGAGAGCACGCTCGCCGCGGATGACTGTGCCGATGCCGCCGACGACTGTGATTGGGAGTTGTTTTCCGCGATCTGGTTCTGCTGCTGCCAGAGTTGCAATGCCGTCGAGTAGTCGCTGACGCCCGAGATGCCGCTCATGATGCCCTGTCTCCTTTTTCGCCGGGGAATGATCTGCCGTTCCGGCGTTCTGGGCAGGGATGAAGCAAAAAGCGCGCCAGAAAGTGGCAGGGGAAAGCCCCGTGCGCCACGGGGCTTTCCCTGTACCGCGTGCGGACTACTGCCGTGTCTCTTCCGCCATGGCCTGCGTCATGAGGGTGACGTTGTGCCGGAACATGTCGAGATAGGTCGGGGCCGGGCCGTCCGGCGCGGAAAGAGCGTCGGAGAAGAGCTCGCCGCCCGCTTTCACGCCGGTCTCGCGTGTGATGCCCTCCATGAGCCTCGGGTCGGTCATGTTCTCGACGAAAAGGGCGGTGACCTTCTCCTTCTTTATCTGGCGTATGAGCTCGGCCACGTTTTTGGCCGAGGCCTCGGATTCGGTCGAGACGCCCATGGGCGAGAGCAGGGTCACGCCGTAGGCATGGGCGAGATAGCCGAAGGCGTCGTGCGAGGTGATAATCGTGCGCCTGGCCTCGGGGATGCGTGCGAACGCATCCCTGACCCAGGCGTGCATGGCCGCGAGTTTTGCCCTGTAGGCTTCGGCGTTCTTCGCGTAGTCGCCGGCGTGGGCGGGGTCTGCGGCGCAAAGGCCCGCCCGGATGTTCTCGACGTAGCGCATGCCGTTCTCAAGGTCCTGCCAGGCGTGCGGGTCGGTGACCTTCGCGCCGCCTCCGTCCTCGTCATCCATGGTGAGGGGCGTGATACCCGCGCTCGCGATCACGACGGGGGCCTTGCAGCCGGATGCCTGGACGAGCCTGTCGATCCAGCCCTCGAGATGAAGGCCGTTCATCACGACGAGGTCGGCCTGGGCGACCTTTTTCGCGTCCTCAGGGGTGGGGCTGTAGGTGTGGGTGTCCGCATTCGGCCCGACGAGGACGGTCACTGCCACGAGTTCGCCGCCGACGTTTTTCACCATGTCGCCCAGAATGGAAAAGGTCGCCACAACCTTGACAGAACCTGCTGTTGCGGCGTGCGCCGTTCCGAAAAGACAGAGACACAGAGCGAGAAAGAGAAGCGTTTTTTTCATTGAGGAGCCTCCGAGAGTGATCGTGACCGTTCAGGCGGTTTTTGCCCTGCAAAGGTATTGGGTGAGCATGCCCTGCCTGGGGCCCATGATGAGCGACAGAACGTGGCAGCAGCCGGCCGTGAGGATGATCGTCGGGCCGGAGGGCATGTTCCAGTAGAAGGAGACAAGCAGACCGACATAGCCCGACAGAAGGGCGAGCAGAGTCGCGGTGAGGGCCTGAGACCAGACCTGCCTTGCCCAGAAGCGCGCGGCTGTCGCCGGCAGGACGAGCAAGCCGACGGCCATGAGCGTGCCGAGGGCTCGGAATCCGCTGACCAGATTCAGGGCGACGAGCGCCATGAAGAGGATATGCGCGGTCGTTCCCGTTCCGGAGACGGCGCGCAAAAAACCGGGATCGAAGCATTCCGTCACAAGCGGGCGGTAGATGACGGCGAGCGTGAGCAGCGTCGCCGTCGTGACCGAGGCGACCAGCACAAGCGAAGGGCCGTCCACCGCGAGGATGGAACCGAAGAGCACATGCATGAGATCCATGCTGTTGCCCCGCATGGTGATGAGCAGAACGCCCAGGGCGAGAGAGATGAGGTAGAGGGCGGCCATGCTGGCGTCCTCCCGCAGGGGCGTGAAGCGGGAGAGCAGACCGCAGACCACGACCACGGTCAGCCCGGCAAGGAAACCGCCTATCGTCATGGCCGCAAGGGAGAACCCGCTGATGAGAAAGCCCGCGGCGACGCCGGGCAGCACGGCGTGGGAGAGGGCGTCGCCCATCAGGCTCATGCGGCGCAGCACGAGGAAAGTGCCGACCGGCCCACAGCCGAGGGCGAGGGCGAGCACGGCGGCGAGCGAATGCCGAAGAAAAAGGAACTCCTCGAAAGGCGCGCAGAAGGTTTGCCAGATCCAGGCCGTCATGCCGCTCTTCCCCCGTCCTCTTCATCGTCGGCGGCGCTTCGGTCACAGAGCGGGCAGTGCGCGAGCAGAACCCTCGTGGGACCGAGAACCGGGGCCTGCCCCATGAAGGAAAGGCACAGCGGGAATGTTGCGCGCACCTGTTCAAGGTCGTGTATGACGGCGAGCACCGTGCGCCCCTCGTCGTGCCAGCTCTCGACCATGCGCAGGAGGTCGGCCGTGGTCGCGGCGTCGAGCGCCGTGAAGGGTTCGTCCAGGAGGATGACCGAGGCGTCCTGCAGAAGCAGGCGCGCGAACTGCACCCGCTGGAACTGGCCCACGGAGATGGCGCCTATGTCGCGTGCCGCGAAGGAGAGCATGCCCACGCGGTCAAGAGCTTCGTGCACCTTGCGCCAGCGGCCCCTGCCGATGCCGCCGAAAACCCCCGTCTCGGGCCAGAGCCCGAGGGCCACCATGTCCTGCACGCGTATGGGAAAGGTGCGGTCTATGTCCGCCTGCTGCGGCAGATAGGCTATCTGGCGGGCGGCCATGCCCCCTGTGTCGATTGCGCCCTTTCGCGGACGAAGAAGACCGGCGACGGCGCGCAGAAGCGTGGATTTGCCCGCGCCGTTCGGGCCGACGACGGCCGTCAGGGAGCCGGCCGCGATGCGGCAGCTCATGCCCTGCACGACGATGCGGAGCCCGTAGCCGAGGGAGAGGTCCCGTATGGTTATGTCGTTTGGCCTCATCATCACAGGGCCCACCAGATAATCGCCCACATGAGGGCGCAGATGAACGCGGCGAAGCCGAGCCTGAGAGGAACGGACCAGCCCAGGGGCGAGAAGGGCGGCTTTTCAAGAGAGATATCGGCGCTTTCGACTGGAGGCATAATGGCTCTTTCCCGATACTTGATAAGGTTTATCATTGCCGGGGCGCGATGAAGGCTGTGGCGGACGCGCGCCGGACAATCGGCTGTCAGCAGCAGTTTTCTAGCGGATGCGGCGGATGGGCGCCTGCCGTGAGGCAGTCGGGGCACAGGCCGAAGAATTCCAGATGGTGTCCCTCGACATGGTACCCGCTTTGGGCGGCGATGAGCTTTTCAAGGGTGTGCAGGTCGCAGTCGGTCACCTGGCGCGTGCGGCCGCACTGGCGGCAAACCACGTAGTGCATATGCCCTCCGGGGCAGGCGAGATAACGATGCCCGCCGTCGGCATCGTGTATGAAGCGCAGAAAGCCCATCTCCTGAAGCGAGGCGACCATCCTGTAGACAGTTGCCTGGCCTATGCCCATTTTCTCAAGCTCCTGACAGGCCTGCGGCAGGGTGTAGCCACGGTTGGATGCGGCGAAAAGGCGCCATACGGCCTCTCTTTGCGGGGTGAGCCGCAGCCCCGTTTCGTGCAGGCGGGAGCGGAGTTCCTTCAGGCGGTCGATGGGAAGGCTGTTCATAAATGATAATGTTTATCATTTACGGTTTTTTGTCAAGGCCCGGAATGCGAGGAGGCGGCAGACCCCGGCGTCACGGCTTGTGCGCCGGACGGGACGTAAAAAAGCCGGTGAGGGAGCACCGGCTTTTTGCCGCCCGCAGGGAGACGGACGGTTGAGCGGATGCAGGGGAACCGAGGGAGCGGCCCCCCTGCCGGGGATACCTTTTTAGAAGGGCCAGATGTTGTCCATGAGACGCGTGAACCAGCCGGGCTTCTGCTTGTCGGCGAGCACGCCGCTGCCGTAGTATTCTATGCTGGCGTCGGCGAGCTGCGTTGAGAGTATCGTGTTGTCGGCGTCCACATCCTTGGCGCGGGCCATGCCGCGCACGACCATGTACTCTGTCTCGTCGTTCACGCGGATTTCTCTCGCGCCTTCGATCTCAAGCAGGCCGCCTGGCAGGACGCGCAGCACGCGCGCGGCGAGGGTGGTTGTCACATAGTTCTCGCGCTTGGTCTTGCCGGTGGCGCTCAGGTTGCTGCTCGAACCCGTCTCTAGCAGGGGATTCTTGTCCGAGACGGGCCACGTCGGTCCGATGGGCACGAGGGGGACGAGGCCGACCTTGGCTTTGCCGAAGAGGTTCGCCACGTTGTAGTTGTTGGTGTTCGTTTTTTTCGCGCTGGTCTCGGCCTTGTTCTGGGCCTTGGTGTTCTCGACGAGCTTCACCATGACGATGTCGCCCACGCGGCGGGCGCGCGCATCCTCGAAAAGTGTGTCCTGTTCGCTCTGGGCGAAGAGCGAGCCGGGGTTGTTGCGGCTGAGCTCCTCGCGGTTGTAGCGCTGGTCGGGCACAACGGGCTGGTGCAGGGCCGGGCGTCTGTGGGTGCCGCCGCCGCAGCCCGCGATGAGCATCACGAAGAGGCTCAGAACGGTGATAGACAGTTTCGCTTTCATTTCTCCCTCCAGATCGGCGGCCTTTGTCCTGCGTCCGCCTTAATGGATCACTACGGTGTTGCCGTCCCTGACGGTGGCGAACACCTGCTTCTTCGTTTGCAAATTGCGTACCGGAATGGTCGCACCCGGTTCGCCGTCCGCAAGGGCCTCGGCCTGGGTCGTGAGCCTCAGGTTGCCACGAGCGTAGATGAGCCCGACGATCTGGCCCCTGCGTATCATGTTCTGGCTCGCCAGATCGCTTTGCAGGATGGGTTCGCCCTGGGTCAGGTTGCGCTGCATCTTCCAGGGGCCTCCCTGGCCGTCCCACGGCGTATCGCGCAGGCGCTTGGCGTTGATGCGGACGAAGGTGACGGCATCGGGCGTGAGCGCGTCACCCTTGGAAAGGGGCCGCGCGGCTGAGGGCACCGTGACCCACTGCGTCAGGCTTATGGTGGCGGAGAGACGGCGTATGACGGTGCCGTCCGCCTCAAGCAGGGCAAAGCGCAGGGGCACGCGCCCCGGGAGCAGGCGCGGGGGTTCAAGCTGTATGCGTTGTCCCGCGTGCGCCAGAAAAATGTATTCGGGCAGATGAAAATCCGTCAGTTCGGCCTCGCCCGGCATGGCACGCAGATTGGGCGTCAGACTTTTGACAACATAGGCGCGCAAATCCTCTTCGCGCACGAGCACGCCGCCGCGCTGTATCGCAAGGGATGCGGGCAGGATGCAGCGACTGGCCGTTTCCTTGCCAAGGCGTTCGTAGAGCGCGTCCGAAAGGCGCGCGCGGTTGACCTGCAGGGGCTTGCCCGCCTCTGACGGGGCCGGCCAGAGCTCGACGTTCTGCAGGCTCTCCCAGTTCGGCACGGGGCCTACGGGAAAAGCGATCTCACCCAGGCGCACCTGATCGCCCCTGGCGACGGCCGCCGGCAAGATGCGCAGGCGCCAGTCGATCGACTGCGGCATGGACATCTGCGCGCCGGGGTCGGCCAGGGGGGCCGCGCCTGTCGCGAGCATGCCCTGCGTGTGGGCCGCACGGCGGCTCTGACTGGGCTGGGCGAGCCCGTTGGCCTGGGACGCGCTTTGGGCGTGTTCTGCCGCGCCGTGCGCGCGCACGAGGCTGCGGTCGGCCCGGATGTTCGGGCTGCGCAGCTGGCGCGTGAACTGCGCGGGTGAACGGCGGTTGTGATGGTCGCTGTCCTGCCAGACGGCCTGCGGCACGCCGCCCTGCGCCCCTCCCTGCACCGGGTGGGCCCACCCCAGTGCTGCGCAGAGCGTGCCGATGCAGAAAAGTGCCGCGAGTATCGGGCGTGTGCGGCGCATCGTCTTCCTCCGTCACCCTTTATCCCTAGCTGCGCTTGAGCTGCACGGCGATGCCCAGCATGGAGTCGGAGGTCTGGATGGATTTTGAGTTCACCTCGTAGGCGCGCTGGCCCACGATCATGTTCACCATCTCGTCGACGACCTCGACATTGCTCATCTCAAGGAAGCCCTGTGCCAGTGTGCCGACGTTATCCGTGCCGGGCACGCCTTCGGTTGCGTCGCCCGAGGCCTGCGTGGGCGTGAAGAGATTGCGCCCGCGCGCGTCGAGACCGGCCGGGTTGATGAAGGTATAAAGGGGAATCTCCGCGCCGGCGAGTTCCTCGCCGTTGGCGTCGAGGGCGGCGATATGGCCGCTGGCCGAAATGGAGATGGATTTCGTCTCGGCAGGCACGGCGAATTCGGGCTGCAGTATGTAGCCGTTGGCGTTGACCACGGTGCCGTCCTGGTTGAGCTTGAAGGCGCCGGCGCGCGTGTACATGAGCTCGCCGTTCACATCCACCTGGAAGAAACCGTCGCCTTCGATGGCCACGTCGAGGGAGTTGCCCGTGTTCTGAAAGTCGCCCTGCGTGTAGAACTTGTGCACGGCCGTCGGGCGGGTGCCAAGGCCGACCTGTATGCCGACGGGCAGACGGTTGTCGCCTTCCGTCACGGAGCCCGCGAACTTCATCGTCTGGTACATGAGATCTTCGAACTCGGCGCGGCTTTTCTTGAATCCCGTCGTGTTGACGTTGGCGAGGTTGTTCGAGATGACGTCGATATTGAGCTGCTGGGCTATCATGCCCGTGGCGCCCGTGTAGAGGGAACGCATCATGGTGGTTTGCTCCTTGTGCTGTCAGTCCGCCCCGGCCTAGCCGACGCGCCTGCCTATTTTCTCATTCGCCGCCCGGTCGAGGGTGTCCGAGGTCTGCATGACCTTCTGGTACATCTCAAACTGACGGTTCGTTTCGATCATGTTGACCATTTCGCTGACGACCTCGACGTTGGCAGCCTCCATGAAGCCCTGCTCGAGTCGGGCGCGGTTGTTCGCATAGGCGTCGCCCTCGTTCACCTGCACGTTGGTGCGGGGCTTGAAGAGGTTGTGGCCCATCTTTTCGAGATTCTTCAGGTTGTCCACGCTGACAAGGTCTATGCGCGATACGGGCACGCCGTCGGCCTGAACCTGCCCGTCGCCGCTGATGGTGATGGTCCGCGTGCCCTGGGGGATGGTGATGGTCCCGCCTTCGCCCTGCAGGGGATAGCCCTGCGGCGTCATTATGGTGCCGTCGTTCGACAGCACGAAATGACCGTTGCGCGAAAGGTAGGTGCCGTTCGGCGTCTGCACGCGGAAGAAGGCGTTTTCGCCGGCTATGGCGATATCAAGCGGGTCGCCCGTGTATTTCATGGAGCCCTGCGAGAAATCCACCTGAGAAACGGCAACGCGTGAACGCGCCATGTTCTTTGGCTCGGGGAAAAGGGATTTCGAGCGCAGCTTCATGAGTGGCTCGCGGATCTCGTCATGGGCATAGTAGGCCATGGTGTCGCTGAAGGCGAGGGTGTCGCGCTTGTAGCCGTGCGTGTTGACGTTCGCCAGATTGTTGGCGATGAAATTCATACGGTGCTCGGTCGTGAGCGCACCGAAAAGGCCGCTGAACAGCGCGTCCTGCATAAAGCCCTCCTTTGCCGCGGGGCGTCGCCTTCACGGCGGCGCGTCAATCCGCAGACGATTCACCCAAGGTTATGCAAAGAGTGCGCCAAAGAGGGGCGGCTGAAGGCGGGATGCCGGACGCGGACGGAAAGAAAGCGCGGACGGACGGAAAAGCCCGGCCGGATGGCGTCCGGCCGGGCTTTTGGCTGTTTCGGTGTGCGCTTTGCGCCGCGGCGGAAGGGTTTATGCGCGCTTCATCTCTTCGATGAGGCTGGAGAGCTTCTCTGTCTGATGGGCGAGCTCGCTGATGGCCTTGTTGGCCTCGTCCATCGCCTGCGCGGTCTGCGAGGACATGTCGTTCACCTGGATGATGGACTGGTTGATCTCCTCGCTCGCGGCGGACTGCTCTTCGCTCGCCGTGGCGATGGCGCGGACCTGGTCAGCCGTCTCCTCAATGTTGCCCACGATCTGGCGCAGGGCCTCGCCGGACTGGCTGGCCTGCTCGGTCGCTGTCTCGACGGCAGAGAGCGCCTCGTCCATCTTGTTCACGCTCTGCTCGGCGCTGCCCTGAATGGCGGTGATGGCCTTGCTCACGTCGTTGGTCGAGGTCATCGTCTTTTCGGCCAGCTTGCGCAC
>JAILMX010000230.1 GCA_024692205.1 Desulfovibrio sp. | reverse complement strand
CCGAGGCTCAGGCAGCGGTCTTCGGCACGGGCGTAGCGAAGGGCCTCCCGCCGTCTTGCCGGGCCCACCCGCTGAAGTGCGGCCGCGAACGCCTGGGGCCGGATGAGCGGGCGTATGTCGGTCACGAGTATGCGCACGACGGCAACATCCATGTTCTCCACGCAGGGGAAACGCGCTCCACGTGAACGCGCCTAGTCCTGCAGCAGGAGCAGATTGAGAACGACCCCCGTGACGGCGGCGGGACCTATGCCCGCGAGCTTGAAGCCGCCCATGCTCACCTGCATGCCGCCCACGCCGAAGATGATGAGGGCGACGATGACCATGTTGCGGGGCCGCAGGAGATCCTGCCCGGCGCGCACGAGGCTGTTCAGACCCGTCAGGAGCGGCACGAGCCGAGCACCAGGGCGCCGAAGGCCACGAAAAGCATATGCTCGCCGAGCAGGCTGTCCTTCACGCGCAGCCGGTAGCGGCAGGGATCGTCGCGCACCTGTCCAGCGAGCGTTTCTTCGGCCATGTGCCCCCCTTATTTCGTGCCGAAAATGCGGTCGCCGGCGTCGCCGAGGCCGGGGATGATGTAGCCGTTCTCGTTAAGGTGCGAATCCACGGCGGCAGTGTAGACATCCACGTCGGGATGCGTTTCTTCAAGCTTTTTGAGGCCTTCAGGCGCACAGACGAGGTTGACGCTGCATATATGGCGGCAGCCGCGTTTTTTGAGGATGTCAATGGCCGCGATGAGCGAGCCGCCCGTGGCGAGCATGGGGTCCAGGACGATGGCCATGCGGTCTTCGATCTTGCGGGCCAGCTTGGCGTAGTATTCGATGGGCTTGAGGGTCTTTTCGTCCCTGTAAAGGCCGATGACGCTGATCTTCGCCCCGGGTATCATGTCGAGCACGCCGTCCATCAGGCCGAGGCCCGCGCGCAGGAGGGGGACGATGGTCACCTTCTTGCCGGAGATGCACTCCACCTCGACCGGGCCGGCCCAGCCCTTCACGACGCGCTTCTCCGTTTCAAAGCCCTTGGAGACCTCGTAGATCAAAAGGCGGGCGATCTCGTTGGAGACGCTGCGGAATTCGCTTGTGGAGGTGGCGTCCCTGCGAAGGATGCCGAGTTTGTGCCGCACCAGAGGATGATCCACCACATGGACTGCCATGTCCGACTCCTTGCTGACATGATAGGGAGTATGCCAGTTAGTTACGCTAAACAGACTGGCCCATGCTGTCAAGCCGGGGCGGCCATCGCCTTGGGCAAAGCGCGGCATTGCGGGCATAAGGCCCGGATTTACGCAGCCTCCCGCATGGACAAGAGGCGCAGTTCACGATACAGGTGGAAAAAAAGGAGAACTGCCATGTCCCTCTTCGACATCCTGAGCAACAACAGCAGCATGCGAGAAACGCTCGATTCCATCGCCGGCCAGATGAAGAACGCCGGCCGCTCAATCAGCCAGGCCACTCCCGGCGGTGTGGGCGGTCTTCTGGGGGCGGGCGCGATGGGCGCCCTACTCGGCCGCATGATGCCCAAAGGCACCGTCAATGCCCTGGGCCTTGCGGGCCTCGGCGCCGTCGCCTGGACCTTCTATAAGAAATGGGCGCAGGCCAAACCCCAGGCCGCAGGGCAGAGAACGGACCCGACCACGCTTACGGACACCGTGAACGACCCGACGCTACTGCTTCTTCTGCGGGCCATGGTCTTCGCCGCGAAGGCGGACGGCCATATCGACGAAACCGAGCGCGCCCGCATGCAGGACATGCTGAACCAGCTCTACCCCGGTCAGGACGTCACGCCCCTGATGGAACAGCTCGTTCAGGAGAGCATCGACCCGTCGATTCTCGCCCGTCAGGTGCAGTCGCCCGAGCAGGCTGAAGACGTCTACCGTCTCTCCTGCCTCATCGTCGACATAGACCACTTCATGGAGCGCAGCTATCTGGACAATCTCGCCCAGGTGCTCGGCCTTGCGAAAGAGACCCAGATCGCCCTTGAGCAGGAGGCCACCGCCGCGAAACGCCGGATGGCGTCTCTGTAAGAGCAGTATAGATTCCGCTTCACACGGGCGGCCTGCCGTGCGGGCCGCCTGAATTTCTTTGCCACACCATATTCCGATTGACAAACCTTGCGGAAAAACCCGATAGTTCAAGATACGGTTGAGTAGCCATTCTTCTGTCAGGGAAACAGCGGAACAAATCGCTCCGCTTCCGCCGAGGGGGATTCTCATGCGCATCACACGCTTCATGCGGGACATGGGTGGGCTCGTCATCACAGTAGTCGTGGCCGCCATGGGCATATTCATGGCTTCGCACCATTTCATGTCCGAGGGCTTCGAGCAGTCTTTTCACAAGCAGATAACCACGATGCGCTCCGTCGTGGACGACATACTCGAAAACACCAAGCTCCGCCTGTTCCAGGAGGCGTACCTGCTTTCGGATACTCGCGAGCTTGAAAACGCCTTCTACGCCATTGATCCGACCAAGCTGACGCGCTTCGCCATGAACGCCATGGAGCGCTGCCGGGCCAATTTCGCCACAATCGTCGACGCCAAGGGCAACGTCTTGGCCCGCGGCCATTCCAGCAAACGCGGCGACAACATCGCGGAATCCCCCCTCATTAAAAGCGCGCTGACCGGCAAGAGCGTCGTCGATATCGTCAAGCTCAAGAACAACGGACTTTCCGTGGCCGCCGCCGCCCCGATCATGATGAACGGTTCCATCATTGGCGCGGTCATGTTTGGCGAAAGCCTCTACAAGAATGGCTTTGTGGACGAGGTCAAACGCGTGACAGGTCTTGAGATGACCGTCTTTGAAAAAGACGTGCGCATCTCGACGACCATCGTGCGCGACGGCAAACGCGCCATCGGCACGCTCCTGAACAACCCCGAGGTCGCCGACGTTGTCCTGCAGAGGGGCGGCACTTTCAGCGCCGACACGGATATTCTTGGCCGCGCCTACAAGACCGTCTACTGGCCCATACAGAATCGGGCGGGCACCATCTACGGCATGTGGTTCGTCGGCACGGAGGTCGAGGGCGTGCAGCGCACGCTCACAACCATCGCTCTCTCCTGCCTTTTGGCGACTCTGGTCATAGCCGCCGCCCTGAGTGTGCTCGGCGTCACCTTCTTCCGCTCGCTCGTCGCGCCCCTGCAGAAAAAGGCCTATGTCGACAAGCTGACGGGCATAACGAACCGTGCCGGCTTTGAACGCGAGATAGAGAGAATCTTCGAAGCCGGCGGCAGACCAGCCGGCCTCTTCCTCATAGACCTCGATAATTTCAAGCAGCTCAACGACACCCTGGGCCACCCCGTTGGGGACGAATGCCTCAAGTACACGGGGCAGATCCTGAGGGAGATCTTTCGTGAAACGGACATCGTGGCGCGCCTTGGCGGGGATGAGTTCGTCGTCTACGCCCCCACTCTGGATTCCGCCGAAGTCATAACGAACAAGCTTGGTCACCTGCTGCAACGGCTGAACAAAGAATTTGCAGAACCTTCCGGAAAAACCGTGACGGTCAGCGCAAGCATCGGCGTCTCCGTATCCCACGACGGCCATACGGACTACAAGGACATGTACAAGATCGCCGACGAGGCCCTGTACCATTCAAAGGAGGGCGGGCGCAACCAGTTCACCATCCTCTGCTGCCTTGATAAGAAAGCTTCCCCCCCCACATAGCAAAACGCTGAAACATGAAGCCGACACCGCTGCAATCGACAAAGCTCCTCAGGACGACCCTTATCATCGCCGTCGTCCTCTTTCTGGGCTTTTCAGCCATCGCGGCGATGTATTTTCAATCGTATTACGACGACGCAATACGGCGCATGCGCAGCGAAGCGGAAAAGGAGGTCGCCGCCATCCACGCGAGCCTTTACCCGCTCTTGATCCGAGAGGTGAACATTTCGACCGCGATGGCGAACGACGGATTTCTCATATCCTACCTCTCAAACCCGGAATCCTACACCGCGGAAGACTTCGAGCGCGTCCTAAAGAACTATCTGCAGGGCTGCATGAAAATCTACCGCTTCGACGCAGCCTTCCTCCTCCTCGCGGAAAACAACACTCTGTACTCGCAGAAGGGTTTCGCCCGCATTGTGTCCGATGATGCCGCAAGCGCAACCTTCTCGGCCACCCTCGCCCGCGAACGCGCCTACGACATCTCCATCGACACCGACAAAATCGCCAACAACGAGCAAACCATCTTCGTGAACTGCAAGATTCTCGGCCGCAGTGACGAGCTTCTGGGCATCATCGGCGTAGGCATACACACATACAGGATCGTGGATGCCCTGATGACATTTGAGGTTGAGTCCGGGGCGAAAGCCAGTCTCATAGGCAAGGACGGGAACATCGAGGTCTCCACCTCACGCAAAGGCCTTGAGCGCGTCGACTGGCTTGACCGCAACGGCAACGACATCTTCCGCGATGATCTTGAGCGCGCGAAGACCGCGAATGCCCATGACGGCGAGGTCGCTTTCGCCGGCGGAAACTCCGCATCCGGCAGCTACGTCTCGGGGCGCTATCTGCCGGAACTCTCCTGGTTCCTCGTTGTCGAGCACCCCACGGGCGACTTCTACGACAATCTCAGGCGAAGCATACTTGGTACGGCTTTCGTCTTCATCACCGTGCTCATCATCGTTCTCTTCGTCATCGCTCATGTCATCCGCAGCTTCGAACAGGAGATACGGGGCATGTCCGAAGAGCGCGAGCGCAACCTCGCCGCCATGCGCGACGCCATGATGCTCACACTCGCCGACCTTGTGGAAAGCCGCGACAAGAACACC
This sequence comes from Desulfovibrio sp., assembly GCA_024692205.1. Classification (GTDB taxonomy): domain Bacteria; phylum Desulfobacterota; class Desulfovibrionia; order Desulfovibrionales; family Desulfovibrionaceae; genus Desulfovibrio. Next base: position 9,485 of record JAILMX010000230.1, on the reverse strand, counting down.
GGCCAGCACATCCGCAAGACAGCGGCCTACGTGCGCATCGTTCTCGAATCGCTGCAAAGGCTCGGCACCTTCCCCGACATCATCGACGAGGACTTCATCGTCAAGGTCGTCAGGTCGGCGCCCCTGCACGACATCGGCAAGATCATGGTGCCCGACGCCATACTGAACAAGCCAGGAAAGCTCACGGACGAGGAATACACCCTCATGAAGACGCATGCGGCGGCCGGGGGCGAGGTCATCGGCCACATCATAAGCATCGTGCCGGATTCGGACTATCTGGACATCGCAAAGGACATAGCGACCCACCACCATGAGAAATGGAACGGGCAGGGCTACCCCGACGGCCTCTCCGGAGGCGCCATACCCCTCGCCGCGCGCGTCATGGCCATCGCCGACGTCTTCGACGCCCTTGTCTCGAACCGCCCCTACAAGAAGGTTTTTACCCTCGAAAAGGCCTTCGCCATCCTCCGCGAAGAGAGCGGCAAGCTGCTCGACCCACGCGTCGTCGACGCCTTCTTCGCGGCTGAAAGCGAAGTCGTCAAGGTGGAGGAGCAAATCCGCGAGCCGGATCCCATCGAAGGGGTTCAGCAGCTCATGCCCCGGTTCTACAATGCGTAGCCGATGATCGCGGGCAGCCTCGCTCAGGGCGTTTGTCCCCTTGCCGGGCACACCGTTGGAGGGAGCGTTGATGAAGAAAAAGCGTTTGATCGCCCTCGGTACCATTTTTCTGGCCACGATTCTCGCCCTTGCCGCATACCGCCAGTACGGGGCCGCGGTAGGACCGGCAGACGCCACCGGCAGCAGGCCCGTCCAGAATGAACGGGCTGCTGCAAAACCCACGCCACAATCACAACCCGAAGCAGTCGAAGGCCTTGCGCAGAACTATGTGACACCCTTTGAACTGTACGAAATGCGGCCCCAGGGAGATGGCCCGTCCTCTGATCTCGGCCTGAAAGAGAAAAACGGCGCTCCCGCGCAGGAGTACACCCGCATCAGAGAAGCGCTTGAAAAGGCGGCTGCCGCGGGCGACGGGCAGGCGTGTTTCGCCCTTGCCGAGTTCTATGAGAAAGGCGAAGGCGTTTCTCCCGACCCCGAAAAGGCCAGGGAACTCTTGGGTAAGGCGTGCGGGGCCGGCTTTCAGAAAGCGTGCGTCAAATACCGCAGGCGGATGCCGGCGGCCACGCAGTGACGCGCAACGGAGATGAGAGGTACTCCCGACATCATGTCATTGCAAGGGCGTGGCCTTCTGGAACAAGGATTGCGCCTGCGTAAGCGGGCGACTACAGGCAACGCGCGAGATATTCGCCGTCATCCGTACGGGCTGCGGTGACCGCGCGGACTATGGCACGGGCCATGACGTCAGCGGCGAGGGAACCCGCCAGATTGAGGTCGGCCCTCTGCGTGCCGACGGATGCCGCATAGATGGTGTCCCCGTCGACAAGCGTGCCCACGGGGCGTATGCAGCGGGCGTAGGCATTGCGCGTCATGGACGCGAGTTTCGTGAGCTGCGCCTTGCTGAAGGCCGCGTTCGTCAGAATGGCGCCGATGGTCGTGTTGCTCTGCGCGAAGAGGTTTCCGACGTCGTCCAGAGCGTAGAAGGCGGTGCGGGAGTCGGCAAAGCCGCTCCGGTCGGCATTGAGCAGGCCGGCGATTGTTTTTCCCGTACGCTCGTCGCAGATGTCGCCCAGAGCGTTCACCGCGACAACGGCCGCCATGACGAGGCCATTCAGACGTACGGCGCAGACACCGAGGCCGGATTTCATGCCGCGGCGCATGCCGCGCAGCTTGCCCACGGTCGCCCCCGCCCCCGCGCCGAATGAGCCGTTTTCGACTGCTTTGCCGGCCCAGGCGGCTTCGCAGGCGGCTCGGCCCATGGCGGCATCCGGCCGGACGGTCGCACTGCCGTAGGTCAGGTCGTACAGGCAACTCTGCACCACGATGGGCACGCGGGCCACGCCGGTATCGAAGCCGATGCCGTGCTCCTCAAGCCATTGCATCACGCCGTCGCTTGCGGCCAGGCCGTAGGCGGAGCCGCCGGAGAGCACGATGCCGTTGACCGGGGTATCGGCAGTGAGCGGCGAGAGCAGCGCGCTCTCGCGGCTTGCGGGGCCGCCGCCGCTCACATCCGCGCCGACCAAAGCGCCCCCGGGAAAGAGCATGACGGTCACGCCCGTCGCGGCTTCCGCATTCTCGGCATTGCCGATGCGCACGCCCTCAAGTGCTGAAAGGGCGACTTCCTCGGGCTGTGGGCGATCTGCGTCATCCATCATGCGGTTCACCTCCGGCAGGCTGGTGGCCCCCGCCGCGGTTCGGCGGGCAAAACGTCACGCCGCGGTTTTCGGCAGTATTTCCGCTTGGTGTGCGCCTGTCAAGCGAGGGGCTTCTATACATCCCGGGCGAAATGCACTATCGTTTCCCAAACATCCCATCACCGAGGAGACATCCCATGAAAAAACATTTTTTCCCGGCTCTGGTTCTGATGCTTCTTGCAATCCTCTGTTGCGGCGACGCGTTTGCCGCAGAGCTGCATGGCAACCCCGACAGCAAGATCTTTCACAATGCCTCCTGCCAGTTCTACAATGCCAAAGGCTCGACGATGCGTTTCGCGACTGAGAACGCCGCCCGAGCCGCCGGCTACAAGCCCTGCAAGATATGCTACGACAAGAACGCGCAAGCGGGTGCGGGGTACGTCGTCAATGTGAATTCGGGCGTCTTTCACAAGAAGGGCTGCGTACTGATCAAGAACCAGGAAAACTATAAGACGGTGCCCTCGTATAACGAGGCTATTGCGCGCGGCTACCGCCCCTGCGACAAATGCCTTGGCGACAAGCAGAAGAACGATCTGTCACAGGGCGTGCGCCAGCTCAAGCAGATTCTCAAGTGATGCCGCGCGACATGCGCAATGCGCCTTAGAGACGAAAAAGGCGGCCCGGCGGCCGCCTTTTTTGAATGGTGCCTCAATGATTTCGTCTTGTAGAAGCGGAGGAGCGATGGAAGTCACCGTCAGGGATGCCTCGCTTTCGGATGCCGAAAGGCTCGTTCAAATATACGGCCATTATGTGGAGCATACAGCGATATCCTTCGAATACGAAAGACCGTCGCCCAACGAGTTCAGGGGCCGCTGTTGGGGTCCGTGGCCTCAGACGCCGAAAACATCCCTGAAGAAAGGTGCCTCGGCGTCCTTTGCGGAGAGCAGGGGATTGTCCACGGGCCAGGCAACGGCGATGTCAGGGTCGTTCCAGCGTATGCCCGCCTCGTCGCCGGGGCAGTAGTAATCCGTGCACTTGTAGTGGAAGTGGGCCTCCTCGCTCACGACGGCGAAGCCGTGCGCCAGTCCCGGGGCGATCCACATCTGCCACTGGTTCTCCTGCGTAAGTTCCACACCGAACCATTTGCCGAAGGTCGGCGACCCCTTCCGTATGTCGACGGCCACGTCGAAGACCCGGCCGAGCGAGACGCTCACGAGCTTGCCCTGCGGCCGCGTCTTCTGGTAGTGCAGGCCGCGCAATATGCCCCGCCGCGACATCGAATGGTTATCCTGCACGAAGGGCAAATGTATCCCCGCGGCCTCGTAACGCTCCTTCTGCCATGTCTCGACGAAGTAGCCCCGCGCGTCGCCCCATACCTTGGGCTTGACAAGCACGACGCCGTCTATCGGTGTCTTTTCTATTTCCATTGGCCTATCCCCGTATCGACCAGTTCGAGAAGATAGCGGCCGTAGTCCGTCTTGACCATGGGCCGGGCTAAGCGGCGTACGTCGTCGGCGTCGATCCATCCGTTGCGCCAGGCGATTTCCTCCGGGCAGGCGACCTTCAGGCCCTGCCGTTTCTCCACAGCCTGAACGAAGGCCCCGGCATCCATAAGCGAGTCGTGCGTGCCGGTGTCGAGCCAGGCTATGCCGCGGCCCATCAGCTCCACATGCAGGTCGCCGCGTTTCAGATAGGCGTTGTTCACGTCTGTTATCTCAAGCTCGCCGCGCGCCGAGGGGCGTATGGCACGGGCAATCTCAAGCACGTTCTCGTCGTAGAAGTACAGGCCCGTCACGGCGAAGTTCGACTTGGGGTGCGCGGGTTTCTCCTCGATGCTGATCACACGGCGATTCTCGTCGAACTCGACCACGCCGTAGCGCTCCGGGTCGCTCACGTGATAGCCGAAGACGGTCGCGCCCGAGGGGCGATCCATCGCTTCCTGCGTGAGCTTCGGAAGGCTGTGACCGAAAAAGACGTTGTCGCCGAGCACGAGGCATGTCTTGTGACCGACTATGAGTTTCTCCGCCAGCAGAAAGGCCTGGGCAAGACCTTCGGGCTTCGGCTGCACGACGTAGGTGAAACGGCAGCCCCACTGGCCGCCGTCATGCAGAAGCGCCTGATAGAGCGGCAGATGCTCCGGCGTGGAGATGAGGCAGATGTCGCGCAGACCCGCCATCATCTGCGTGGTGAGCGGGTAGTAGATCATCGGCTTGTCGTAAATGGGCATGAGCTGCTTGCTCACGCTGAGCGTCAGCGGGTACAGGCGCGAGCCCGAGCCGCCGGCGAGAATGATGCCCTTCCATTCGCCTCTCATGCCTTGCCTCCCTGTGCGTCGGATGCGGCGTCACAGACGGCACCCCTGGATGCGTAGTTTACGGCGATCCACTGCCTGTAGGCGCCGGTGCGCACGTTCTCAACCCAGTCGCGATTTTCCAGATACCAGCGCACGGTGTCGCGCAGGCCCGAGGCGAAGTCGTGGCGCGGCCGCCAGCCGAGCTCGGTCTCGAGCTTCGTGCAGTTCATGGCATAGCGGAAATCATGGCCCGGCCTGTCCGTCACATAGGTGATGAGGTCTGCGTAGGGGCCCTGGCCGCTGGGCACGAGCTCGTCCAGAAGGGCGCATATCGTGCGCACAACTTCGATGTTGGCGCGTTCGGCGCGGCCGCCTATGTTGTAGCTCTCACCCACTCTGCCCCCCTCAAGCACGCGCGCGACAGCGGCGCAGTGATCCTCAACGTGCAGCCAGTCGCGCACGTTCATGCCCTGTCCGTAGACGGGCAGGGGCTTGCGGTCGAGGGCGTTCAGAATGACGAGGGGGATGAGCTTTTCGGGGAACTGCCGTGGCCCGTAGTTGTTGGAGCAGTTCGTCAGAAGCACGGGCAGGCCGTAGGTCTCGCGGAAAGCGCGGACAAGATGGTCGCTCGCCGCCTTGGATGCGGAATAGGGGCTGCGGGGGCTGTAGGGCGTGGTCTCGGTGAAGGCCGGGTCACCGGGCGCAAGCGCGCCGAAGACCTCGTCTGTCGAGATATGCAGAAAGCGGAAAGCCTGCGCCTGTCCGGGGGCGAGCCTCGCCAGCCAGTCCTTCACCACGCGCAGAAGCGTCGCCGTGCCGAGCACGTTTGTGCGCACGAAGGCCTCGGGGTCGAGGATGGAGCGGTCCACATGGCTTTCCGCGGCGAAGTTCACCACGGCGTCGGGCCGCCATGTGTCGAGCAGATGGCGGACGAGTTCGGCGTTGCCGATGTCGCCCTGCACGAAGACATGGTCCGGGTCGTTCCTGAGGGATGCCAGATTGCCGAGATTGCCGGCGTAGGTCAGCTTGTCGAGATTGACGACGCGAATACCTCGCCGGCGCGCCTGCAGAACGTAGCAGGAGCCGATGAAACCGGCGCCGCCGGTGACGAGTTGGCAGTTCATGGATTTGCCTCTTTTTTTCCCCATACATATTTCAGATGACAGACAGGGTCAATCGCCGGCCTGGTTTTCGCACCGGTCCCTTTCCGCCAAAGGGGTATCTCGGCCCGATCGGCCACGGGCTTTGTGCGCCTTCGGATCGCAGTGGTGTATCCACCAGTCTTTGTCGACCTGCCCGTACCACCAGCGGTTCGGATCCACGCGCAGAACGGCTTCGGCAAGGGCGCGTCCCTCGGGCGTCTCAAGGCGCTTCAGGGCGCTGTCGAGCCATTCGCGGGCGAATTCGTTGCCCTTGTGCAGCTCCACGGCGAGATTGGCGATGAGGTCGATCTGGTCGGCGTCGTTTGCCAGTTTCGCCTCAATCGAGGCGTTGTCCTCGAATTCGTCGAACAGTTCGAGCACACAATCCTCGAAGCCCGTGCCGCGCAGGCCGTCGGCGAGAGCGTCCCGCGCCCGGCTTGTGTCGTAACGATGATAGACGTAGTTGAAGTCACCCGTGCGCGCCTCGTGCAGGTCGTGGAAAAGACAGATCTGGCTGATGCGTGCGGCGTCGGCGCCGGCCATTTTCGCCAGCATCCAGCCGAGAAGGGCCGTGCGGAAGGAATGCTCGGCCACGTTCTCGCTGTTCGTGCCGAGAAAGGCCCAGCCCGTGCGCTGCGTGTGGCGCAGCATGCCGGCCTCGTGGACGAGATCGGCCATGCGGCCGAGGGTTTCGGGGGATATGTCTTTCATGGTCTCCTCGACTCTGCGATTCCTCATTCAATGTCGTATTTCTTGAGCTTGCTGTGCAGCGTGGCCCGCGTGATGCCGAGCCTGCGCGCCGCCGCGCTCTTGTTGCCCTCTGTCTCGCGCAGGGTCTCCTCGATGGCGAGGCGTTCCACCCTGTCGAGGGTCAGGCCGTTCAGGCCGAGCGCCCCGGCTTTGTCCTCTGCTGGCTTCGTTTCGTCGTCCGGCGGCACGGAGGAGGCTTCCACGGCCGCGGGCAGTTGCGCAAGGTCGATCATCTCACCGGCGGCGAGGATCACGGCCCGCTCCACGGCGTTCTCCAGTTCGCGCACGTTGCCCGGCCACGGATAGCGGATGAGCGCGTCCATGGCCCGCGGGGTGAAGCCCCGGACGGCCTTGCGGTTCTTTTCGGCAAAGCGCCCCAGAAAACGCATGGCCAGAAGGGGGATGTCCTCCGGACGGGCGCGCAGCGGCGGCATCTCTATGTTGATGACGTTCAGGCGGAAGAAAAGATCCTGTCGAAAACGCCCTTCGGAGGATTCGCGTGCAAGGTCGCGGTTCGTCGCCGCGATGACGCGCACATCCACCGTGACGGGAACGTCCGAACCGACCCTCTGCACCTCGCCCTGCTGCAGGGCGCGCAGAAGCTTCGCCTGCAATGGCAGGGGCATCTCGCCTATCTCATCCAGGAAAAGGGTGCCTCCGTCGGCCTGCACGAAGCGGCCGTCGCGCCGCTTGTCAGCCCCGGTGAAGGCGCCTTTCTCGTGGCCGAAAAGCTCGCTTTCGAGCAGGCTTTCTGCTAGGGCGGCGCAGTTCACCGTGACCATTGACTTCCGGGCACGGCCGCTTTGCCCGTGCAGGGCGCGCGCGGCGAGCTCCTTGCCCGTGCCCGACTCGCCCGTGATGAGCACGGTTGCCTCGGTCGGGGCAACGGTGCGTATGGTGTCGAGCACGCTGCACATGGCGGGGCTGCGGCCGAGCATACCACCCGCCTCTCCGTCTTCGGACGACAAAGCCTCGCCCAGACGGCGGCGCAGACCGCTGTCGCCTATGCCGACGCCCGCCTGCGCCATGACGCGTTTGAGCGTCTCCTTCAGGGCGTCGAAATCGAGCGGCTTGACGAGGTAATCCGCGGCGCCGAGGCGCAGGGCCTTGACCGCCGTATCAACGGAGGAATAGGCCGTCATGAGGACAACGGGCAGGGCGGGATTGTAATTCAGGATTTCCTCAAGGGCGTGGATGCCGTCCACGCGGGCCATGCGCACGTCGCTCAGAACGACATCGAAGGCTTGGTCGCGCACCATCGCGACGGCCTCGTCGCCGTCCTCGACGGTCAAGACCGCATGCCCCCACGAGCCGAGAATCGTCTTCAGCATGGCGCGGTGGGCTGCGTCATCCTCGACGACGAGGATGCGCGCCCCCTTCGATGCGCCGTGCGCCGTGCCGCCCTTCTTCGCGGCCGTGTCCCTCTGCGTCATGCCGTTTCCTCCCCTGCGGCGGGCAGGCGCACGCGGAATACGGTGCCCCCACCCGTGCCAGCGGCTTCGTCTGCCGTGTGCGAGGATACCGCTATGGTGCCGCCATGGGCAAGGACGATTTTGTGGGTGAGCGCGAGGCCAAGGCCCGTCCCCTGGCCGCGCGTGGTGAAATAGGGGTCGAAGATGCGGGGCAGAACGTCCGGTGGGATGCCGCGGCCCGTGTCGGCGACGATCAGGCAGACGTGGGCGCCGGCACCGGCTGCGGCGAGCGTGAGGCGCCCCCCGTCGGGCATGGCGTCCAGCGCATTCAGGCAGAGGTTGAGCAGGGCCTGATGCAGCCGCTCGAAGTCGGCCATGACCTGTGAAACCCGACGCGCCGTGCGGCATTCAAGAACAACGCCGTGCTGTTCCGCCTGCTGGCGCACGAGCCGGGCAACGTGCTGAAGGAGATAGTCCGGGTCGGTGGGCACGGGACGCACGTCCGTCGGACGCGAAAGACCGATGAGGTCGCTGATGACGCGGTTCAGCCTGTCGACCTCGCGCATCATGACCCCGGCGGCCTCGCGCTCTTCGCTCTCTTCGGGAAAAAGCCCGCCGAAATACGTCGCGTAGCCCTTGATGGAGGAAAGCGGATTGCGTATCTCATGCGCCACGCCTGCGGCGAGGCTGCCCATGGCGGCGAGTTTCTCCTGCCGGCGCATGGCGTCCTCAAGACGGCGCACCTTGCCTTCGGCGAGTTTCTGCTGGCGGCGAGAGATGCGGGCGCGCTGGGCGAAGCTCAGGCCGACGAGGCCGCACAGGCCCACGAGCAGGCATGCCCCGGCAAGGAGGGTGATGTACAGTCGGTTCTGGCTGCGGGTGATCTCGAAGGCGGCCGGGTTGAGCCCGAGGAATATCTCCGGCATGGGCAGTCCGCGTGGCAGCGCCCTGAGCCCCGGCGTGAAGGCGCGCCACACGGCGAAGACGCGATGGCCCTCAATTTGCATGAGACGCCAACGGGTATCCGCGCCGGGCGAGAGACCGGCGAGGGTTTCCCGATCGGCCTCGCGCCCCGCCACTTTGAGTATTTCTCCGATCCTTTCGCGATCGCTGTGGGCGATGATGGTGCCGTCGGGGACGATGATCGCCCCGAAGACGATGTCGCCGTTGCGGGTCATCTCCTCAAGCAGCACCTGCAGCTGCACGCCGACCTTGTCGCGCATGCCCGAGCGCAGTATGCTCTCAAAGGCCGTGATGAGCGAATCGCCCTTTTCGGCGAGCAGGCGCGTCATTTCCCTTTCGCTGCGGTTGATGGCGAAAGCCGCGACCAGCGTGACGATGAGCGCGAGAATGACGCCCGCCCAGGCCAGAAGAAGCCGCCGGGGCGCTTCGGCGAAAGGCTTGTGTTCCTTTTGTGACTGGGGCATGAAAAGAGTATAGCCGCCCGGGCGTCCGCTGTCATCTGACGGAGGACGGAGGCGGGCGGCGGGATTTGGGTTGCGCGTCCGTCTGAAGCCACGTTTCTTGAGGTTTATCTGATGGCAAGACTGCTGTTTTTCCTCTGCTTTTTCCTTCTGGCCGCCGGGCCCGTAGCGGCGGAGCCGGCGGTGCCCGCCGCCGATGCTTCCGCAGGGGATGA
>JAILMX010000213.1 GCA_024692205.1 Desulfovibrio sp. | reverse complement strand
TAATTGGACATAATTCTTCAAATTTGTCAATCTATATTTCTTTTGTCTTGGCGTATGTCCATATCATTATCTTGGTAAGCTATAGATACAGTAAATTTGGCTTATGTGTCGTTTGTTTATAGCAAGATAATAAAATTATTTGTTTTAGAGCAGGATTCTTAACAATGAAACGACGTGACTTTCTGCAAGGTGTGGGGCTGGCCGCGAGCTGTCTCCTGCTGAGGACTGGTCTCTGGCCGCTTGAGGGAATGGCTGCACCCGGGAAAGACTATTGCCACATCCTACTCCTCAGCGATCTGCATCTTCCTTGGAGAGAGAAGAAATTCCCCGCCCGCGGTGAACAGCAGAAAATTTGGGAAGCCAAAAGCAAAATAATTACCAACATCAACATGTGGAAAGACGTTGACGAAGTGGCACTCTTGGGCGATTTGGCTGCACGCTATGGCTGCGAAGAGGAATTTGCGTGGGTGGATATGTACTTGGATGGACTAAGTACGCCCTGGTATGCCATCGCCGGCAACCATGACTACGCCTATGCGAATGAACCTGGCGAAGCGGGAAAACTCAAACGAGCCCCCTACGCCACGAAGCAGGCGAAACTGCTGGCCTTTACCAAACGTTATCATCTGCCCAGCATATACTACGCACGCAGCATCGGCAAATACCGCCTGCTCTATTTGGCTCCCGATGCTGGCAGCGATTTGAACGTGGAACTTTCCCAAGCGCAGATTGACTGGCTGGAAGGGGAAATCTCCGCCCACAATAAAGCCCCCATGCTTTTTTTCTGCCACGCCCCCCTGATGGGCACGCTGCGTACATACGGCAAAAAAATAAATACGCCGAGCACAACGGCACAACCTGCAGATAAGCTATTTGACATCCTGGGCAAGTGTCCTAAAGGAAGTCTCTGGATATCCGGTCACACACACACTCCAGTCACTAATGACAGCTTTGCTGACGACAGCGTCAACCGTTTTAACGCAAACCTGGTGAATATTCATAACCCTACCATAGACAAACGGCATATGTGCACGAATTCCCTGTACCTGTATCCTGACAGGATAACGGTGCGGACTTACGACCACACGAAAGGAATCTGGCTCGACAACCTTGAACGGGTGTATCACGGTTAATGACATGCTTTCTATGACAAAAAGCCACCATTTTCCCGACAAAAAATACGCCAGCGTACTTTGATGGAGAAAAAAGACTGTGTGGCATTGAAAGCCGCCAGTCAGAATGGACGCAAGTCAGTCATAAGAAACCGCACGGATCCTTTTTGAAAACTAGGCCGTTTTGAGTCATGGAAAAAAGGCATAAGGACAAGAGATTGCGCATGCCAGTCGAGAATTCCCGCTTCATTGTTTGCCTCAAGGTTTTACAGGGGTTCCTTTTTACGCTATAAGCCTCTCGGTAAATCCATGTCAGCCTTTTTTCTGGCGGACGTACAATAATCAGGAGAACGAGATGAAAAAACTGGTGCTTTCTTTTCTTTTTGTGGCTTTTTCGTTGGTGACAACGTGCGCGATGGCCGCGACTGAATCCTACAACACCAAGGTCGGCGGGTTCACGATTGACGTTCCCGAAGGCTGGAAGGGGCAGACGATTGCCGACGGGTGTTCGATACAGACGCCTGATGGTTCCAATGCTCTGGTTGTACAGTTTTTCCCGGCCAACGACATGTCGGCCATGGACGCTGCTAAAAAGATGGCCGACTTGGCTAAGGTGAAAGTCAATTCCCAGACTGACGAGGGAAATGCCGTCTTTCTTGATTGCGACAAGGATGGAACTCCATGGGGAATTCTCATGGTCAAGACGAATGGCGCCCTCATGGCCGCCCAGCTTGTGGGAAAAGACCGCGACACCATGAAGAAGATTTACGACACGATAAAAGGGAAATAGTGCCAAACTCCCAGGATTGAGCTGGCGTCCGTCGCGTTTTTCTGATTGTGACGGGCGCTTTCTTTTTGTGGCGTTCCATACGCACAGGCGGCGGGCGTCTTTTCACTTTGTGCAGAGCTTGGTATTGGTAGCATACGGGGATTCTTTTAAATCAGAGATAGCTACCGGTGATGCTTTCCCGACAGGACTTGATCTCAGACGGAGTTCCGAAGGCAACGATGCGGCCGCCGTCCTGTCCGCCACCTGGCCCCATGTCGATCACGTAATCGGCATTAGCGATGACATCCAGATCATGCTCAATCACGATGACGGTTGCTCCAGCCCTCACGAGGCGGTCGAAAACGCTGAGAAGCACACGCACATCCAATGGATGCAGGCCGATTGTCGGTTCATCGAAGACGAAGACAGAATCACTCTGCGGGCGCCCCATCTCGCTCGACAGCTTGAGGCGCTGGGCCTCACCGCCGGAAAGCGCCGGCGTGTCCTCGCCTAGGGTCAGGTAGCCGAGGCCCAGGCCATCAAGGGTCGCGAGCTTACCAAATATCCTTTTGTTCGTCGCGAAGACCGCCATGGCTTCCCGCACAGTCATGGACATCACATCCGGCAGAGATAAGGTTTTTTCGCCATGCTCAGGGCGCCAGAGCACTTTTCTGGCCTCGTCGCAGTAGCGACTTCCCTCGCAATCCGGACAGTCCACGGTCACGTCGGGCAAGAACTGAACGTCGAGGGATATCCTCCCGGTTCCGTCGCAGGTCGCACAGCGCAGGGAACCAGTGTTGTAGGAGAACGCCCCCGCGTTCAGCCTGAGTGCCTTTGCGCTCTCCGTATCGGCATAAAGCTTGCGCAGATCGTCGAGCACCCCGCTATAGGTGGCGACGGTGGAGCGAATGTTGATGCCAATGGGAGAAGCGTCAATCAGGTTGACACGGGTGATTCCTTCAGCCTTGATACTTCTGACGTGCACGGGGAGTTTTTCGCCCGCGCAATGGGCAGCAAGTGCAGGTATGAGACTCTCGAGAACTAGGGTGGTCTTGCCCGAGCCCGAAACGCCGGTGACCACCGTGAGCCGTGACTTGGGCACATCGACTTTGAGCGCATGAACGGTATGCAGGGGGGCCGTCTCCATGCTCAGACGGCCAAAATGAAACAGTTCTCTTGGGTGCAGCCTTTCACGCACGGCCATTTCGCCCTCACCCATGAGGAATGGAGCAATTTTCGATGCAGGCTCGCGTGTTACAGAATCGAGGGCACCCTGCGCGAGCAGGGTGCCGCCATCTCTGCCCGCAAGCGGGCCGAGCTCTATCAGATGGTCGGCATGCCGCAGCAAGCGCACGTCGTGGTCCACCAAAAGCACGGAGTTGCCATCCTCAAGCAAATTGTCCAGCACGGACAGAAGGCCGTCGATATTGCTGGGGTGCAGGCCGATGCTGGGCTCGTCGAGTACGTAGAGCACGCCCGTGGTCTCGTTGCGTACGGCGCGGGCGAGCTGAACGCGCTGCCGCTCACCGGTTGAAAGCGTGGCGCTGGCGCGGTCAAGAGAAAGATAGCCGAGGCCGAGATCCTTCAGACGCTTGGCATTGTCCATGAAGGCGGCGATGATGCTCCCGGCCATGGGGCGCAGGGAATCCGGCAGAGTTTCCGGTACGTGCCAAACCCAAGCGATCAGCTCGTCCAGCGTCATGGCGGTCGCTTCAGCGAGGTTTTTTCCCGCAAGGATCGTTGACCGCACCTTCTCGTTCAGTCGGCTGCCCCCGCAGTCGGAACAGACGGACTCGCGCAGGAATTTCTCAACGCGTTTCATTCCCTTCTCGTCCTTCACCTTGGCAAGCGCGTTTTCCACTGTATGCACCGCGCTGTAGTAGGTGAAATCCATCTCGCCGGCCGTATTGGTCTTTTCGTTGACGTATAGGATGTGACGCTTTTCCGCCGGGCCATGAAAGACTATGTCACGCTCCTTTGCCGTCAGCTCGCAAAAGGGAACGTCCGTGCGCACACCCATGTCTCGGGCTATGTCCTTCATCAGGGACCACATGAGCGCCTGCCATGGGGCGACCGCTCCTTGGTCAATGCTTAGGCTCTCATCGGGCACGAGGCTTGTTTCATCCACCGTGCGCACGACGCCCGTGCCGGCGCATGTCGGGCAGGCCCCTTCGGAGTTGAAGGCCATCTGTTCAGCGCTTGGGCCGCAGAACTCCGTGCCGCAGACGTGGCAGTGCGTCGGCACCATGAGCGCCACGTCCATGCTGGGCGGGCAGCGATGTCCGTTAGGGCAGACGTGGCTGCCGAGGCGTGAAAAGAGCAGACGCAGCGAATTCAGAAGCTCGGAGGACGTGCCGAATGTGCTCCTTACGCCTGGTATGCCAGGACGCTGATGTAGCGCGAGGGCGGCGGGTACATGACGTATCTCGTCGACGTCGGCACGAGCCGCCTGAGTTATACGGCGGCGCGTGTAGGTGGAAAGGGCCTCGAGATAGCGACGGGAACCCTCAGCGTAGACGATGCCGAGCGCGAGCGACGACTTGCCGGAACCGGATACGCCCGCCACGGCAACGAGCTTGCCAAGCGGTATGTCCACGTCAATACTCTTCAGGTTGTGCGCCTTAGCTCCGCGGATGATGATTTCCGTGGGGGCTTGTTTTCTTTCCGCCATCATGGGACTCCGCTAGTATGGAAAAGGGCCTCGCTTAGAGGCTGGATTCATAATTCATATGCACGAGAGATGACTTTTCCTGCCCAGACTCCCCTGCGTCATAAGAGCTGGGCGGCACGGGCATTTTTTTCATCAGGTTTTCCGCATAACTGTCAGTCAAGAATTTCGATGACGGATCCGGGTTGTGGCTCCTCAACGGTTTTATCGCGTCCGTCATATTCTTTAGAGTCGCTTATCTCGACAAAGCAGAGATTATCACGCTCATATCGCGCAAGCCGGACGCCACAGGATAAAACCGGCCAGTTATCAGGCATAGGATTTCAGGAGAGCAGGAGTGCAAACCCATTAGCCCACATCGTATCCCTTGGGCAAGGGGGGCTTTGAGAACAATGCTCCTCGTGAAGTAAGTCTGCTGCGAATGAGATCAAAGCTCTCACAGCACAAAGAGAGACTTGGCGGTTTTTCCTACTCCATTAGAAGCTGCGGCGGCAACGGCGCCCCATTCGTTCTGGCAAGTGTCAGGTGTGGCTTGGAAGCACGTCTCTCGTAGGGCAGGCCTATTTCATCCATAGACTGTGTGACTTGTTCACGGTTTCAGCCAGAGACGTCAGTTCTCTCTTGCCCTGATTGCCTGAAAGACAGAGGACGTGCTGGCTTTCACATTGAGAAAAGCTCCTGCATACGATAGCTCATTCTCAAACGGAGTGATTTGCAAATGCGACAGGGCGTCTCGCACCTGCTCAATTATCTCCTTGTTCCCGTTTCATACTATCTGCAGCTGTTTTCCGCAACGGGTATTTCAAGGGCATTTGGGTTAAGGCATTATGGTATTGGAATGTTATTTGCATAAGTTTTTTTAGAATTTTTCTAACGCAGAATTTCAAAAGACCGAGGTTATGTATGAGCGAATACAGGATGATTGCAGAATACTGGGGATGTCGTGAAAATGCACCTACGGCGTTGATTGAGGAGGAATTCAAGGCCGCCTTGACGATGAAGGATATAGTTGAAGTCCCCATGGAATCCACCGATGAAAGCTTCGCTATTATGGCCCCGGGCGTCAATGCACCGACAAGAGACGCCATGCTGGAGATGTGGCGATGACGTCCAGACGGCAGACTTTTCGACGCCACGGCCATGAGCGTTTTCGAGCAGGTGGGTGCGCTCCATCGTCTTCGCTGCTTATTGCCCGTCGTCGGAGGGCTAGCCGGTTCATAAGGCCGAACTGCTATGCTTCGAGAGGGCCATTGGACCACGGAAGGCATCGCGCGTTAAGCTTCAAGGGCTCCGTCATTCTCGCCCTGTTCATCCTAGCCGTCTGTCTCGCTCTGAAGTCCGCGGCCTTCGTCGGATAGCCAGCCCAGCCTTTCTCCGGCAAAAAGGCCTTTTCTT
>JAILMX010000199.1 GCA_024692205.1 Desulfovibrio sp. | reverse complement strand
CGGGGTCGTAAAACATAGTCCGAATGCTGTAGCCGCGTACGGGGGCGTTAACAGCGCCGTGCCAGCCCCGCTTCCTGTTCCCGCAGGGCGGGGTTCCCTTTTCAGATAACCTTTACGAGCGCGCTTGCCAAGGCGAATTTTCACTCGTCCCAAGGATTGATCACGCCGACGCCCGTGGGTTCGAAATCCTTCGCGTTCCTCGTGGCGACGACGAGGCCCGCTTCGAGAGCGGTCGCGGCGATGAGGGCGTCCCTGTAGGAACGCGGGGTCGGGACATGAAGCGCCGCGCAACGCCGGGCCACAGCCAGGTCAACGGGCAGGATGCGATCGGCGAATGCCGGCAGCACGCGATGCTCGAACCATTCCGACAGGATCGCGGCCTGCGCGGGATCCTTGCGCCCCAGTCGCAGAATGCCCGTTTCAAGTTCCATGACCGTGATGACCGACAGGAACATGAGATGGCCCGGCACGGTCGCCGCCCATGCGCCGACGCGTGAGTTCCTCCCCTTTCTCAGCTCGGATACGACGTTCGTGTCCAGGACGTACACCGCTAGAACTCCGCCGGCTTCAGGAGGGCGCCGTCCAGCCGGGGCGGATCGAACTCAACGCCCGCGGCCTCCGGGCAGGCCAGGGCGTCCGCGACGTTCCCGCAACCGGCGAGTCCCGCGTAGGCGGCCCACGTCATCAGCACATGCGACGGCTCGCCCCTGTCAGTGATGACCACGGGCCCGTTCATGGCCCTGCGCTTCGCCCCGCTGGTGTCCTGGCTGAATTCGCGGCTTGTCATGGTCTGCATGAGAAGGTTCCTTGTTTGTAGATATATATCTACATTGGTTCCGCGGAACCTGTCAATATTCATCGTTGATCGCGTAGCGGCAGCATATGGCATCGATCTTAAAAATGGACTCGCAGTAAGAATGCGCTACAAGCAATAACGGTCAAAACCTGTTTGCCCAACGTTTTCTTCATGACCGTTACCGTGTGTTTTCTAAAAATGAGCGGATTTCCTTGAAAGAATCTACGCTTTCCTGCATCTCGGGCAAAACAAGGGCAAAATCATGCGGCATGACCGGGTAGACGGTCAGAGTTATTTTGGCGCCGTCTGCCGCGGCTTTTTTCAAAAGTTCCATGCCGTCATCCAAGAACATTTCATACCCGCCGACTTGGACGAGCATTGGCGCCAACCCGGAAAGGTCAGCATGGATCGGCGAAAGGGCGGGGCTTGAGGCAGGCAGTTTTCCTCCGTAAGAAGGATTCGAGACCTCGTCGTACATGGCCTTGTTCGTTTTGCCCAAAACCAAGTCACGCTCCGCATTCGCGCTGCGGGAGGGAAGATTCGTTTCCAAGGTTGTCCACGGCGATATCAATACCATTGCCCGCGGTTGAGGCAGCCTCCTTTTCTTCAAGGCCAGCGCCATGGCCAGAGCAAGGTTTCCTCCGGCCGAGTCTCCAAAGACAATGATGTTTTCCGGCCTTGCGCCGTGTCGCAAGAGGTATTCATACACCTTGAGCGCATCCTCCAAGGCGGCAGGATAGGTATGTTTGGGTGCCAGACGATAATTCACCATATAGACCGCCCGAGCCTTGGCGAGAACGCCCTGTTTCACGGCCAGGCTGCGGTATCTGTCGTGCAGCGGGCCGATATAGCCGCCGCCGTGAAGCTGCAGAACGATCACGTCATTGGGCATGGCAGTGTTTTCAAGGCGCTCCACCTTGAGACCGTCCAGACACAGGGAGTCATAACCCCATCCATCCGGCGCCTCGAAAGGAACCTCAGCGGCATGGGCATTGTGCCGACGAAACAAGGCGTCCATCTGTCCTGCCATGTAGGCTTGCTTTTCCGCTCCTTCTAATTTGATTCCGTCCGGAGGCAACCGCCAGGCGGGAGCTGCCCATGCTGACAGGGAAGCCAGGGCAAGACTTGCCCCAAGCAATCCGCTGGCAAGTATTCTCGATAAAAAGCTTTGCATCGTGTTCCCTTCACGGTTTTACCACGGCTTTCAAAATGGAATCCGTGGGCGAAAAATGCGTTCAACTGTGTTTGCAATCCATCTAATCCCAGTATCTCAATGCTGCCGCCCTATTTGTCGGACATGTCCGCCAGCGTGTCCATTGGCATGGTCGACCGCATCCTTCGCATAGGCCATGAACTGCTCCGGCGTCATGGGACGCACCCCGGCCTGCGCCTTCGCGATTTCGAGTGCCTGTTTCATGAAGTCGTCCATAACAATCTCCTTTCCTTACAAAATGTTCAGCACTTCGCCACCGGCAGCTCGTCCCACCGCGTCGTGTAGCGCGGCGAGCGGTGCCCCTGCCGCATCTGCCATGCAACGTCGTCGAGCCCTTCAGCCCCCAGCCGCACTTTGCCCCGACCGAACTTGGCGTTGATGCCGTCCATGACGGCCATGAGCTTCGCCTGCCGCTTCTCGTCCTCTTCCGTGCGGACGGGCAGGAGCATCGCCTGACGGTGGCGTCTGTCCGTGATTTCGTACAGCATGACGCCTGCCCGGGCGTACTTCGGCCCGGCCTTGTAGAGGCGGCGCAGAATAGCGCCCGCCGCTCCCTGTAGGAGGCGTGTGTCGGACGTACCTTCCGTGAAGACGTGCTGTCCTGCCGCGTCGTGCTGCTCTCCTTCATAGAATGGCGATGTCTGTATGCGCACGGCGATGCCGGCGGCGAAAAGCCCTTCCTTGCGCAGGCGTTCGGCGGCGCGTGCCGTGAACGCCGCGACGGCATGGCCGAGCGTCTGCACGTCGCCGATCTTCTCGCCGAAAGAGCGCGAGGATACGAGCGTCTTTCGCGTCACGGGCGCGTCGTCCGTCATTATTGCCTGAATGCCGCGCAGTTCGAGGGCGGTGCGCCATCCGACGACGGTCAGATGCCGACGAAGCCAGTTGTCGTCCATCTCGGCAAGACCCTTCGCAGTCCTGATGCCTTCAGTGCGGAGCTTGATCGCCTGGCGTCTGCCTATGCCCCAGATTTTCTCTGCGGGGATCTCGCCCAGTACGGACGGGATCGTCCCCATGTCGTCGAGCACGACGACGCCCGGTCCCTTCTTGGCGAGATGGTTGGCGACCTTCGAGAGCGTGCGCGTCGGGGCCACCCCGATGGACACCGTGATGCCCGTCGCTTGCAGGACGCGCTTTCGCAGCTCCCATGCGACGTCCTCCGCCTGCGCGGCCAGAGCGCCGCTGAATGGCACGAACGCTTCGTCGATGGAATACTGGTCGATGACCGGGCAGACAGTCTCCATCGTCCGCATGACGCGGTTGGAGATGTCGCCGTAGAGGGCATAGTTCGATGAAAAGACCGCGACCTTGTGCTTTTCAAGGAAGTCCCTGACCTTGAACTCGACGTCGCCCATCTTGAGGCCGAGCGCCTTGGCCTCCTTTGAGCGCGCGATGATCATGCCGTCATTGTTCGACAGTACGACGACGGGCCTGCCGGCGAGGTCGGGCCGAAAAACCGTCTCGCATGAGGCGTAGAAGTTGTTGCAGTCGACGAGCGCCCAGAGGGGCGCAGGCTTAAAGCTTGTGGAGGACATAGGTCACGACGCCCCACACGTGGACGTATTCCCTGCCGGTTATGTCGATGCGCGGATAATCGGGGTTTTCCGGGGCGAGCCAGGTCCTGCCGTCCTTCCGGACGAAGCGCTTCACGGTGAGCTCCCCGTCCAGCGCGGCTATGACGACGCGGCCGTTCGAAACCTCTTCTAGCCGGTCGACGGTGAGGAGGTCTCCGTCGAATACCCCTGCGTTGATCATGGAGTTTCCGTGGGCACGCACGAAGAACGTGGCCGTCTTGTGCTTCACGGCATAGTCGTGGAGGTTGAGCTCCTGCTCGACGTAGTCTTCGGCGGGGGAGGGGAAGCCGGCCTCGACGTCGGAGGAGTAGAGCGGGGCGGTCTGTCCCGCAGGAAATTCGGCTGCCGCCCTTGATACGATTTCGACGCGCATTTCGTGCCTGTTCATGGGGGCGCATCCTAACAGATGGACGTGACGTTCCGCAAATGGTATCGTAATGACCGCCATGTACGGGCCGCATCACGCGGCAAGGCCCCGCGGGGGTCGCTTTTTTCCTCGCGGGGCCTTCTTTTGAGGTACACGTGGTTCAGCACGATTGCCGGTGTCGGTCAGGCCGGCCAGTCAGAATCCGCAGGCAGCTCCGTCGCTGCGGGGATCGGATGCCCCCTGAAGAAGTCCGTTTGTTCGGTATAGGATGGCCCCGGCATGCCCCATGAGGCTGTCGTACTCCCCGACCA
>JAILMX010000161.1 GCA_024692205.1 Desulfovibrio sp. | reverse complement strand
ACTTGCATGTGTTAAGCACGCCGCCAGCGTTCAATCTGAGCCAGAATCAAACTCTCCAGTTCAAAACTGTCAGATTCCTGCTGCGCAGAAATCAGAATTCTCAAAATCTCAAAGAGATCTTCCTACCACTCACTATTCACTTTTCAATGAACGATCGGGCTTTTGCCCCGCGCCGATTCCCTCAGCGCGAAAGCCGTTTATGCGCCTTTCTTTCTCTCTTGTCAAATATTTTTTTGCATCAAGCGGAAAATATTTTTTAGCCGGACCGTGTACCGAACCCTACGAACCCAGACGGAGCCGGCTATTGTAGCCCCCGCCTCAGTCAATTCTTGTCTCAAATTGGTATTCAGAGAGTTTCTCGTCCAAGGTGGCGGCGGGCCTTCACAGTGGCCATCCGCCCCCGCGGGGTGCGCTGCAACAGCCCAATTTGTATAAGATACGGCTCGTAAATATCCTCAATCGTCCGCACCTCTTCGGAACAGGCGGCGGCCAAGGTCTTCAGACCGACCGGGCCACCAGCATAATTGTCGATAAGCACTTCAAGCAATCGCCTGTCCATTTGATCAAGCCCCAGTTCATCCACATCCATACGCGAAAGCGCAGCTACGGATTCTTCTCTCGTGACTCGCCCGTCACCGTTCACCAGGGCGAAATCCCGAACTCGCCGTAACAGACGGTTTGCGATACGCGGCGTTCCCCGCGACCGCATGCCGATTTCTTCTGCGCCGTCGGGGGAGATCTCGACACCGAGAATGCGCGCGGAGCGCTCGACGATACGCGCGAGATCCTCGGGCGAATAATACTCAAGGCGGGTGACAATGCCGAAACGATCTCGCAGAGGCGACGATATCAATCCCATGCGCGTTGTCGCACCAACCAGAGTGAAAGGTTCAAGATCTATCTTCACGGTGCGCGCGGCAGGCCCCTGCCCTATTACGAGGTCGAGCTTGAAATCTTCAAGCGCAGGATAGAGGACCTCCTCGACGGCTATTGGCATGCGATGTATCTCGTCGACAAAAAGCAGGTCGTGACGCCCCAAATTCGTCAATATGGCGGCAAGATCCCCACTACGTTCAAGAACGGGACCGGACGTGCAGACGATGTTGACCCCAAGCTCCGACGCCATGATCTGGGCGAGCGTCGTTTTGCCAAGGCCGGGATTGCCATAAAACAGCGTATGGTCAAGGGCTTTCCCCCGCTCCCTCGCCGCCGCGAGATACACACGCAGGTTCGCGCGCAGTTCGTCCTGACCGATAAAATCGTCAAGGCTGCGGGGGCGTACGCTTTCGTCAGGATTTATCAAGGGTGCTTCCGCCATCAGACCTTTCCTTTTGCCAGGGTTTTCAGGGCTGCTCTGAGCGCACCCGAAACATCGAGATCCGGTTCCTCATGAAGAATCTTTTTGACGATCTGAGCGCATTCGCCTTCCGTGTATCCCAGATTCCCGAGGCCAGCCACGACGTCGCGGTACAGACTTCCCGCCTTCCCCGTCGATCCAGCCAAAACGGACAATTGCGGCGAGTTATCCGTTTTGAGCTTGTACTTCAACTCCAGAAAAACATGTTGCGCGGTCTTGTTTCCTATTCCGGAAACCTGCGTCAGCACGGTGGCGTCATCCTCAAGAACAATGCGCCGCAGGTCGTCGGGCCGAAAAATGGATAATATCGATAGAGCTGTCCGGGCACCGACCTTTGAAATGGACACGAGGACATCGAATGTCTGTCGTTCGTCGAACGTGGCGAAACCGAAAAGTTCCAATGCGTCTTCGCGTACGGAAAGGCTCGTGTAGAGGGCCAGTTGCTCCCCGCGAGGCGGCAGGGTCGCCAACGTATGCGATGGCACGGAAACAGCGTAACCGACGCCACCCGGCGTGACGAGCAGACAGGTGTTCCCCCAGACCTCAGTGAGTCGCCCTTCAAGGTATGCGATCATCAATCAATCTCCGATACCGGACATGACTCGGCGTGCCACCGCATGTTCATGTCGACCCGCCCGCAGAAGCGCCGCAGCCACCGTTTTTTCAAACAGACACCCATGAGACGCAGATATGAGTTGCGGGGCTCGGGCCCATCCCACAGTCCGAAGTTGCCTTTAGGCTGAAATGGATTTATCGTCTCGCCCATGAAAAATCTGCTCTTCACTTTGATGATGGTTTGCGGTTTTGCCGTGACAGCCTCCGCATGGGAGGGTTTCGATGCCGAAACGACAGATCTGGTCTCTCTCAGCCCAGACCAAATCCCCTCTCGCGGTGACACCGTTGAAGTCCATAACTATGATAAAGAAAAATACGATACATGCGTGATCGAGCACATCACGCTGAACACACGCACCACCGAAGTCATTGTGCGCATGCAGGATGGCACCTTGCGAACGCTCGTCATGGAAGGCCGCTAACCGGCCTCGTCTTTTCCCCGTTCATATCCGGGCAGAACGAATCCTGCGCTTTCCCCCTTTCCCTGCCCCTTCGGGCATATCTCCTGCAAATGGCAAATTTCGCATCCCCCGCGGAACGGATAATGCGTCACCACGGCATAGCGAAGGGAAAGCAGGGAAGACTCCGGCCCTTTGTAGGGCACTCCGAGATTCTCAAGAGCCTCCCTCAGGGTCGGCGTCGGCCGTGGCGAGGGGGCGCATTCCGAACCCTCGACTTCTGGAATCATGTCTTTGACAGCCGTCATGCACATATACTGCGCGAGATTGTTGGCGAGGAAACCGTCTGACGCGGACGCCCCCCACAGTGTATCGACGCGTTCCTCAACAGACTGAGGAAGCCATACGGCAAGATACGAAATCTTGCCTGTGTTTATCTCGACGATGTGGAAGAGCTTGTCCCATTCTTTCCACAGAGTTCCCAAGGTCTCAAGGATGGCGCCGCCGATTCTGGTCTCGTGGCACATCTCCATAAAGCCCTCAAGATCGAATCCCGGATGCATTTCATTGTGTTCCGTGACAATTGTCTCGCTCACGACTTCTCCTGTTGGTCCGCCGTGTGGCGGAATATCTTCGCGCACGCATGGCGCGCAGTGAAAGTAATCTCATTTGCCACATTGTTCAAGGGGCGGCCCAGCGAATCAACGCGCCACCCAGCATTCTCCCTGATTGACGAAAAGGCATCTCCCATCTTGATGTTGCGGAAGGGCTTGTGTACCATGCGCTTTTAAGAGAAGAGAGGTATTCAATGAATCATGACGACGCCATGCCCTCACGAGTCCGCTATACATATCAAACAACCCCCGAGGTACGCCTTCAGACGGCTCATGGCATCTGGGGAGGGATCAATTCCCAAGGTGAGATCGAAATGAATTTTTACCACGAGAGCGACCGTCTCCCGGAATTCACTGAGCAATACATTGCCCCAGACGGTTCTCTCGGCCATGAGGTGGCCCCCATGCAGGGTGAAGAGCACGAGGTCATACGCCTCATCCACAGCCGTGTGCTCGTCAACTACCACACGGCTCGCGCAATCCTGGAATGGCTCGAGGATCGTATCAGCGCCCTTGAAGAAGACGAACGGCACGACATATATGACCCAAATTCGGGTATCGAGCAGTGAGCAAAGCATCTTTCCATATCATGACATTCGGATGCCAGATGAATGTCAATGATTCTTCTTGGCTCGAACGCGCCCTTCTGGCCCGTGGTTTCATGCAGGCCCCAGCGGAAAAAGCGGATGTCATTCTTGTAAACACCTGCTCCGTGCGGGAAAAACCCGAACAGAAAGTCATCGCAACAATCGGTCGCATACGGCAGATGACCGGATGCAGCAACGATGTCATCGTCGGCATTCTTGGCTGCGTTGCCCAGCAGTTGGGTTCCTCCCTTTTCTCCCACTCGCCCCAAGTACGCCTCGTTTGCGGAGGCGACGCGATAGCACAGGCACCGGACGCCATAACCCGTCTTTTACGAGAACCGGCTCTCCGCATCTCCCTCCTTGATTTTTCCGACTACTACGTCGAACGGGAAAAAGGGAAGGATACTCCCTGCGGTCCAACGGCTTTCGTAAACATCATGCAGGGCTGCGACAATTTCTGCACATACTGCATCGTCCCCTATACGCGAGGACGACAGAAATCCCGCACGGCACGGGCGATTCTCGAGGAATGCCGGAACTGCCTCGACCGTGGGGCCAAGGAAATCACCTTGCTTGGGCAAAACGTCAACGCTTTCGGGAGTGACAAATACGGCGACGGAACGACCTTCGCCGAACTTCTCGCGCAGGTCGATGCACTCCCGGGTTTGCAGCGCCTGAGGTACACGAGCCCCCACCCCAAGGATATGCGGAACGAAGACGTGACGGCTTTCGCTAAGCTTGAGCATCTCTGCCCTTCCCTCCATCTGCCACTGCAGTGCGGTTCTGATCGCATTCTCAAACGGATGGCTCGCCGCTACGACAGGCGGAAATATGCCGATCTAGTGGCCAGCCTCCGATCCGCGAGGCCGGACATCGCCCTTTCAACGGATTTGATCGTCGGCTTTCCCGGTGAAACGGAAAAGGACTTTCAAGAAACAATCGAGATGGTGCGAACCTGCCGTTTCGTCTCAAGTTACTCTTTCTGCTATTCGGACAGGCCCGGGGCGAAAGCGGCTTTTTTTCCGGACAAAATCCCACACGACGTCAGCGGGGAACGCTTGCGACGTCTCCAAGCGGTACAGGAAGATCTTGGTACGCGATGGCTTTCCCAGCGCGTCGGTGCGCGGACGAGAGTCCTCTTGGAGGACAAAAGCCGCAAGTCTACGGATGACGGCGCGAGCTGGCAGGGCAGGGATCCCTACGGGGCGCTCGTCCATGTCCGCATGCCGATCGGGCAGAATCATGCGGGGCGCATGGTAGACGTCACCATAGTGGAAGCGAAGAAACACAGCCTTATCGCCCGACTGGCAGTCGCTCATGATTGAAATGTATGTCGCAGGCCTTTCCCTTGAATCCGGCAGGAAAAATCCGATCGTCATTCTTCGGGATCACGATGTCGGACAGGTTCTGCCCATTATGCTGGGCTCCCTTGAAGCGATGACGCTCTCCCTTCTTCTCAACAACGAACGCCTGCCGCGCCCCCTGACACACGATGTCATCCTTCTCTGTTTCAGCGCACTGCATGCCACCCTCACCCATGTGGAAATAACGGCCTACCGGGATGGCGTGTATTATGCCGTCATTGCCATTAGCGTCGGGAACAGAAGGCTCAGGATAGACTGCCGCCCCTCGGACGCGATTGCTCTGGCCGTGCGTGCGGGGGTTCCTATCATGGTCAGTGAAAGCGTTTTCGAGGCGACCTCTGATGAAACCGAAGTGGAAAGTCCTGCGCCGCCGCTGCTTGACGGTGCTAACGCCGAAGAAAATCCGCCCGTCATGCCGCCTCTGCGTACGCCCGATGCTGCGACGGCAATGCTGCGACAAGCAACGGCCCGGCACAAAATAGACATGCTCAATGCGGCATTGCACCGCACAGGCATCTTTCCCCTTGATGACGACCCACAGGAGCACGAAAAGCTTCTCGATCTTCTGCGCAGCCTTGAACCAGTGACGCGCCGCAGGATGTAGCACGCTTAGGAGGGAGGTATCCGGCCATGGAGGAACGTTCTGCAGTGACGACAAAACCCGCGGATATTGCCCGCATACGCAACATAGGCGTCATCGCGCACATCGATGCGGGCAAGACCACGCTCTCAGAGCGGATGCTCTACTACAGCCATAGAATACACCGTATGGGCGAAGTGCATGACGGGACAGCGACTATGGACTTCATGCCGGAGGAACAGGCTCGAGGCATCACGGTATCCTCGGCATGCACGACATGCCTGTGGAAAGATGTGGTCATCAATCTGGTGGATACGCCGGGGCATGTCGACTTTACTATAGAGGTCGAACGGGCTCTCCGCGTCATGGACGGCGCCGTAGGTGTTTTTTGCGCCGTCGGCGGCGTCGAACCACAATCGGAGACCGTTTGGCGGCAATCAGAGCATTTCGCCATGCCCAAGATCGCCTTCATCAACAAAGAAGATCGGCCCGGAGCGAACTTTTCCGCCGTCCTCGACGCGATGCGCACCCGTTTAAACGCGCCCGCCGCAGCCCTCACAATACCTGTCAACGAAGGCCCCGGACTCTCCGGGGTATTCGATCTCGTATACGAAAGCCGCCTTGACTTCTCCGAAGCAGATCTCGGCACGACGGTGACGACAACGCCTGCGAATGCGGAGGAAAAGGAAACCTTGCGCCCATGGCGTGATGTTCTTTTGGAAAAACTGGCAGAAGCCGATGACGTTTTTCTGGGGCAATGGATGGAGGGACGATTCACTGAGGACGACATTCTTCAGGCGTTGCGGCGGGCAACGATCGCGAGGACGATCGTTCCCGTTTACTGCGGGTCCGCCTTGCGCAACATCGGTGTGCAACCTCTCATGGACGCCGTCGCGACGATTCTGCCCTCGCCCACCGACGTGCCCACTGTAGCCCTCAACGGCAAAACACTCCCCGCCTCGGCCGCACCCGACGTTCCCCTTGCGGCGCTTGTCTTCAAACTTACTATTGAAAATGGCCACAGGACGTCCTTCGTCAGGGTGTATTCGGGCAGCCTCAAGGAAGGCGACAGGATCTTCAACGCGACATGCAAAAAACAGGACAGCATCGGCCGTATTTTCCGCCCCCATGCCAACCGACGGGAAAACCTTCCGCAAGCTCGTGCTGGAGACATAGTCATCGTCACGGGCATGCGACACGCGCATACGGGCGATACCTGCACAACTCTTGGGAAGGACATTCTTCTTGAAGACATAACCCACTATGAACCTGTGGTCACCATCGCCCTTGAGCCACGCAATACCGAAGAAAGCGCCCCCCTTGACGAAGCGCTCGCCCGTTATTCCGAGGAGGATCCAACACTCCGCACTTCGATAGACGAAGGAAGCGGCGCGCGCATCGTGTCGGGAATGGGAACCTTGCACCTGGAAATCCTACGGGAACGCCTCTTGCGAGAGTATCGCCTGTCCCCTCGTGCCGGCGCACCGCAGGTTGTCCGGCGCGAGAGCATCTGCCGCGAAACGAGCGCAAAAGCACAGGTTGACAAGATGCTCGGACATGAGCATCTGGTTGGTGCCGTAACGGTTACCGTGAGCCCCATGCCGAGAAGTTCCGGCACACAGTTGCTACTACCCGATGGCCTGACGCCGGCTTTCTCCGAATCGGTGCGAGCGTCCCTTGCGGCAGGGCTCCAGAACGGTGTGCTGGCTGGCTGGCCACTGGTGGATGTTTCCGTCACGGTGACGGAAGTCGCGACACTGAACGCCTCGCCAGCGGGGTGTGCCATTGCTGCTGCGCAGGCTTTGAAAACGGCCTTGGAACAAGCAGAACCTGTTCTGCTTGAACCCATCATGCGCGTGGAAATAACCGCGCCGGAAGAGGCTCTGGGAGCAGCGGTCACATTGCTCACTTCTTGTCAAGGCAGCATAGACGCCATGGGGGACGATGCCGGCCGGAAAACGATATGCGGACACGCCCCCATGCGCCGAATGTTCGATTTTTCAGATGCTCTGCGTTCCGCCACGCAGGGGCGCGCTTCTTTTTCCCTTCTTTTCGATCGCTATGACAGGCCGGCGCACGGATGAACACCATTTCTTCTGGCACCGCGCCCAAGGCAAAGAAAAGCCTCGGCCAAAATTTTCTTCAGGATGACAACATCTGCCGCCGCATCGCTGCCCTGCTTGATACTACCGATGCCGACCGGATCATTGAAATCGGCCCTGGGCCCGGCGCCCTGACCCGCTTTCTGCAGGCGTCGCCGCACAGTTTATTGATATTGCTTGAAAAGGATACGTGGTGGGCATCGGACAGACAACGCGTTGCTGATTGCCGTACGCAGACGGTTCTGACCGACGCTCTGGCATTCGATTGGAGACGGATATCCCCGCCGTATCCATGGATAATCGCAGGCAATCTGCCGTACAACGTCGCTTCTCCTCTCATCTGGGATATTACCGCACAGGCGACAGGGCTTGTCCGCGCGGTTTTCATGGTTCAAAAAGAAGTCGGACTACGCCTCTGCGCTCAACCGGGAACAAAACAATACGGGGCGCTGTCCGCCTGGGTTCAGAGTCATGTGAGCCCCACGCTTGAATTCATCGTCAGGCCAGGGGCTTTCTCCCCGCAACCCAAAGTCGATTCTGCGGTACTCAGTTTCACCCCCCTTCCCGTCGCGCAAAGACCGACCGAACCGGACTCGCTGAAAAGACTTCTCTCTCTGTGCTTTCAACAACGCAGGAAGCAACTCGGAGGCATTTTCCGCCGTGCGGCGCTGCCGGATTGGGAAGACATACTTAGAGCCTTGCGCATAGAACCAACCCTTCGTCCGGAAGCCCTTTCCCCTGTAACTTTCAACAAAATGGCAGTTTCTTTCAGGGCAGCCTTGACAAATCACAAAAAAAAGTCTTGAATCAAAACTTCGCGACTACAGACGTTCACACACAGTTTTCCCATCGGATGTTCGTTGCTCGCAATCTAGGAGGATATGCTGATGACCAAAGCTGAACTGGTTGACAAGATTGTCGCCAAGACACAAATGACAAAGGCCTCTGCGGATCGTGCTCTCAAGGCTTTTCTTGAGGCTGTGGAAGAAACCCTTCAGGCAGAGTCCAAACTGACCCTGACGGGCTTTGGCACCTTTTCCGTTGAGGAGCGTAAGGCGCGGCAGGGACGCAACCCCCGCACCAATGAGCCTTTGACCATTCCCGCTTGCAAGATGGTCAAATTCCATCCTGGCAAACAGCTGAAGGATGCCCTGAACTAGACAACTGCCGTCTTGGCGCCTTTTCGCTTTTCATCCGACAGCATTTCTTGATTTCGACACGAGGGCGTGATTTTTTTGCCAGGAGTTTTTCTCAGTGATGAAGATTACAATTTCGATATCGCGCTGCGCCGTTTCAAGAAGCAGGTCGAAAAGGCTGGCATTCTTTCTGAAATGAAGAAACGCCAGCATTATGAAAAGCCCAGCGTCATGCGCAAAAAGAAGAAGGCCGCTGCCCGCAAGCGTCTGATGAAAAAAATCAGAAAGATGAGCATGGCCTAAGATGCCTTTTTTTATGGACACGTTGTTTCGACGCGTGCTTTTAATACTGCGGGTTGCCTGTAGGCTTCCCGCAGTTTTTATGTCTTTTGAACCGCTTGGTATCCAATGATTCATCGCCGTACGCTGCATTCCCTTGAATTTACCAAGGTCATAGAAAGACTTGCGGCCTTGTGCCTCTCGACAAACGGGAAAAAAAGGGCGCGTGGGATACTTCCTCTTCCCGACGCCGAAGCCGTCGATCGGGCACGGGCTCTGTATGAGGAATCCGGAACATGGATGGCAGCTCCTGAAACGGAAAGGAACTTCCGTTTCTCAGCCTTCACGGATGTCGAAGGACTTCTTGATGCGGCGCAGGGGTCGCGTTTCTCTCCGGATACGGAAGCGTTCTGGGCGCTTCGCGACATGCTCGGCAAGGCGAAATCAGCCCATGAATCCATCACTCTCGCCTCCGACGTCAGGGACTGGCCGAATCTGTACGAGTTGGTCAAGTCGCGTCCCCTGCCAGTACAGCTGACCGCGGCGCTTTTCCGTTGCATCTCGGACGACGCCCTGATCAAGGATGAAAGCTCCCCTGAACTCTATCGCCTGAGAGGGGAAATCCGCGCATTGCACCGCAACTGCATGAACAAAGTTAAGGATTTCGCCGTCCAATACAATTTCGCCGCATATCTGCAGGATGAGTTCATGACACTCTCGCAGGACAGGTACGTCCTTCCGCTCAAGGCGACGTACAAAGCGCGCATGCAGGGCATCATACATGATTGGTCGCAAACGGGCGAGACCTGCTATTTCGAGCCGATTTTCCTTGTAGAGCTGAACAACCGCCTGCAGGAGCTCAAGCATGAAGAGCATGATGAGGAACAAAAAGTGCTCGATTATCTCCGCAGGCTCCTTCTCGCCGAGCTCGATGCCGCCAGCGGAGCCTTGGATTTGCTCACTGAGCTTGACATTCTTCAGGCGAAGCACGCCCTTTCCGAACGTTTCGATGGCCGGATGATACCCCTCTCCCCTGCAGATGAAGGCATATATCTCAAAAGGGCGCGGCATCCCCTGCTCGCCCTTTTCAGCGCGGACGACCAGATGGGCAGGCGTAACCAGCCCATCCCTAAAGTGCATCCCCTCGACATCATCCTGCGGCCCGGCGAAAGATGTCTCGTCGTGACGGGGGGAAACGCAGGGGGAAAGACCGTCTGCCTAAAGACCCTCGGCCTCATCACGGCCATGGCGCTCAGCGGCCTGCCGGTTCCTGTGGACGGCGGATCCCATCTGCCGTGGTGTGACCGCATGGATGCTTTCATAGGCGACGAGCAGAGCCTTGACGCAAGCGTCTCCACATTCACGGCGCAGATCGACCATCTGGCAAAGGCATGGAAGCACCTCAACGAGAGAAGCATCGTACTCTTGGATGAGTTCGGCGCGGGAACTGATCCCGCGCAGGGCGCGGCACTTGCCCAGGCGGTACTTGAAGAGATGCTCGTGCGCAAAACATTCGTCCTCGCCGCAACCCACTTCCCAGCGCTCAAGACATGGTCGCTGACGAACGCGGACGCCCGGGCCGCATCCATGCTCTTCGACCCGACGACGAAGCGCCCCCTCTTCCGCTTGGCCTACGACCAGGTAGGCGCCAGCCAGGCCCTTGCGACCGCAAGGGAACATGGCCTACCTGAAGAGATTCTGCAACGTGCCGAAAAGTATCTTCTGCAGGCTGGGCACGATACGGAAGGTCTGCTAGACCGCCTCAATGCGCTCGCGGCACGTCGTGAAAAGGAGCTGCAAAGTCTGGATGCCGAGCGGGAAAAACTGCGCGCCGACACCCAACGCCAGCGCGATACGCTGAAAAAAACCCGCGAAAAACTATTAGAAGAAGTACGGGAGAAAGCGCAGGAACTCATGCGGGCATGGAAAGAAGGTCGGGCCACAGCGAAACAGTCTCTCAAGGAGATGTCATGCCTTCGGGCATCGCTTGTGCCAGAAAAAAAGGCCCAGGGCGGGCAAACGCTTCTCGCCCCGTGCGACAAACCTGTCGTCGGGCAACGTGTCCTGCACGCGGCGTTCCGCAAGCACGGCGTCATAACCGATATCGACGAACGCCGCGGTCGTGTACGTTTGGACATGGGCGGCGTTTCCCTGTGGGCACAAATGTCTGACGTGATGATTGCCGCAGGCCCGCCCAACAAGCCTCTTTCCGGAGCGACGGTAGTGAACACTGCCCGCGAAGGCGCATCTCTGCGTCTTGACGTACGCGGACAACGCACGGAAAATGCCCTGCATGAGCTTTCCCGTTTTCTTGACAAAGCCGTTCTCGCCGGCTTTGAGAATATAGAAGTTGTCCACGGGCGCGGCACCGGTGCGCTGCGGCGTGAAATCCATAGTTTTCTCCGCACCTGCCCATCTGTGGCAAGCTTTGCCCTCGCCTCAGAGGATCACGGCGGCGACGGTATGACAGAGGTGCGTCTACGCTGATTTTTCCAATGCCTTCACAACCCGACAGTTAGTGCTTATCTCTTTCGTTCGGGGGATTCTCTTTGGAATACAAGGAAGCCATCCGCGCCATCAAGGAGCGCCTGAACATCGTGGACATCGTGCGCCGATACGTGGATCTGAAGCGAAACGGAGCCCGCTGGGTGGCGCCGTGCCCTTTCCATCAGGAAACGAAACCCTCCTTTTATGTCAACGAAGAGCAGGGTTCCTTCATCTGTTTCGGTTGCCACGCTTCCGGCGACATCTTTGAATTCTACAGCAAGATAAACGGCCTGGATTTTTCAGAAACGCTGGCGGCCCTTGCCAGCGAGGCGCACGTCACCATTGATTCGAGAGGAAGGCGCGGACCTGATGCCGCAGAAGCCCGCAGGCGACGCGAAGGGCAGGATAAAAAGCAGCTTATGCTGCGCATGTACGACTATGCCGCCTCGTGGTTCGCGCAGGCTCTCAATGCATCCTCCGCTGCAGAATGCCGTGCCTATATCCAAAAGCGGGGCCTTTCGCTCGAGATACAGCAGCATTTCGCCTTGGGCTGGGCCGACAAGGAATGGCGCAGCTTGGCGGGGGCGCTCGAACGGGCAGGCTTTCCACTCGATATCGCCACTGAGGCGGGCCTTCTCGCCAAAGCGGATACGGGGCGGCGGATGTACGACCGTTTCCGCGGCAGGCTCATATTCCCCATACGAAGCCTCGCAAACCAGATCATTGCCTTCGGCGGGCGCATCATAGAGCAGAAGAACGACGAAGCGAAATACATCAACAGCTCCGATACCCCCATCTATAAAAAAGGGGAGCATCTCTACGGATTGGCGCAGGCGCGGCGCAGCATCTCGGCGAAGGGGCAGGCGATGCTGACAGAAGGCTACATGGATGTCCTCACGCTTCATCAGTTCGGCTATACAAATGCCGTGGGCGTACTCGGCACGGCTCTCACCCAGGATCAGGTAAAACGGCTTTCAGGCTTCACTTCTAACCTTCTTATGCTCTTCGACGGTGACGGACCGGGACGCAAAGCGGCCCTCAAGGCATGCGAAATGGTGCTGACGCGAGGGCTCGCATGCAGGGTCGTCCTCTTGCCTGACGGAGAAGACATAGACAGCTTTCTTCGCACTGCCGGCACAGATGCCTTCGACCGCCTGCAGGACGAGGCCTCCGACGGCTTTAGTTTCTGCATGACAGCCCTTCGCAACCAATCCCCCAGGGAAGCAATAGACTGGGCTCATGGATTTTTAAAGCAGATCGCTCTGCCGGAACTTGCAACCTACTACATCTCCCGGCTCGCAACGCAGCTGCAACTTTCGGAACAGGATCTACGGCAAGGCTTTTCCGATTGGCGCCAGCATCAGGGACGCATTGCCTCCACGGCCGGCATCGCACCTTCACTCCAAGACACCGCACAGTCCCGAAACGAGCGGCAGATACTGATGTTCGCGATACGCTACCCGGACAAACTGGATGATCTGCGCGGTATCGGGGCAGATCTTGCCCTAAAATCCCCTCAGGCACTACGATTCTGGGCAAAACTCCAGAAGGGTGTCGACAGCGTCTGCGAACTGGATGAGAGGGAGAAGGCTTTCTGGACGCGATGCCGCCGCGAAGATGCGGCCCCCCCTATGGACAATTGCGAAAGGGAGCTCAACGCTCTCAAAAACTATCTCGATTCATGGTACCTTTCGGCGCAAAAGGCTTCCGTATCGGCAGCCCTTCGGGACAGATGCGGCAAGGATGACTTTGACGGAGACTTGGTATATCTTCAGGCTCTGCAGACGACTCTGGAGCAAAAAAATGAGCAATCTTAAAGAGATTCCACAGATTCAATCGCTTATCGACAAAGGAAAGACAACCGGCTTCCTGACTTGGGAAGAAGTCAATAAGGCTCTCCCCTCGGAAATGACGCCGTCGACAGAGCAATTCGAAGAAATCATCAGCGTCTTCGATCAATTGGATATCGCCATCGTCGATTCTGAAAAAGACGGCAAGAAATTTTCCGCCCCGCCGTCGGATGTCGACGATTCCATCCCTGACGAACAGATAGAGATGACCGATGACGAGGAATCCGCTGATTACTCATCGCGAAGCACCGATCCTGTGAG
The DNA here is from genome assembly GCA_024692205.1 of Desulfovibrio sp. Taxonomy (GTDB): domain Bacteria; phylum Desulfobacterota; class Desulfovibrionia; order Desulfovibrionales; family Desulfovibrionaceae; genus Desulfovibrio. The sequence goes on along the minus strand of JAILMX010000161.1, from coordinate 14,920 downwards.
GATGTACCTGCGCGAGATGGGGGCAGTTCCCCTCCTCGACCGGGACGGAGAGGTCGTCATCGCGAAAAAGATAGAAATGGGTGAGCAGGATGTGCTCTATGCTCTCGTTGAAGTACCGGTTGCCGTTGAGGCGCTCGTCCATGTGGGCGATGACTTGCGCCAGAACCGCATCAAGCTCAAAGAAGTCGTCAAGACCATCGAGGAGGACGACCCCACCGAAGACGAGATGAACCAGCGCTCGCGCGTTATAAACCTGCTTGATGAGATACACACAGTCTACAAGAAAAAGCGCCGTATATACAAACATCTTGACGACTGTAACACGCTTGAACGACGCGTGGCTTCCATACAAAAGGACATCATCAGCTTCAAGGAAGAGATTGTCACCCGTCTGCGCGAGATCAAGCTGGAGAAGACACTTATCGACCGCGTCATTGAGACTGTCGACGACTACGTCCGTCAGATGCACAACTGCCAGAGGGACCTGACCGCCTACATACTTTCCACGGGCCGTACGCAGTCTGAGATCAAGGAACTCTTTGAAAGCCTCGACAAGAGAGAGGTAACCCCCAATGTTGTTGCAGACCAGCTTGGGCTGACCATTGACGAGCTATTCTCCTTCAAAGAGATGATCATGGGCAAGATGGAGATTCTGAAGAATCTGCAGGACAAATGCTGCCACAATGTGACCGATCTGGAAGAAGTCCTCTGGCGCATCAAGAATGGCAACAAGGCCGCCATGCGCGCCAAGCAGGAACTCATCCGCTCCAACCTCCGCCTTGTCGTCTCCATCGCCAAGAAATACACGAACCGCGGGCTGCAGTTCCTCGACCTTATCCAAGAAGGCAACATCGGCCTGATGAAGGCCGTTGACAAATTCGAATACCAGCGCGGCTACAAGTTCTCCACCTATGCCACCTGGTGGATACGGCAGGCAATCACCCGCGCCATCGCAGATCAGGCGAGAACCATCCGCATCCCTGTCCACATGATAGAGACGATCAACAAACTCATACGCGCCTCCCGCTATCTCGTGCAGGAGCTCGGCCGCGACCCGACCCCCGAGGAGATTGCGGAACGCATGGATTATCCCGTGGACAAGGTCAAAAAGGTGTTGAAAATCGCCAAAGAACCCATATCCCTTGAGACGCCCATAGGCGACGAGGAGGATTCCAGCCTCGGTGATTTTATTGAGGATAAGAAGGCAGTCGCGCCTGCCGAAGAAGTGATCAATACGAAACTCTCGGAACAGATGGCCGCCGTACTGGCAGATCTCACCCCGAGGGAGGAGCAGGTTCTCCGCAAACGCTTCGGCATTGAGGAGAAGAGCGACCACACCCTTGAGGAAGTTGGCAAGCTCTTCAACGTCACTCGCGAGCGCATCCGCCAGATTGAGGCGAAAGCTCTGCGAAAACTCCGCCATCCCGTGCGTAGCCAACCCCTGCGGTCGTACTATGAGAACTGATATCCTCATGCGAGCGGTATTTTTTTTGCTCGCGTGCTGTCTGACGCTTTCCTTGGCCCTTCCGACCTCCGCGGCCTCGCCGCAAAAATCCGAAGGTCAGGTGTCGGTCTGTTTCGACGGCGACACGCTCAAACTGAACGACAGGCGCATCGTCCGCCTGGCCGGCATAGACGCACCGGAGGTGGCCCACAAGAACCTGCAGGCGCAGTATTATTCGCGGGAGGCGCGCCTTTTGTTGATCAAACTGGCCAAAGGGCGCAAAGTTTCCCTGCTCCCGGCCGGCAGCGAAGAAAAGGACGCATACGGTCGTATCATAGCTGACGTCATACTGCCGGATGGTTCATCCTTGAGCGACGCCATGGTGAGTAGCGGCGCGGCCTTTTTCTATCCGCACAAAAACCTCACCCCTAGCCTGCAGAAACGTCTGCTTGAACTGCAACGGCAGGCCATGCGCGAAAAGCGAGGCATGTGGCAGCATATACTTTCATCCCCCATCGCCAAGCAGAATTACATCGGAAACCGCACGTCTCTTCGTTTCTTCCCCGAGGACTGTCCGGAGGCACAGCGCATCAAACCGCGCAAGCAAATGCACTTCGGCACACTCCTGGATGCCTTCCATGCCGGCTATGCCCCAGCCAGAATCTGCCCATTCTGGCCCACCCAGAAGTGATGGAGACGACCTCCATGGACGATAAGATCAACAAAAACGATCTGGCAGCCCCGATAGCATCCGTCGAAGACATCCTTCAGGAATCGCCCGGCTACAGCTGGAGTCAGAATATCCGCCTCCTTCTCGCCATCGTCATCGTTTTTCTGTCGGCTATCATCCTCTGGTGGATACTTGCCTGATGGCGAAGGCCCTCTGCATTCTGCACGCAAACTGCCAAGGTGAGGCTCTCCTCCCCCTCTTGGAAAACTCCCCGACATTTCATCCACGTTTCCGCATCGCCCGCTATACGAACTACACCCGCGACCACATTCCGCAGGATGTTCTGAAAAAAGCCGCCCTCTTTCTCTATCAAAATCTCGGCGACGAGTGGGGGGATATATCCTCTCGCCGACTTCTCGCCGCCCTTCCCCGTGGCTGCACGGCCATACGCATTCCAAATCTTTTTTTCAAGGGCTACTGGCCAACGTGGACGAACCGGATCCGCGACATAGATTTCGCGGATACACTTGTCGAATCACTCCTGGCCAGAAACCTGTCTCCGAAGGAAATACTGTACCTTGCCACACGGGAAGAAGGGGCTCTTTTAGGGGATGTCGCAAAGATTGCCGAGGATTCCCTCAGGCAGGAAGAAGCAAAAGAGAAGGGCTGTGATATCGCCTGTGCCCCAATTTTGCGGGAATACTGGCGACAGGAGCAGCTTTTTCTTACGGTGAACCATCCTGGCCCGAGACTGCTCTTCCATATTGCCGATTCCCTGCTCTCCCTTTTGGGGCTTGCCCCTCTGCCCGATGCGGTAAAACAGACCTATGTGCATCCCGAGGGCTATTTCTGGTTGCCCCTGTATCCCGCCCTTGGCCGGCTGCTGCGGCTTCCCTTCGCAACGGAGCAACGCCGATACCCCATCTTCGCAAACGAAATGACTCACAAGGACTATATAACTTGCTACATAGCCTGTCGCACTTCCGGTGTCTCCAACCTTCTCGGGGCATTGCGAGAGCTACCTCCCGGCTACCGTCCTGACAGGGATATCTGATGCTCCACCCCGCAATCCGCGCTCCCCTTCTTCTCTGTAGTCTCCTCATTCTTACCGCATCATGCGCCCCTGCCATTCCCCGGGAAACAGCTCTCAACCAAGCCTTTGAACGGGGCTTTCTGCCACGGCTGTGCGACACTCCTCTCTTCCGTCTCTTCACTCTGCATAGGCAGGGTAAAGGCGAAACGCTCACAGTCTATATTGAGGGGGACGGCCATGCGTGGTGTAACCGGACGACACCTTCGGCCGATCCCACCCCTCGCAATCCGGTCGGGCTTTTCCTCGCCGTCAACGATCCTTCCCCGAATCACGTACTCTATCTCGCAAGGCCAGGCCAGTATGTACGGGATAGTCAGACTGCGCGCGATCATGCTTGGTGGACGAGCGCCCGTATGTCACATGAAGTCATCACCGCCTTGAGCAGCGCAATCGACGAGACGAAGGCTCTCGACGGAGCCCGAAAGGTTGCCCTGATTGGTTTTTCCGGCGGTGGCGGATGCGCCGTCCTGCTTGCTGCACGGCGCTCAGACGTCGTTTTTTTGGGAACAATTGCCGGCAACATCAACATGGCCGCATGGACGGAACTTCACGGTGTGAGCCCCCTTTCCCGATCCCTTGATCCCATTGCGGCGGCCCCGCTTGTCAGCGGCATACCACAACGGCACCTATCGGGCGAAAGCGACGCGATCATTCCCCCGCGGCTTTCCGAAGAGTTCTGCAAGGCCGCAGGACTCCCGGAGGCCTGCGTCACGGCGAAGGGCATGCACCACAGCGGGCCGTGGCATACGGTTTGGGACTACTCACACGCTGTCGCTTCGGAAAAGAAATCATTAGAAGACAATAATTCCAAATAGTTGTATCCATCTCTACAGCGAATTCTTGGTGCACAAAAACTCAAGCCCGCAAACATAGTTTCACTGCCCCGGTAAGCAACGCTTACTTGGCACGCCCATCCGTTTCACGACCACGCGGCTAAATTCACGATGGAGCCAACGTCTTGTTTCAGTAAGAGCATCATTCATAAGTTTTACTACATGGAATTGTCGACAGAGGGAAAAATCGTCGAGAAAGAAAACCGAGCTGGTAATGTTCAAGAAGAAGTACAGTAGCGTCCGCCCTGGATTTTTCTCCAACGGCGGACGCTTCGGCGTATCATAAAGAAATCACTCTTTTGCTGACGCTGCTAAACGGAGCTGCAGAGCCCTTCTGATCGTCTTGACGCCCCCTACGCGCCGCTGATAAGGTGATGCTAACAGGGTGGAAGACATCATGTTCCCCTTGAGCTTTGGACTGCTGCCTCTGGATATCGCCCAGCCATTGACGCAGTTCCGCGACCTGCCGGCCGAGGCGCTCTATGCCTCCGGCGCCACTCTTCACGACGGATTCCTGCAGTTCCGAGACTATCCTGCGGAAGCCCTGCACCGCTCCGGCGCGACCATGCACGACACCTTCGGACATCCCATCGAAAGCCCCTACGTGGTTCCCGAGGCCGGTACCGGCGTCATCACTGATTACTCGGCGTGAAACAAAATGAAGCGATGACATCGAAGATCATTCTCTACGACGCCGAATTCCTGAAAAAATTCGAAGAGCTGAAGCGCCTTCTCGAAGACGGAGACAGACTGAAGCTGAAAGGCTTCCTCCTTGAAAACTTCGACTTCGTTTTCAAGACGCAGCAGTATTACGCGAAGCGGATTGCGGAAGGCGACGCGCGGGACTTCGAGGAAGCTGACGAAAGGATACGGCGCGAGCTGATGCGTCCTCTGTCGCACAGGCAGTACCGAATGATTGAGCAAGCGTTCATTTCCTATGAGGAGGATGACGTGCTCTCGTCACTATGGACCTTTCTGGATGACTGCGGCCGGATTCGTCACAAGACTGCGATGAGCTCCGCAGAGGTGGGCGGCTGCTCTCTCATTCTTGAGCAGGTGCATTGCCTCCTGACAAGAGAATAGGCGCCCCGCACCCGCCCGTCTTTCTCCCATGAGCGCCTACGGCTACCCCCCCAAAAATGTGTGTGTGCGCCTTTCGCAGAAGAAATCACAGAATGCCCGTGTTGTCCGTCAGGCTATCTGCCCTGGGTTGGCTCCGGCAGCCTCTTCTCAATGAAGTTCAGAATCCTGTCCCGGCCTTCCCGATAGCCCTGGGGAAACTTGCCGTAGCCTCTGGCACTGATGCTCCTGCCGCCGGCGAATTCGACGTTGAAGAAGAAACCCGGCGCGTCCAGCACACCGCGCGCATTGCCATCGAAGCCGTCCCATGAGGCAAGGCCGCGCAGGATGCCGGCAAGTTCCAGTTCTTCAGCCTCGCTCAAGAGAGCCTCGCCAGCAGGATTGCCCCCCCACACGCGCATGATATGCGCTCGTGACCCCCCGCTACCAAGACGGCGGTAGAATAAGTAGTGAGGCTTCATCCGCATGCCGTTCTCGCCGAAGCGGAAACTCTTGATCCCGCCTGTTGGAACGGCTCCGGTCTCCTGCCAGCGCTGCGCAAGAAAGGCCAGTCTAGAGCGCAGGGCGTTGCAGAATTCGGCGAAGCCTTCAGGCATACTGTCGGGCTCAGCCATCACGACCACAGATTGTCCAGTGCTGTAGACGGCATCAAGGAACAGCGGCATCTTGCCAGGTTCGTACCTGCCATAGCCAAAACCGTGCCACGTATCGGCCCCGCTCTTCTCCAGCAGAGAGCGCAGCGTCTCTAGGATTTCCGGATCCGCATAGAACTCAGCCTCAGGCTGACCTTTGGTGATGACGCAGACGCGTACGCGGCCTTCGTCGGCGACAACAGACCAGTAGCCTGCTGCTGGCCTGTCGCTGACCGACAGGTGCGTCAGCCTCTTCGGCATGGAGGCATACAGTTCGGGCAGTTTCTTCTGAAGATAATTGCACAGTCTCGCCTCTGCCTCAAGACGGAGGGTATCCCTGCCATTATCTGCACCGTAGACGCGCATCCTCCGGCTGTTCGGCTCCCTGACGACGCACACGCTCCACACGCAGCGATCCTTACGACGTTCGCCCTTCTCCTCATCGCCGGTCGAGCCAGGCCAAGAAGTGGCGTCCATGGAGCGAAGGAGGCCAGCAATCTCGTCGAAGGTCTTGCCATCCACGGGACCGGCGTAGTTCTGCGAGGGCATGCCCCCGGTCAAGCTGACGTTCAGCCTGGCCTTATTCAACTCAAGGTGGATACGTCGCGCAATGGGAGGCGTCAGATTGTCACCCCACTCGGAATGATAGGCCGCGTAGGAGACAGATTCTTCCAGATCTTTGCTGGCGGCTTCTGCGGCGCTACAGGTCATCATGGGGAGGACGACGGCTAAAATGAGGCAGGAACTCAACATGAATATCTCCTCTTTCCAAAAGGCTATCATCAAGGGATCACTTGACAGGCAGCGGCATACCACGCAGTCTCCGAGGGGTTGTCCAGCGCGCGCAAGACATGCTGTTCATCCCAAAAGTGCACGACATACGACAAGGCCGATACCGTAGCTGCAAGCGTTGGATGCGGCAAGCGTCAGCCACAAACGCTTTGCCGATCCGCCCACAGAATAGCGGCACAGGGCGAATTCCAGCAGGACGACGACAAATTCACACGCCGGCACCAGCCGGTCATACTGTGCATTATCGGCCTGCGTCATCAGGAATTCATTCAGCAGCAGGTTGGTCACGATGTTGATCCCGGCAAACCACAGGCATTGCCGCACCTTGCGGTAGCCGCACAGCCAAAAAACCGGAGTCTCAATGGTCGCCGTCAGGAGCGCCGGAATCAGCAGCCACCACCTCAGGGGGGTGCCCGTGACCATCGCGGACGGCATCATGGCCTGAGCCTCGCGCCGTCAGACGCATACCGGCAAAACAGGCCACCTGCAGCGAAAAGAATGAGAAACACCGCCACGGCCATAGCATGCGGCGGCACGGACAGCATGAAGCCGCCGAGAAACGCCCCCGGCAACAGGCACCCGGCCGCCAAGCCGAACATGAGCCCCGGATACGCCGGACAGCACCAGTGCGCCAGCCGAAGTGTTAGCGGCATGGTCATATTGAAGGCCAAGGCCAAGAGCAGCAGACAAAACAATCCATTTACTTGGAGCGCGAAAAAACAGATGAGAAAAATAGCAAGAATGGTGTTGCTGTAGCCAAGCCAGTCGCCACAGAAACCGCCCAATGCCTTGCCCAAGGCGAAAACGAACGGAAACAGCAGAATCCAGGTCGCCTCACCGCCACAGCCGCCGAAACCACGCAAGGTCACACAGGCCAGAAGCAGAAAGACACAGGAGAACAGCAGCAATCGGTTGCCGGGGGCTTGTTTTTGGATGCTATGGATTGGCGGCACTCCTTGGCGGCCCAGCGCGACTAGCATTGCCGCCGTGCCAACCGCGCACAACACCCAAAAAACCAGTGCCGGCGCAAGGCCGTTCAGCCCTAGAGCCAGCCCCACGGCTCCGCTGGAAACAAAGATGCCCGGCGCGGCATACGTATCGTACCGCCGCAGCACAAAACTGCCGCCCGCCGCATGGAAGAGACAGTTGCCCGCACCAAGACAGACGGCCTGGACTGTCCAGCCCAAGCCAGACAAGATCCCCACCCCAAGGAGCATCACGGCAAGAGCCAGCGTAGCCGGCAGCCGACGCGGACACAGGTCCAGCAGAAGTCCCGCCGCCCATTGGCCGCCAAAGGCAATGAGATTGTACAGGGCAAACAGCCGCAAAATGTCTGCGTAGGCCGTGCCCCCCTGATCATGCGCCGCCAGCGCCGCGCCGCAAGAGCCGTCCACAGCGAAGTGCAGAATCGTCAGCAGGAAGAGCATGCGCTGTCAGCGAACGGACTTGCCTTTGAAGATCACGGAACAGTCCCCTCCCTCGCCGCCCGTGACGACAAGAGGGATGTCAAAATCGAATGCCTTGCCGTTCTTATCTTTCAACTCGTAGCGGAATTCATTCGGATCGGCGAGGCCGGAACGAACACGCATGTTCCTGCCCATGGCCGCAAGCCTGCCTTCGTCCTCATTGCCTGCGACAGGTACCTTTTTATAATTGAACAAGCGCCCCTTTGCCGTGAAATGGTAGCGCGCGCTTTCGCCCGGCTTGAGCGCGGGAAGGTCCATTCTCAGGGAGCATGTCTGACTGCCGAATCGCTGAAGCGAGCCAGAGCGTGGCTCCACTAGGTATTTCCCTCCCTCTTCGCGCAAAGCGATGGTGTAATCACACGGCCCGGGCGTATGGAGATATATGGTCAGCGTCCTGCCTGCCCGATTGCAGGTAACCTCCAGTTTTGTTCCCATTTCATAGGGTTTCATCAAACCGGGCGGAAGCGCTATGTCCGCCCGCGCGGGGAGGGCTGAGAGGCACAGAGTCAGTACCAACAGAACATACAGGGCCTGAACAATCAGAGTTCGCATACCGTCCGTCTCCTGAGTGAGGTTTGTGCGTCGACCGCCCTCAGAGTGGGCACCGCGCCGCCCGTCAGTTTTCCTTGCCGAAGCCACTCAGTTTCCAACAGTTGCCGACGGGCAGGCCACCACTACGCCCTTAATGCCTGAGTTGCGTTGCCATCAGGCCGCATAGTTGCTTCGCATGAACGCCTTTTCTTTGTCAAGCCACCAGCCATTGCATTGGTTGGCAGCCTTGACTTGCCCGCTCTTTTCGTCAATGTAGATGAAAATGGAGGGATACCCATGCGAACGCTGCCGACAGTCATCTGTTTTCTCTGCCTCTGCCTTTTTCCATTCCATGCCGTTGCCGGGGAACGTGTCTTTCTTAATACGGACAATCCCCGTTATGTAAACAAGGTTTCCGGCTTTTCCTTTGCCTTGCCGCCGGGCCAGTGGGATGCTGTGGAGAACGACGGCGGCAGGGAGATCACCATCCATAACGGCTCAGAAGGCGACACGGATGTCACCCGCGTACGCGCCTTTGTTCGCGGCGGATACGCAACTATTCCCCTGCAGACATTGCTGAACGAAGAGGCAAAGGGTTACAGGGACATCCTCAAGGAGGAAGTCGGTCCCGCGAAAGATTGGTTTGCGCTGACGGCTGAAGATACGCGGGGAAACTACGTCTATGTCAAGTACTTCCTCAAAGGTGACACGGCCAATGTGCTGCTGATCATCGCCCCAAGGGCGCAGAAGCCGTCCTTCGACATGGCGGTGTCAACGGTGACGCACAGCTTCAAGCCTGGATTCGGGCGCTCAGGGCGCTAATGAACGTCGCTTTTCTGCAGGATGCGGTATCCGCCTTCCTACAAAAAATGACTGCGCTGCAATACCGAATCTTGCCGCTGACAGTGGCAGTCTGCGCATGGGGGTGCATGATGGACATCACACAGGCAAACGGTTTCGCTAAGGATACGGAACCCGACCTCGACGGTGCCGTCACGGACATGTCCTGGCGGGATGCGCCCAAGAGCACTGTCTCCAGGGATATTGTCGATTTTTCCGTACGCTTCGCCTGGAACGACGAAACAGGGCATTCCGAAAACGGCAGATTTATACCAGATGCCGAGCAGCCGTACCCGCAGGGCATCTGGCTCCTTACATTGAAAAAGACACAGAGCGCCGCGGAAATGGAGATGCGGTGCGACACTGCCGGACTGCGGGTGGCGGGCGTGGTGCCCGCCGCTGTGCTCACAGCCTTGCAGCATCTTGTCGAAACGCACGGTATCGCACGACTCAACGGCCACAGCAAGCGGGACACAGCCTTGGGCGAACTGCTGGATCTGCGCATTGACTATGCGTCGGGCGAGAGCATCACAGCCCATGCCGAGGGCGGCAGCGCCACTCTGCCGGAGAAGCACTGGAATCCCTTGTGGTTTCTGGACTTTTTCCGAACGTACGCTTTAGACAATGGCCTGTGGCTCCAACACGATGTTCCCTAAACGGATCGGGCCGCCTCGTGAGAAAGCGGCCCGGAGTATTCATCCAATGAAGCGCCTTAATCCTTCACAACTTCCACGCCCGAAGCGAAGCCCTTGAGGGCCGCCACCGGCATATCCCCGTCCACCACCACTTTCCTGAGTTTGGGCAGTTTCTTAATGGCGGCGAGGTCGCCCGCACCCTTCACATCCGTAACCGTAATTTTTTGAAGGGCCGCACAGGCGGAGAGAGCCCCGAAGTTCGTTACCTCCATATCATGGATTTCCAATTCTCGGAGACCCGCGATCTTGGCCACATGTGTCAGATCCATGGGCGCGCCCCTGCTCATTTTCCACAGCTTCAGGAATTCAAGATGCGTTTTCGCAAGCGGGCTGAAATCCAGCACCGCCTCATTGAACATGGAAAAAAGCTTGAGTTTGGGCAGATTCACAATCCAGGCGATGTCTCTCACCTTGCTCATGCCGCCCTCAAGTTCCTGCAGATTGATCAGCTTGCCCAACGTGGCATAGTCCTCCGCTTCTGTACCATAGTAGTTCAGCTTGACCAGCTTGGGACATCCGACGAGAGGGCTGAAATCTTTCAACGTTGAACCGTAGAGGTCAAGATGCTCCAGCATGGAGAGTTTGGCCAGGGGAGTCAGGTCGGGCAGGGCCATGTCACGCAGCGCCAGAGTTTTCAGATTGGGCAGTGCCTCCACAATGGGCGTCAGGTCTTCGGGCTGTCCCCCTGAAATGACGATATGCGTAAGCTGGGGCAGCCGGGGCAAGCCCTTAAGAGAATTGAATTTTTCGGAGCCTACAGTGACCATGGTAAGGTTGACGAGCTTCTCCATCCAGCTCAAGTCGCTCATGGCGGCTTCTACATGGAGCGTTGTGAGCCCCGTCAGACCTGCGACGGGCGAAAGATCGGTGGCCGCGCAGCCGCTCAGACCCAAGGTCTGCAGTTTTTTGAGTCCTGCCAACGGCGCAAGATTCCTGATATTTTCCCCATCGTTCACCTGAAGCGCTTCCATGTTGGGAAACAACGCGCACAATTTTGCAAGATCGGCGTCGCCGCACTCCTGCAGGATAAACTTTTTCAGGCCGGTCGCCTTGTTAAGTTCGTTTTCCACCGTACCGTCAATACCTTCATTGATGGTAACCTCGTCACCGATTTCCACCGAAGGGTCCGCGAGGGGAGCCTGAACGAAAAGACAGAAGGAAAGAAGAAAAGCAAGGATCAGCGATTTTCTCATCATGGATTACCTCCAAAGCGGGCTTGATGCCGTGACAGCACATGCCGCCGCACGGCACCTATAAAACTAATGACAGAAAAGCCGTCTGAAAAAACGGCGTCCAACAGATGGGCAGCTGTGAGCACTCATCACCGCCCGTCTGACAGAAATGCAAAGAGGTAAGGGGCACAGGCTGGCACGCCTACTGTTCAAATATCAGCAGGCATTAGAGAGAGTGGGATGTCTCATCGCCTTGTGGATCTTCCATTCTTTTAAACTGGTCGGCTACACGGAGAACCTCTTCCTTTGCTGCTAAAAAGGCGTCAACTATTTTTGGATCAAAATGTGTCTCCCGTTCCTCCACGATGATGGCGAGTGCCTTTTCGTAGGGAAAGCCTTTCTTGTAACTGCGATTTGAAACGAGTGCGTCAAAGACATCTGCTACGGCCATAACGCGCGCTGACAGGGGAATGTCTTCTTTGGAAAGTCCAGCAGGATAGCCGCTCCCATTCCATTTTTCATGATGATACGTTGCCAAATTTTTGGCCTCAGACAGGTAATCTGAATCGGGAACCACATCAATAATATGTGAAATAATTTCTCCGCCTACAGACGAATGTGATTTCATCAGGGTAAATTCTTCATCCGTCAGCTTACCAGGCTTATTCAAAATGGCATCTGGAACATTTATTTTTCCAATATCGTGTAATGGTGCAGATTTAATAACATTTTTCATAAATTCATCCGTTATTTCTTCTTTATATATTCCTTGATCCTTCAACGCTTGCAGGATAATTTTAACATATTCAGCTGTTTTACGAATATGCTGACCTGTATTTTTGTCACGGCTTTCAATCATATCTGCAAGCGTTAAAATAAAAGCATTTTGCATTGCAGAAATAGCATCATTTTTCTTTTTTATATCATCTATGTATACAACGCTATCAGAAGCCATTTTTGAAACAGCGAGATAAAGATTCTCAATCTCATCACCGGTTTTAATGTTTATATGACGCATCCATTCGAGGCTTTTTTCAAGAGAATATTTATTATCATAGACGAACATATTTGTTGCTGTTACCATCTTATTTATTGGAATAATAATTTTTGAATTCGACAATATAATACTAGTTATTAATAATACAATAAAAATAGCAAAAAATATAATTGCAAGTTTTTCCAGATAGTTGTTTGCCTGAATACGTATCCAATCCATTGAAATATCAACTGCTGCATAACACTGGCAAACGCCCATATCATCATGGACGGGAACATAGGTTGTCAGAAGCCATCCGTATTTTTCATCAGATATAACCGGATCTATAGTGCCTCCTGTAAGCAAAGTAGGAATGTATTTTGTAAATGCTTTGTCAAATGGAATAATTGTGCCTGGAGCTTCTCCTTGAATGTCATTAGTGTCAATATCAAAAACTACATGGCATCCATCTGCAAGTATTTTATAAACGTAGACGAATTTAATATTTGGTGTACTCTTCTGGATATTATGCAAACGTATTTTTGTCCTCAAATACCCTTCTGCCTTCTCTCCGTTTTTGAGGTATTCATTCACCATATTAGGATCAATAGTACTTGCCACAAGTTTTGCAATGCCTTTACCGAGTATTTTATTTTGGCTAATTGTCGTATCGATGTATATGTTGTAACTAATAAATACCGATAAAATACCGAATAAAAACAAAGATATAGATAAAAGCAATACAATTTTTGTTCTTAAAGATGTTTTCATATTCATTTACTGTGATTGATTCGAGAATAAACAATAATTAACACATATTTACTGGAGATTATGAAGTATCAGCATTAACTAGGCGTGATATTCAGAAATATAATTTCTCTCTATCATCAATTTTCTCATGTTATGATCCCAAAAACTCGTTCTGGAAAAGGCCATACTTTGTAAAAATCGCTTAATCAGAATCATTATAAGTAAACCTGTTGACGATTACAATATTACGACCTTTTTCCTTGGCCTCATATAATCCTTTATCGGCAAGTTCTATCAATTGTCCGGCCGGATTATTTAGCTTTTTTGCATCATCTCCTGTGAGCAAAGCAACACCGGCACTTATTGTTACTATGCCGCAGGGGCCACCTTCATGAGGCAATCCAATATCCCGCACTGCACGCCGTAATTTTTCCGCAACGAGCGAAGCATCTTCAAGAATGGCTCCTGGAAGGATAACCGCGAACTCTTCCCCGCCGTATCGGCAGAGGACGTCTGTTTTTCGTTTCAGCGAGTTACGCATGGTATGTGCAACCTGAGAAAGGCATTTGTCCCCGGAGAAATGTCCATACAAGTCATTAAATTGTTTAAACTTATCAATGTCAATCATAATGAGGCACAAGTTTCCACCGTGACGCATAATATGACTGATGTTTTTCTTAAGCTCATCGTCAAAGTACCTACGGTTGAAAACTTGCGTCAGGTGATCCATAGACGTAGCTTTTTCGCGCGAGAAGTGCTCATCCGTAATATCTCTGATGAGAACATAAAAAACATCCCCATATTCAACCGTTGAGACAAGACGACCGTAATCATCAACCCAGCGAATATTGCCATCTTTTCTGCAAATACGATATTCAACGTAATCGAGTTTATTGTCATTTTTCTCAATTTGCTCTATTATAGAAAGTTCAACACGCTCTATATCATTTTTATGCACCATCCCTCTAAACGTATAATCTGTTAACTCCCTGAATTCTTCAAGATTGTTACATCCAAACATCTGAAGAACGATATTGTTTACATAAAGAAGCTCTTCCTTGCCGCCTGCCTTGTATACAAAAAAACCGCCAGGCATGCTTTCACCAAAATCAACAAGCAGAGAAAAAGAGAGATGCCTTCCGCCTTCTTTATATTCTGAAATTCTCATTGAGAGAGCTGCTTCGGGGTAATTGCTCATAAGGGCAGAAGTCGTGAAATCCATTCCCTCATTACGATCACGGGTACTGTCAAAAGCTTCTCTCAGTTTATATTCAGCGTCGTTATCTATCATTTTTAGCATAATATCGGCAAAAATCGGATCAAATTGCTTACCTCTCTCTTTTGCAATTTCAAAACGAACATATTTTTGGGGAAGGGCTTCTCGATAACTCCTGTTGCTGGTCATGGCATCATAGGCATCGGCCACAGCTATAATTCTTGCAATTTCAGGGATATCCTTGCCCTTGAGACCATCAGGATAACCAAAGCCATCATATCTTTCATGATGCCACCGCGCACCTAAGACAAGATCAGGTTTATTTTGAATTTTACTTAAAATATGAGCCCCAAGAATAGAATGTTGTTTTACTATATCATACTCTTCTTTTGTGAGCTTTGATGTTTTATTTATTATAAAATCAGGAACACAAATTTTTCCAATGTCATGAAGCAAAGCAATCAAATAAATATTAAGCAATTCGTCTCTTTTGTATCCGCATCTTTTTGCTATTTCCCTCGTATATTCTGCAACACGCCTAGAATGCCCATTTGTATACTTATCTTTTGCATCAATAGTTTCAGTAAGAGCCTGTATGATCTGTAATGATAAATTTTCATTATCCTTTATAATCTTCGACACCTTATCTTCTAATGAATCCTGGTAACTTAAAAGCTCATTTGTCATCTGATTAAAGAAATGAGATATAATAAATGAAATTGGTATTGTA
>JAILMX010000122.1 GCA_024692205.1 Desulfovibrio sp. | reverse complement strand
GAGAAGATGAAGGTTGTCGAGCGCCTTTCCCGTGCCAAGCACGACGGTCGACAGGGGATCGTCGACGACCGTGATCGGCAGCTGCGTCTCTTCGCGCAGAAGGGAATCCAGGCCCTTGAGAAGCGCGCCGCCGCCCGTGAGCACGATACCGCGGTCGACGATGTCGGCCGCCAGTTCCGGCGGCGTCTGTTCAAGGGCGATGCGCACGGCCTGCACGATGCTGTCCACCTGCTCGGAGATGGCCTTGCGGACCTCTTCAGAGGTGATGATGATGTTCTGCGGTATGCCCGTTACGAGGTCCCGGCCCTTGACCTCGATCTGCTGCTCGGGATCCATCGGATAGGCGGAGGCGATCTTCATCTTGATGGTTTCCGCCGAGGACTCGCCGATGAGCATGTTGTACTTGCGCTTCACGTGGGTCATGATGGCTTCGTCCATCTTGTCGCCGCCCACGCGCACCGAACGGGAATAGACGATTCCCGAAAGGGATATGACGGCCACTTCGGTCGTGCCGCCGCCGATGTCGACGACCATGTTGCTCGTGGGTTCCTGAATGGGCAGATCGGCGCCTATGGCCGCAGCCATGGGTTCCTCAATGAGGTAGACCTCACGGGCGCCAGCTGACTGGGCGGATTCCTTGACGGCGCGTTTCTCCACCTGGGTTATGCCCGTGGGCACGCACACCATGATGCGCGGCCGAACGAGGTGGCGCGCATTGTGCGCCTTGGCGATGAAATGGCGCAGCATCGCCTCCGTGGTCTCAAAATCAGCGATGACACCGTCCTTCATGGGGCGTATGGCCCAGATGTTGCCGGGGGTACGCCCGAGCATGCGCTTCGCCTCGGCGCCCACAGCCACGACCTCGTTGTTGCCGCGCGAATCCTTACGCACAGCGACGACGGAGGGCTCGCGAAGGACGATGCCGTGTCCCTTCACATAGACACAGGTGTTGGCCGTGCCGAGATCGATGGCAAGGTCATTGGAAAAACAGCCGAGTACAGTATCCAGAATCTTCGACATGTACGGTGAGCCTCACTCTATGGGTCGCCCCGCCGCCCGCTGCCGCCCCCCCGGGAAGGGCCGATCAAGACGACGAGGGATAACTTCTTTTGAAGAGTCAGTATTGAAACAAAAAAGCCTTTGCGTCAAGCACGTACCCGCGCGGTTCAAAACTTTATCCGCGCAGGCAGACACTTACGCTGCGAGAAAAAGGAATTATACGTCACTTGCAGAACTTGTCCACATAGCCGACGATGAAAAGCACGACAATGAATACGGGCAGCCCCCAGGTCGCCCAGAAACGCATCCAGCGGGGAAACTTCATGCCGGTGCCGGAATCGACCTCGGCGATGAAGCCCTCCCAGCCCCAGCCCCGGCGCCAGCAGCAGAAAAGAGCGAGCAGAAGGGAACCGAGCGGCAGAAGGTTGTTGCTGACGATGAAGTCCTCAAGGTCGAGGATGCAGGAATCACCGCCGAAGGGTTTTATGAAGCTCAGCTCGTTGAAGCCGAGGGCACACGGCAGGGCGCATATCCACATGAGCAGCATGTGCAGTACGGCGGCCCGTCTGCGGGGTATCCCCCAGACATCCTGACTGTAGGATATGATGTTCTCGAAGACGGCAATGACCGTCGAAAGGGCCGCGAAGGCCATGAAGATGAAGAAAAGCGTGCCCCACATCTGGCCGCCGGCCATCGCGTTGAAGACATTCGGCAGGCTGATGAAGATGAGGCCCGGGCCGGCGCCGGGCTTGACGCCGAAGGCGTAGCAGGCGGGGAAGATGACGAGGCCAGCCATGATGGCGACAAAGGTGTCCAGACCGATGATGACGGTGGCCTCGCCTGTCAGCGAGCGGGTCTTCTGCAGATAGCTGCCGAAGACGGCCATTGAGCCGATGCCGATGGAAAGCGTGAAGAAGGCCTGGTTCATGGCGGCGCTGCACACGTTCCACAAGCCCGCTTCCTGCGCTCTCGCGAAGTCGGGCACAAGATAGAAACGCACCCCCTCCATGGCGCCCGGCAGCATGAGCGAGCGCACGACGAGCACGACGAGCAGGGCGAACAGGCCGAGCATCATGATCTTGACCGTGCGCTCCACGCCCCGGCGCAGACCGATGGCGCAGACACCGAAGCCAAGCACCACTGTCATGGTCATGCCGAGCACCTGCATGTCGGCGCGACCGAGCATGCCGCTGAAAAACGAAGCCACGGCATCCGGCGCAAGGCCGGCGAGCTGGCCGCTGGCCATGTACCAGCAGTACAGCAGAAACCAGCCGGTCACCGTCGCATAGAACATCATGAGGATGTAACTGCCCGCGAGCGAGATCCAGCCGAAGGAATGCCATTTCGTGCCGGCCGGCTCAAGGCGGTGAAAGGCCAGGCCGAGATTGCGGTTCGATGCGCGCCCCACGGCGAACTCCATGACAAGCACGGGCATGACGGCGAGCAGGAAAAGCAGGTAGAAGCCCACGAAGACCGCGCCGCCGTACTGTCCCGTGATGAAGGGGAAGCGCCAGACATTGCCGAGGCCCACGGCACACCCGGCCGAAAGCAGCAGAAAGCCCAGACGGCTGCCGAGCTTCTTTCTCGGCTGATCTTCGTTCGCCATACCATTCTCCTTGATTTCGGCGGGGATGCCTCTTTGGTCAATAAATCGAATCAGTGTCCCATATGTCAGCAAGAGATGTCAAGCAAAGATGCCTTTCCCGCATCGGGCCCGGGCAAAAGGCCCTCTCTTTTCACGCATCCGCTGCGCGGACGGTTTCTTTGCACAAAAACTACGATCGGGCCTCTCGTGCCCGCAAGGCGCATTCCCGACCTTCAGGAGACGTCTCCCACAATCTGCATTCTGCTGGCTCCCTAGGGGATTGACCGCCCCTTCAGAATGTGTTCATGTTCTTTGTACGATGCCCCCCGAATCTTCACCCCAAAGGAAGGATCGCAATGAAAAAACTTCTCTCTCTCGCCCTTCTCGCCGGCATGCTGTCCATTGCCCCCGCCGCCCAGGCCGCCGTGCAGGAATTTGGCCCCCAGTCCAGCCGTTTCACCATTGACGTTCCTGATGGATGGCAGACCGTTCCGCGCGCCGACGGCGTCATCGTCAACTCGGCTGACCAAAAGACTTCCATGGCCCTGCAGGTCAACCCCGCCAGCGGTCTGAACGCCAAGCAGTTCGCCGATGCGATCGCGAAAGAGCTCGCCAAGGATCCGAAAAACTCCGTGGAGAAGGTCGAGGGCGACGCCTCCGTCGCCAACATCTATTACAAGGCCGAAGGCTCCAACATCGCGATGATCGTCATGGTCACGGAAGGCAAGGCCTTCACCGCCACCATGGGCGGCGAGGACACGAACACTCTCAAGGGTATCCTGGACAGCATCAAGGACGCGAAGCAATAGTCCTTCAGAAGACGGCCGTGCCTGCCGGCCGGACCGAAACAGAAAGGAATCAGAATGCGTGGCGGCGCTGCCGCGACGACTAATCCCTGAGTCGGATTTCGTCGCTGATGCGGTAGCGTATGGCTTCGAGCTGCTCGTGCAGTTCCTCTATCTCGGGCGCGAGTTTCCTGAGCTTCTCTCTGGGGACGGCCTGATACAGGCGCTTCAGTTCTGCCGTCATCTTGAGGATGCGGTCGCGTTTCTTCGCCGCATCAAAATCCGCCGTCCTGCCCGTCGTCTCCGCGTCGGACGCGTTCTCCCCATCTATGCGGGCCTTGAGGCGCGCGAACCGTTCCCGCTGCTGCGCGGCGTCGCGCGTGCGTGCGATGACACGCAGGCCACGCAGGGGATAGCGCTTGTCGTGTAAGACAATGCTGCGTATCTCCTCGGGGAGCTTGTTGAGCGAAAGTATCTCCGAAACGCTGTTTTTTGCCAATCCCAGGGTCGCCGCGAGCGCCTTCTTCGTCATGCGGTGCTTTTGCAGGAAGGTCTGCATCGCCATCGCCCGCTCCATCGGGTTCAGGTCTTCGCGCACGATGTTTTCGACTATGGCGAGGTCTTCCACGTCACCCGAAACGATACACGCCGGTATGGTGCTGCGCCCGAGTTCGCAGAAGGCACGGTAGCGCCGTTCGCCCGCCGCAATGAGGAAACGCCCGTCCCCGCCCGGCAAAACGGCGATGGGTTGCAAAAGGCCTTCGCGCTCAATGGAGCGCTTGAGCGCCTCCATGGGCGCGGGCTCAAACGTGCGGCGCGGCTGGTCGGGATTGGGGGAGATGGCTTCAATGGGCAGATCGTACAGCCGGCCGATTTCGTAATCCCTGTTTTCCGCAACAGACATGTTCTGCGGCATAGCACTCCTCCGATTCGTGCACACGGTTCGCCACGGCGAACTGCGCGCACGCCGACCGCCATGCTTTTTGTAGAAATGGTATCCTGACGTTCGTCGAACATCAAGTAAAAAGCGGCAAACACACGTCAAAAACAAAATTTCACCCACCCCTCATGCCGGCCGGATTTCTGCCGATAAAAACACTTGTCCGGGGCGGAACGTCGGGATATCTTTCTTCAACCCGCCCGATACCGTACACAGACAGGATCGTGAAACACCATGCTTGAAGAACGAGCGAAAAAACAGGCTGACGAGTTGCTGCGGCGCGGCGGCATGCGGGGGCATATCACAGGCTTCCATGTAGGCTTTCTCGAAGGCTTCCAGGCAGGTTTCGATCAGGCCCGCAAAGAGATAGGCCGAAACATGATCCAATCCACCCCCGATGAGGAGGGCGACACGCCCCCCTTAAAAACTGAAACCCCAACGGAGCAAGAGCGGCATGCTTGAAGATCACGCACGGCAATGGACTGACGAACTGATGCAGCGCGGCGGCATGCGCGGCCGCCTTGAGGGTTTCCGAGAGGGCTATCTGCAGGGTTTCAAAGAGGGCTTCCGTCTTGCCTGCCGCGAAGTGGCCCGCAACATGCTCGAAGGCGGCCAGAGCGAGGCCGAGGTCTGCGCAGTGACGGGACTTTCTCCCGACAGCATCAACAAACTCGTCCTGCAGCTTGCCGGACGGGAATAGCCCTCGACAGCAACGTGCTATCGAAACTTCCGTTTTTCCTCTAGCGCTTGACTTTCTTCAAGCCGAACATCAAAATTTACATCTCTCCCCTTTCCCGTTGCTTACTACGGGCGGGCGGCAAAGCTTGGCCTCCCCGCTGCCCGCCAGATGACTTCGATCACAGGTGACGACGAACAATGGCGTGCTGCGCGTTTCACTCCCCCCGCGCTTGCCAATTCTCAAAAAATTCTCTACTATTTTTCTAGAAAATACTTTCAACAGCCTTCGGGCTAAAGGGATGGATAAATGGCCACATTCCGCATGCTTCTTCTGCTCTCCGCCGTGGCGCTCTTCGCCGCCCCGGCCGTTTCCTTCGCGGCGCCTGGCGACGGGCAGCCCGCCCCCCAGGCTGGCAAACCCGTTCCCGACAAGCCCGAAAAAGTCCGGGATCGCATGACGACGGTCAGCGTGCTCGCAACCGGCACCGACAGCATCGGCTCACGGCTCGCGACCCGCCTGAAGGAGCGCTTCAATCAGAGCAACCTTTTCGTCCTGAACGACGACGAGGGAAAGGACGTTCCCAAGATGGGCCTTCAGATTGAAACCAAGCCCGAGTTTCCTTCCCGCCCGAATGTCGGCTCCGTCTACAGCATCTGCTGGACGTTCAGCCAGGGGCGCGGATATCTGCGCTACCTTCTGGCCACCGATTCCGGCATAGTCGCTTCTGACGACATCGACGCCCTCGTTGACAAGCTCGTGGAGCGGACAGACGGCATCGCCGCGAAATACTCCAATCTCTGGAAATAAGGCACGTCTCTTCCCCTTCCTGATCCGTTTGCGAACCTGCCCATGACGGAGCGCCCTGCTCAGGCGGAGCGCTCCGTCTGTTTTAGACAAGAAGCCCATGTCCAAGCACCTCTTCAGGCCCGGCAACCGTTGGCTCGTCGCCTTCCTCGCTTTTTTGGGGGCTTTCTCGCCCCTCTCGACAGACATGTACCTGCCGGCCCTGCCAAGCATGGCCCAGGCCATGCACACGAGCTACAACCTCGTCAGCCTGACGGTCAGCGGCTTCATCCTCTTCTTCTCCCTCTCCATGCTCGTGTGGGGTCCCTTGAGCGACAAATACGGCAGGCGTCCCGTGCTGCTCACGGGCAGTCTGCTCTACATCCTCTCAAGCGCCGGCATTACCTTCACCGGCTCCATCGTAACGCTCATACTCCTGAGGGCCGTGCAGGCCACGGCAAGCGGAGCGCTCGCCGCCATGTCGCTCACCGTCGTCAAGGACACGATGCGGGGCGAGAGGCTTGAAAAGATGGTCACTCTGCTGCAGACATTCACCATCATCGCTCCCATGCTGGCCCCGGTCGCCGGCGGAGCACTCCTCGCCTTCGCGAACTGGCGCATCATCTTCTGCGTGCTCACCCTGTGCGGCTGCCTTGCCCTCGCGGGCTCCCTTGCTCTGCGCGAAACATGCCCTCGCAGAACTGCGGGCTCGGTCGTGACGGCTCTGGGGCGCCTTTTTGTCGTGCTCGGCAACGGCAATTTTCTGCGCCCTCTCCTCATCTTCTCAATGCTCCCCATGCCTTTCTTCGCCTATCTCGGCGTCTCCTCGCTCGTCTATCAGGAGGGTTTCGGCATCTCCCCGCAAGAATACAGCGCCTTCTTCGCCGCCAACGCCTCCATCAGCCTCTTCGGGCCGATCCTGCACATGCGCGTCTTCCGCTTTCTGCCGCGAACGCGCGTCATCGTTGCGCACATGAGCGTCATGCTCGTCTGCGGGATGCTCCTGCTCCTCTTCGGGGGCCAGGGCAAATGGTTCTTCTTTGCCGCCTACGCCGCAATCACCTTCTGCGGCAGCGCCCTCAGGGCGCCGACAACGGTCATCATGATGGAGAGCATACGCGGCGACAACGGGGCGGTCACATCGCTCATCAATTGCGGGGGGCTGCTTTTCGGCTGCATCGCCATGCAGCTCTGCACGCTGCCCTTCTGGGGCAACGCCATCGAGGCGACAGGTACGATCACCCTTTCGGTGGGCATTATCACCCTGCCGGCATGGGCGTGGCTTTCAAAGAGGTTGCGGCCCGCCTAGCCGGCAAGGAGCACGCACAGGCGCATGGCAAGGGATTCGATGACGCGCGGCGGCGTCACCTCGCTTCCGAGCATGGCTTCGCCCTCGGCGAGCCACTGCGACAGCGTGAATCGCCGGCCAACGTCAAGCCGGGCGAAGAGAGCATCGAGGGGGCCTGAAGCTTCCCCGGCGTAGACGCGCAAAAGCGACTGACGGCAGGCGAGAATGATGCCCCGGGCGAGGGGAATGTCAACCGCGCCCTTCGCGGAGACCTTGTCGAGAAAACCGCGGCCGGTCGCAAGAAAGGCCGCGAGCATCTCCTCCCACTGCCTCATCCCCTCGGCTGCCGCATGACTGTCGGGCCAGGGCAGCGTCAGGCACTGCGAACGCGAGACAAGAGTCGGCAGGATCTGCTGGCGCATGGGCGCGAGAATGACGAAAAGCGTGGTTTCCGAGGGTTCCTCAAGGGCCTTCAGAAGACCGTTCGCGGCGCTGCCGCGTTGCACACGTTCAAGCCCGAGCAGGGAGACCACGCGACGCGGCCCGTGAGGGGCGTCACGCAGATGGGCTTTTAAGGCCCGTATGTTCTCGATGCTCATGGCGCGTACGCCACCGGGATTCTCAAGGTCCTCGCGATTGCTGATGCGCGCGTCGTAGGACAGGAGATCCATGTACTCATCGGCACGTATCTGCCGGCACACGGGGCAGGAAAGGCAGGGCGCGCCCGTCTGCACCGCTTCGGGGCAGCAGACGCGCGCGGCCCAGTAATGCGAAAGGGCCAGGCGCTGCGCCTCCGTGCCTCCCTCGAAGAGCAGCACCTGGGGCGGCGCTGCGCCGAGTCCGTTCAGGATAGCAACTAAGCGGTCGAACCCCGGGCCGGCAAGCTCCGGCAGTACTTCCCGCATGTTAGCGAACTATGGTCTGCTCGCGGTCAGGGCCGACGGAGACTATGGAAATGTGCACCCCTATGATCGTCTCCAGCCGGTTCACATAGGCGCGGACCTTCTCCGGCAGGTCGGCGTAGCTCTTGCAGGCTGAGATGTCGTCATCGAAGCCGGGCATCTCCTCATAGACAGGGGTCACCTTGCCAAGGCTCCCCTCCCCCTGCGGGGGATAGTCGAGCGTCCTGCCCTCGTAGGAATAGCCGTTGCAGATGCGGAGCACGGGCAGCCCCCGCAGCACGTCGAGCTTGGTCAGCGCAACGTCTGTCAGACCGTTCAGGCGCACGCTTTCGCGCAGGATGACGGCGTCAAACCAGCCGCAGCGGCGCGGGCGGCCTGTCGTGGCGCCGAATTCGTGACCGTTCTTGCGCAAAATCTCGCCCGTCTCGTCCTCAAGCTCCGTCGGGAAAGGACCGGAGCCCACGCGAGTCGTGTAGGCTTTGACGATGCCGACTATGCGGTGCAGGGTGTTGGGACCGACGCCGCTGCCCGAGGCCGCGTTCGCGGAAACGGTGCTCGACGAAGTGACGAAGGGATAGGTGCCGTGGTCGATGTCGAGGTGGCAGCCCTGCGCGCCCTCGAAAAGCACATTCCTGCCGGCCTTCATGGCCTGCGCCACATGCTCTTCAACGTCGGTCAGGTAGGGAATGAGGCGAGGCGCGAGAGCGAGAAGGCCCTTGGCAACTGCCTCTGGATCGACGGGATCAACCTTGTACAGATCTCGAAGGAGGATGTTCTTCTCTTCGAGGGCCCGGGCGACCTTAGCCCGCACGAGGTCGGGATCGACGAGGTCGCCGGCGCGCAGGCCCGCACGCATCGCCTTGTCCTCATAGCACGGGCCGATGCCACGCCCCGTGGTGCCGATTTTCGTGCCTTTCGAGCGCGCGGCCTCGCGGGCCTGATCCATGATCTTGTGGTAGGGCATGATCAGATGCGTCTTGCGGCTGATGCCGAGGCGCGCCGGGCTCACTTCAACCCCGCTCTTGGCGAGGGCGTCGATCTCTGAAAGGAAGACCTCAGGGTCGAGCACCACGCCGTTGCCGATGAGGCACAGCGTATTCTTGTGCAGTATGCCCGAGGGGATGAGATGCAGGATGGTCTGCTCGCCGTTGACGACGATGGTGTGACCGGCATTGTTGCCGCCCTGGAAACGGACGATGACCTGGCTCTCCGCGCTCAGCATGTCCACTATCTTGCCCTTGCCTTCGTCGCCCCACTGGGCGCCGATGATGACGGTGTTTGCCATGACTACCTACCTGAAAGAGAATTAGTGCTCTTGCCCGCCGTCAGAGGGATCAGGCTCACCGCCGTTCTCGGCGGGTCGCCCGTCTTCGGGCTCTTCGGGGTCAAGGGAATGAAAGGGCAGGACGCGACATGGGCGCGCCGCCTGTCCGGAGGGGGCCGCCGGGGCGTCCATCGCCGGCTTCTCAAGCGAAAAACCCACGTCGGCCGGCCCGTCTGTCGCAGGCGACGCGCCATCGCCCGCCTCGGCAGAGGGGCGGCTCTGCGCGGCCCAGTTGTAATTGAAAAGCTGATTCTTCCAGCGTTTCGCCTGAATGAGGGAAAAAATCAGCGCGGCCTCCTCCCATCGTCGGGTCGGCTCAAAACGGCTAGTGATTGTGGCGTATTTGCTCCACAGGGCCATGAGCGACGCCTCGTCTATGGCGTCCAGCTGCCGTGCGAGCTTCGCGAGCATCTTTTCCATACTCCCCTCCAAAGGCGATTTTCTTATATGCCCCAAGCCCCGTCCCGTCAACGTCGCATACGCCCTGCTGGTATTGCATGCCGTTGTGTGCTATACAATCATGGCAGAAACCCGCATCACCCAGGAGGAGCCCATGGCATCCGATCTCAAGGCTATGTATTCGAAACTCGTGAAAGACACCTACCCCGACACCCTCACGATCCGTCTGGGCGACGAAGAGCTTGTCTACGAAAAACGCGCATGGAACATCGAAGGCGAGCAGAAAGGCTTGCGCTACGGTGAAAACCCCGACCAGCCTGCAGCCCTCTACGCCCTCAGGAACGGCTCGCTCACTGCGGGCGGCATTGCCTGGCGCACGCCAGCAAACGCCCTCGTCTCAGCCCTGACCGAGGCCCAGATGATCCAGGCGGGCAAGCACCCAGGCAAAACGAACCTCACCGACGTGGACAACGCCGCAAACATTCTCCAATATCTCTCTGAAAAACCCGCTGTCGCCATTCTGAAGCACAACAACCCCTGCGGCGCGGCCTGGAGCGACGGCGGCGTGGCCGACGCGCTCGACAAGGCCTTCTGGTGCGACCGCATAGCGGCCTTTGGCGGCGCGGTCGTGACGAACCATCCTTTCACCGTCGATGCCGCGAAAATCGTGGCCGCGAGTTATTTCGAAGTCGTCGCGGCCCCCTCCTTCGAAGAAGGTTCCATCGAGATACTCAAGAGCCGCAAGAATCTGCGCATCATGGAGCTGCCCGGCCTGGCGGACCTCAAGAGAATGACGGAATCGTCCTTTCTCGACATCAAGAGCCTTTCCGACGGCGGCCTTGTCATCCAGAAATCTTTCGTCGACCGCATATTGACAAACGACGACTTCCTGCCCGCCGAAACGACCACGAAGGAAGGACTTCAGGTGGCGGCCCGCAAGCCGACCGCCGATGAGCTGACAGACCTGCGTTTCGCGTGGGCCGTCGAGGCCGGCGTCACATCGAACTCCGTCATCTTCGTACGTGACGGCGTTACCTGCGCCATCGGCACGGGCGAGCAGGATCGCGTGGGCTGCGTCGAGATCGCCGTGCACAAGGCCTACACCAAGTATGCCGACACACTCGCCTTTCGCGAACTCGGCCTCACCCTCTACGAGCTCAAGCTCAAGGCCGCCGATGACAAGGCATTCGCCGCCAAGCTGGAGGACATAGAGGCCCGTACCAGCGAAGCCCGCGGCGGACTCAGGGGCTCGCGCCTCGTCTCCGACGGTTTCTTCCCCTTCCGTGACGGCGTGGACGTCGCCGCCGCCGAGGGCGTGACGGCCATCGCTCAGCCGGGCGGCTCGTTGCGTGACGCCGAGGTCATCATGGCCTGCAACGAAGCCAAACCGCAGATCGGCATGGTCTTCACGGCACAGCGTTCCTTCAAGCACTGATCCGTCGGTGCGTTGCTAGCATCAGGGGGCTCGCCCGCATACGGCGGCCCCCTTTCAGAGAAAGGGAATCCCTTTTGTCCCACGAATACGTTTCAGCCGGCCCGCACGAAGACGGCGCGATGTTTCCCTCCGTGCCGCGCCTGTGCGTGACGGCCTTTTCCGGCGGCGGCGGCAAGACCCTGCTCGCGCTCGGGCTTGCCCGCACCCTTGTCGAGCGGGGCATCATCGTCAAGCCCTTCAAAAAGGGACCCGACTACATCGATGCCGCATGGCTCACGCAGGCTTGCCGCAACCCCGCCACGAACCTCGACCCATTCTTCCTGACCCCGGAGGCGCTCAAGGCGCTTTTTTGCAAAAGCCTCGTCCCCAGGCCGGGAGAAGCGCTGCCCGGCCTGGCTCTGCTTGAAGGCAACAGGGGCCTTTTTGACGGCCTCGACGCTAAGGGAACCTGCTCCACGGCGGCGATTGCGAGGCTTCTCGGCATGCCGATCGTGCTCTCCCTTGACTGCACGAAGATGACACGCACGGCCGCAGCCCTCGTGCAAGGGGTGCTGAACTTCGAGACCGGCCTCATTTTTCTGGGCGTTGTGCTCAACAACGTGGGCTCCTCACGGCACGCCCGTCTCGTGCGCGACGCCATCGAGGCGCATACGGACCTGCCCGTGCTGGGGGCCCTTCCGCGTCTTGCTAAGACGCCGCTGCCCGAACGCCACATGGGCATAGCGAGCTTCGGCAGCCGCCTCGCGGAGGATGCCGACAAACGCCTCGCCGCGCTCGCGGCCTTCATAAAAGAGAATCTCGATGTCTCCCGCATCGCCGCCGAGGCCGCACGGCTCACTCCGAAGGATGGCGCCCCATGCGCGGGCCCGCCGGCCGCCCGCCCCGACGCAATCACCCCTCCCGCTGCACCGCTCCCGCGCATAGGCTTCGTCCGCGATGCGGCCTTCTGGTTCTACTACGAAGAGAATCTGCGCGCCCTCAAAGATGCCGGGGCAGAACTCGTCCCCATCGCCCTCGCCACAGGCGATGCCACCCGAGATGCCGCGCTTGCCGCGGAAAGGCTGCGCGCCCTTGACGGGCTCTATCTCGGCGGCGGTTTTCCCGAAGATCATGCGCAAGCGCTTTCAGCCTCTCCCGCGCTCGCGCTGATCCGCACTCTTGCAAAAAAAGGCATGCCCATCTACGCCGAGTGCGGCGGATTCATGCTGCTCGCCCGTTCGCTCGACCTGGACGGAAGCCGCTGGCCCATGGCGGGCCTCTTCCCCGTGGACGTGCGCTTCACGAAAACGCCGCAGGGCCTTGGCTATGTGGAAGCCTGCGTCGTGCGCGAAAACCCGTTTTTCCCCGTTGGTCTGCGCCTGCGCGGCCACGAGTTCCACTATTCACGCTGTGTCTGGCCAGACGAGACGCCGTCTGCCGCCCCGCAAGACGCCCCCGCCCCCGATTTCGCCATGCGTCTGTCGCGCGGCACCGGCATGGGCAGAAGCATCCTACGAAACGAAACGCCCCTTTCCCTGCCGCCCCTTGCTACGGCAACCGAGGCTGCCCTGTCGCAGCAACAGGCCAGTCACGATGAAAAGCCCGGCGCGCAGGGGGGCGACGGCCTCACCCAGGCCCGCGTCTGGGCCGCCTACACGCACATATTCGCCCCGGCTGTTCCCTGTTGGGCGCCCAATTTCATTGCCGCGGCCAGGGCCTTCGCAACCGAAAAAACCAACTCAGATCTCAAGCAAAACAACAGGAACCGAAAACCCCAAAAGGTGAATGGAAAACCATGATCAAAAAACTCATCGCCATCGATCTCGTCCCCATGGAACACCGCGCACAGGCCCTCGGCCTGCCCTATATGCCCATCACGGAGATCATCAGACATTGCAGCGAAGGCAACACGGACATCATCGAAACCCTGGTCACGCTCACCCGGCGCACGCCCGAGAAGGATTCGGAGGAATCCCTCGCCAAAGTGACGCAGCAGTTCAACCGCAAAAAGTATGCCTTGCAGCTCGCGGGGGCGCGCGTCATCGAATGCCCTTCGAAATTCAGCCACGGCGGCTACAAGCAGAGCGACGACCAGAGGCTCATGCTGACGACCCTCATGCTCGCCATGAAGCTCAAGCCCGACTACGTGATGCTCTTCGCTGGCGACGGCGATTTCGCGCCGCTCGTCGAGGTGTTGCGGGGCGAGGGAATACGCACCGAAATCGTCGCCCCCCCGAACATTCTGGCAGGCGAATTGCGCCGCCACGCGGCCAGGGTCATCGACTTCGACGCCATGCTGAAAATGATAATTGAAAAATACAGCCTTCCCACGAGCGTTTTCACACAGCCGAGGGAATCCGCCCCGGAGACATCCGCAACCGATGACGACCTCTACGATGATTCCGTCGACCCTGACGATGCCGGACAGGAAGGGGTCAATCCCGTGCAGAGCACGTCGCAGGCGCAGTAACACTGGGATATTTCACTGCGAACCGGTACGGCAAAAGGTCCTCTGCCATGCCCGAACGAAAATCTGCCAGATACCCGCCTCGAGGGGCTTTTTGGTTTCTTGCGTCGCCGGCCTTTCCCTGCTATTAGTTGGGGCGCTCAACAAACCCAATCCCTCACCGAAAGGAGAATCGTTATGACAAAACTCATCACCGCATTGTGCCTTGCCGCTTGCCTTGCCCTGGCTGCTCCGGCCACCGCTGCCGTCCAGACCTTCGGTCCGGACTTCTCCAAGTTCACCATTGACGTTCCTGACGGATGGAAAACCCAGCCTCAAGAAGGCGGCTGCCAGCTGATTTCGCCCGACCAGAAATCATCCTTCAGCGTGCAGGTCCAGAAGAACGGCGGCAAATCCGCCGCCGAGCTGGCCAAGCTCATTGGGAACCAGGTGGGCGGAAAAATTCTGAACACCAAGGACCTCAATCCCAACCAGACCATCATGGAAATCGAACTTGACGGCGTCAAGCTCAAGATCATGGTCATGGTCGACGGCGACAAGTTCTGCGCCGCAACCATGGCAGGTCCCGATGAAGATACCATGATCAAAATCATGGATACGATCAAGGACGCGAAGTAGACTTAGTCGCACAACGGAATCGCATGCCGCCCCCCGGGGCGGCTTTTTTTGTCTCTGATGCGACCCGTAGTGCGTTGACGAGCTCTTGTGAGCATGAAATCTGTCACAATTGTGAATCGCATGGCGATGACAGCATCCTTTGACGGAAGGCTCACGAAACAAACGAACAAATTTGCGGATACAGATCCGAGAAGAAATTGCTATTTGTTCGCAACAGATTGTCAATCTGGGATACCAGCTCATCATCGGTATGTAGAAACTGCTTTCGAAGTGCTGTCA
>JAILMX010000098.1 GCA_024692205.1 Desulfovibrio sp. | reverse complement strand
GTTGCCGGAGAAATGCATGGTGGCGCTCTCCACGGCCGGGTCATTATTTATGGCCTGCATGAGGCGCGTGAGCTTTGCGTTCATGCTCTGGAACGAGGCGCTCTGGTCCGTGCGCAGGCCGCCCATGATGACGCCCGTGTCCTGCGTGGGGAAAAAGCTCTTCGACATGAAAAGAAAGAGCGTGACGTTGCAGACGATGACGAGCAGAAGAACGAGAAGCGTCAGCCTGGCGTGGCGCAGCACCACGTCGAGGCTTTTCGCGTAGCCATCCTGCAGGCGCTCGAGCATGCCCCCCCACCAGCGGCCGATGCGCGCCGCAAGACGCCTCAATGGGCCGGCCCTTTCCTCCGGCGGATTATCGGCGGGAGCTTCTCTCCCCTCCCCGCGCGCGACCGGCCGCAGAAGAGAGGCGCACATCATGGGCGTTGTCGTCAGCGAGACGAGCATGGAGAAGAGCACGGCGCAGCTCAAGACAACGGCGAACTCGCGGAAAAGCATGCCCAGTACGCCACCCAGGAAAAGAATGGGAACGAAGACAGCCACGAGCGAGAGAGATATGGATATTACCGTGAAGCCCACCTCGCGCGCACCGCGCATGGCCGCCCTGAAGGGCGTTTCGCCGGCCTCCAGGTGGCGCATGCAGTTCTCAAGCACGACGATGGCGTCGTCGACGACGAAGCCCGTGCTCACCGTCAGCGCCATGAGCGAGAGGTTGTCCAGGCTGTAGCCCAGAAGATACATGACGGAGAAGGTCGCCACGAGCGACACCGGCGCCGCCACGGCGGGGATGACGGTCGCCCGGCCGTTTCGCAGAAAAAGAAAGGTCACGAGCACCACGAGGCCGACGGCGATGGAAAGGCTTTTCTCCACCTCGTGCAACGAAGCGCGTATGGTCGTGCTGCGGTCCATCTCAAGGGAGAGCTCGGCCGTTTCCGGCAGCCACGCCCGCAACTGCGGCAGCAGGGCCTTCACTCTGTCGACCGTCTCGATGATGTTCGCCCCGGACGCGCGGAAGATGATGAGCAGTATGGCCGGCCTGCCGTTGGCGAGCGCCATGTTGCGTATGTCCTGCGAGGAATCGGTGACCTCGGCCACGTCTTCGAGGCGCACGGTCCGGTCTCCGTTCGTCGCCACGATGAGCCTGCGGTAGTCGGCCGCTTCGCAGAGCTGGTCGCTCGCGCCCACGATCCACGTCTGCCTGTCATTTTCGAACACGCCCTTGGGCAGGAAGGCGTTCGCCCCGCTTATGGCCCGCCGCACGTCCTCGGCGCTCACGCCCATGCGGTTCAGGGCGTCCGGGCTCAGCTCGGCACGCACGGCGGGCATGGCTCCGCCGCCCACGGTCACTTCGCCCACGCCCGGTATCTGCGAAATCTTCTGCGCGAGCACGGTCGAGGCCGCATCGTAGAGCTGCGCGCGGGAGAGCACATCCGACGTGATGGAAAGGATCATGATGGGCGCGGCCGAAGGGTTGAACTTGCGGTACTTCGGATCGCTCGGCATGGTCGGCAATGTCGAGTGAGCGGCGTTGATGGAGCTCTGCACGTCGCGAGCAGCGCCGTCCACGTTGCGGGAAAGGTCGAACTGCAAGGTGATTCTGGCGGAACCCAGGCTGCTTGAGGATGTCATCTCCGTCACGCCCGCCGTGCGCCCCAGGGCGCGCTCAAGCGGGGTCGCGACAGTCGCGGCCATGGTCTCGGGGCCGGCACCCGGCAGGGACGCCTGAACCATGACCACGGGGAAATCCATCGCCGGCAGGGGCGCGACGGGCAGAAGCCCGAAAGCGACCATGCCGGCGAGCGTAATGGCTATGGTGAGCAGGGTCGTGGCGACGGGCCTGCGTATGAAAAGCGAAGACAGGTCGAGCGGCAGCGTCTTCGGTCCGAAGCGGTGTCCCTTGTTTCTGGAGGATCTCATGAGCGCCCCGCGGCGTCAGCACCGCCCGCCGCCTCCCCTTCCGTCGCGAAGGGCTTGAACGCGCTGCCACGCCCGCGCACGGCGCGGCTCATCCTGTCGAACCACAGATAGATGACGGGCGTGGTGAAGAGCGTCAGCACCTGGCTCACTATGAGGCCGCCCACCATGGTCACTCCCAGGGGGCGCCGCAGCTCCGCTCCCATGCCCCAGCCGAGCATAAGCGGCAAGGCCCCGAGCAGGGCCGCCATGGTCGTCATGAGTATGGGCCTCAGCCGCAGAAGACAGGCCTGCCGTATGGCCTCAAGGGGAGTCCTGCCCTCGATGCGCTCCGCCTCAAGGGCGAAATCGATCATCATGATGGCGTTCTTCTTGACGATGCCGATGAGCAGTATCATGCCGATGATGCCGACCACCCCTAGGTTCATTCCGGCGAGGATGAGAGCGAATATCGCCCCCACGCCCGCCGAGGGCAGGGTCGATATGATGGTCAGCGGATGAATGTAGCTCTCATAGAGCACGCCGAGCACTATGTACACGGTGACGATGGCCGCGAGTATGAGCCACAGCTGATTGGCCGTCGAGGCGTCGAAGGCCCGCGCCGCGCCTTGGAGCTCTATCCTCAATGAATCCGGAAGGTTCAGAGATTCCTTCACTTCCTCAAGGGCGGCGACCGCCGCGCCGAGGGAGGAACCGTTGGCCACGTCGAAGGAGAGTGTCGCTGCTGCGAACTGCCCCTGCCTCACGATGGAGAGGCGCACGGGGCGCTCAACAGGCCGCACGAGCGTCGTCAGGGGCACGGGCTTTCCCGAAGCGGTCTGCACGTATATGCCCGCAAGGTCGGCCGGCCCCCTGCGGTAGACGGGAGCCACCTCAAGCACGACCTTGTACTGGTTCGTCTGCGTGAAGATGGTCGAGATCAGCCGCTGGCCGAGCGCGTCATAAAGGGCGTTGTCCAGGGTCTCCATGGTGACGCCGAGGCGGCCCGCCATGTCGCGGTCGACATCAAGCCACAGCTGGCGGCCCGGGCTCTGAAGGTCGCTCGCTACGTTCGCCATTTCCGGCCTCGCGGCAAGG
>JAILMX010000132.1 GCA_024692205.1 Desulfovibrio sp. | reverse complement strand
GCGTCAGTTTCATGCTTGGATATACGACATCGACTGAGTCTGACCTTTTCCCTGAATACGAAATGGCATCCAATTTGAGGAGGGGGACTAACGGAGCCCCTCCTTTTTTGCACTTCTTCCACACAGACGTGAGCGGTTACCTGAATTTCAACATAATTTAGGACTTATGTATGATATTGGATTTGGAATAAAGGAAAATGAAAAGAAAGCCTTTGGTTGGTATAAAAAAGCGGCTGAAAATGGATTATAGTGGACTGCGATTTCTGGACCAATCCGTTAGGTGGACATAGACTGCCCCAGGAGGGAAATATGTCCAAGGAGAGAAGGAAATTTTCGGCAGAGTTTAAGGCAAAGGTCGCATTGGAGGCTTTGGGCGGCGAAAGCACCCTGGCTGAATTGGCATCCAAATACAACGTTCATCCGAACCAGATTTCGCAATGGAAGGCGCAGGCAAAGAAAGGAATCGTCGGCATCTTCGCCGACAAACACAATAATGATTCCAGTTCCGATGAGGCAAAAATTAAGGAACTCCATGCAAAAATCGGCCAGCTAACGGTTGAGAACGATTTTTTACATCGAGCCTTTGCCAACATTTGAGCAGGAAGCAAAGGCGGCAGATCGTTGATAAGCACGATCAAACGTTCAGTGTCCGTCGGCAATGTCGTATTCTCGCAGTGAATCGGTCAACTGTTTATACATCGCATTCCAAAAAGAATATGGAAAATGACCTCGCTGTCATGCGGCAGATTGATGAAATGTACCTTAACCATCCGACTTTCGGGAGTCGGAGAATCAGCGTCAAATTGGAAGACTATGGATTTCACGCTTGCCGTAGCCGAGTGCAACGGCTCATGCGTATAATGGGAATAAAAGCCATTTATGCGAAACCGAAGACAAGCCAGCCTAACCCTGAAAATACTGTGTATCCTTATCGTTTAAGGGACAAAACAATTGAAAAGCCCATGCAAGTCTGGGCAACAGATATCACATATGTCCCGATGCGCAGAGGCTTTATGTATTTGGTCGCCATTGTGGATTGGTATAGCAGGGCAGTCTTGTCTTGGCGCGTTTCCAATACGATGGACACTGATTTTTGCGTTGAAGCACTTGAGGAAGCCTTAGCACAGTACGGGACTCCCGAAATCTTCAACACGGATCAGGGAGCTCAATTTACTAGCAAAGCGTTTACGGAAAGGCTTAACCGTGCCGGTGTAACAATCTCGATGAATGGGAGAGGCCGGTGGCGTGACAACATTATTGTGGAACGCCTGTGGCGGTCAGTGAAACATGAATGTCTCTATCTGACAGAACTGGCAACAGGGCATGACCTCAGACAAACATTGCACAATTGGTTTAGGTTTTACAACGAACAGCGTCCCCATGCTGGCTTGGGCTATCGGAAACCCATGGACATTTTTAAAGGCATTTCCGTGAAGGGGAAAGACAACATGGATACCGGAGGCAAGGCAGCTTAACGAGATACCGTCCACCTTAACGAGGCCGCTTCGTGGCCTGGACAAGACGGTCCACCTATGTTTTCTGTAAGGATTAACCTTCACACTATTGATAGTTTTTCTTGACTAACACGCCAAGGCTCATCATAAAAGTTTTGCACACTTGTTATGTAAAGCAACATCCTGCGCTAGCTGCCAGACCTTTCCTGTACGCTGGTTGCACAAGGCCTCCAAAGTGTGCCGATGCTACATTGGCATCACCGGAAATGTCATTCAAAAAAGGTATATGCAATGAGCGTTGTGCTAGACAAAATTCGACTCCATGCAAAAGCACACCCCAACAGCGTTGTGTACGCCACCCTGAAACAGGTAGCCGGTGGCTTTGAAAACGTGCAAATGACCTGGAGCGAGCTTGATGAGAATTCAAACCGCCTTGCCGGATATCTCACATCACGTCTGAAAAGCAAAACGCCGTTGCTCGTTTGCGGACACAAGGATCCCCTCATGCTTGTCGCCTTCCTCGCCTGTGTTCGCTCGGGCAGGGCCTACGTTCCGGTGGACGCATCCACCCCGGCGGGCCGCATAGGCGCCATCGCCGCCACCGTGGAGCCAGAGCTCATACTCAACGTGGAAGACATGGACGGCATGCCGAAAAGCAGCGCCGTACTGGGTAGCACAGAAATACGCGCCCTGTGCGAAACGGCGCCACGCTGTGATGACAGCGAACAGGTATCGGGCGAGGACATCCACTACATCATCTTCACTTCAGGCAGCACAGGCCTGCCAAAGGGTGTGCGTATCACCGCTAAATGTCTGGACAATTTCCTCGCATGGTCGCAAGAACTCGCTGCCGGTGTAACCGGCAAAGCAACCGGCAACCGCATATTCATCAACCAGGCACCCTTCTCCTTCGACCTTTCTGTCTTCGACCTGTACACTGCCCTCTACACCGGCGGCACAATCCAGGCCATACCCACGCCCCTGCTGGGTGACATGAAGGCACTCTTTGCCTACCTCAAGAGCACGTGGGCGGATATCTGGGTTTCCACTCCCTCATTCGCTGACTTGCTCCTTGCCGACAATGCCTTTGACCAGGACCTTTTACCTAACCTGAGACTCTTCCTTTTCTGTGGCGAGTCCCTCACAGGCAGGACTGCCCAGAGGCTTGCTGCGGCCTTTCCCAAGGCCCGCATCACAAACACTTATGGTCCAACGGAATCGACTGTTGCTGTGACGAGCGTAGAGGTCACCCCCGAGATGGCAGCCAAGAACGCGGTACTTCCCCTAGGTGCAGAGAAGACCGGCACCCGCATCCTTATCATGGATGAGAAGGGTGAAGTGCTCCCCGACGGGAAAAAAGGGGAAATCGTTATCGTCGGCGACACAGTGAGCCCTGGGTACTGGAAAAATGCAGCGAAAAACGCCGAAGTATTCGGCACCTACGATGCAGACGGCAGGCATGAGCGGCTGTACCATACCCATGACGCTGGCTACCGCAAGGATGGCCTGCTCTACTACTGCGGCCGCATGGACAAGCAGGTAAAGCTGCACGGTTACCGCATAGAGCTGGAAGACATAGAGAGGAATATCCTGGCCATCTCCGGCATGGAGCGCGTCGTCGTTATTCCGGAAAGGATGAACGGTGAAGTAAAGGACCTCGTCGCCCATATAGTCGAAAATGCCCCCGTTCAAAGCGCCATTAAGGAGCGCCAGCGCATACGCGGTGAGCTCAAGAAACGCATCCCCGAATACATGATACCCCGAAAATTCGTCTTCAAGGACAGCCTGCCCATAACGCAGAACGGCAAGATCGACAGAAAGGCGCTGGAGAACGGCGACCAATGCTGACGATTGAGCAATACAACGGCATATTCCCCATCTACGTCTATATGCTGCTCGTTCTGCCCGCAGTAGTTCTCGGGCTGTGTGGGCGCAAATCTAAACTGCTGAATCTCATCATCAGCCTCGTTATGCTCGCCCTTCTGCTCGGCACGCTCTCCCTGCAGATGTGGGAATTTGTCATCTTTCTCGTCTGCGAACTTACCCTCGTCTACGGCTACTGCTTTGCCCGCGCGGCGTGCAAGAGTGAATGGCTGTACCGTGCGGTCTTCGCGCTCTCTCTGTTGCCGCTCATCCTCGTCAAGGGCTGCGCCCGAACGGATCTTGGGGCCTATGTCGGCTTCATCGGCATCTCCTACATCAGCTTCAAGGTGTGGGAACTCATCATAAACATACATGACGAAAGACTTCCAAGCACGGCCCCCATCGACATACTGGGTTTTCTGCTCTTTGCGCCGGTCTTCAGTTCAGGTCCGATAGCGCGCTACGGCGCTTTTCTCGACGAGTCCACGCGACGTATCTCCCCTTCCAAATACGCGACTGAGTACTTTATACCCGGCGCAAAGAAAATTGTGATAGGCATGTTCTACAAGTTTACCATGGCCTTTCTCATCAATACATACATCATGGACGGCTGCCGTGAAGGTTTTTTCACCGATACCGTGGTCTATATGTACGCCTACACGCTCTACCTCTTCTTCGATTTCGCCGGCTATTCCCTCATGGCGGTCGGCACGGGCTATCTCATGGGTATACGCATAGGTGATAACTTCAACCGCCCTTTTCTCGCCCGCAACATCAAGGAATTCTGGGAGCGGTGGCACATTTCCCTCTCCTCCTGGTTCAACGACTATCTTTTTAGCCGCATTGTTCTAAGCGGCATGCGCAGCGGCCTTTTCAAGGATACGAAGCAGGCAAGCCGCATCGCCTACGTAACCACCATGTGTACCATGGGCTTGTGGCACGGCTTCTATCTGCACTACATCCTCTACGGCCTCTACCACGGCATACTACTCGTCGCGACCGATATCTGGGTGAAATCGAAGGCCTTCCGCTCCGTGAAAAAAATGCGCTATTACGACTGGGTAAGCCGGACGATCTGTTTTCAGTTCATCGCCTTTGGCATGCTCATGTTTTCTGGCTTTCTGTTTGAATAAACGCTGCATACCACTGGGAGACTTGCCATGACTGAAAACGAGAAGATCGCACGTGAAGTACTCACGACAATCTGTGATACGGAGGAAATCTTAGAAGATTACGACCTCGACCTCATTGATGAGGGTTTTATTGATTCCTTCGCTGTCCTTAACGCGATTCTTGAGATAGAAAAACGCACAGACCTCAAACTTCAAGCCACGGATATCAAAAAAGCGGATATTTCCTCAATCAACAATCTGATCCATTTTTTGGACGCGAAACGATGAGAAAGCTTCTCGCCGGGATTGTATGCGCCTGCATTGCCATTGCCCTTGCAATGGCGACAGTCTGCACATGGAGTATGCACATGCGCGCAGACACGGCCCGCCTGTACGCAGAACGTGAAAACGCGCTCTCTCTTGTCGGGGACGATGCAGCCAAGTACCGCGGCCTTACCTGGACGCGCGAGGCCGCAAAGCACGGCGCTCTCATGTTCTTCGGCTCATCAGAACTTTCCTCAACGGTTCCCCCCGTCATCAAGAGTTTTTTCCCAAACGTGCAGCTCCGCCGCAACATCTCCTGTTCGGGCCGCGCACATATGCAGAACTTCGAACATGCGCTCGCCATAGGAGCAAATAGTGAGGCTCTGCACGACGCAGACATCGTCATTTTTGAATCCCTGCAGTGGTTCTTCGGCGACGACATTCCCATAGACGGTTTCATGGCCAATTTTTCGGAGCAGCATTTTCAAGAATTTTTGAACAACCCACGCATTTCCACTGCAGCCAAAACCTATGCGTGCAAGCGTTTTCTCGCACTTGAAAAACGCCGCACATCCGAAAACATCCGTACCGACGTGCCAGAGTCCATCAAAACCTACAAGATCTTCAGAGCGAGGGAGAAAACACTCGACTACCCGCAAACGCATCTTCTCGCAAGGAGTTACCTTGACCACACTTTCATGGGAAACGTGATCGCCTTCGGCATGCAACCGTATTTCGCTGCAAGGGGTACGCTTCTGCGCCTGAAGGATGAATACGCCGCCTGGCAGGCCATGAGGAATGCCGATCCGTATTTCAAACGCCCCCTCTTCGACTGCCGTTGGCAGGAAAAGTTTACCGCTGCGAATGCACTTGGCGAACGCACGGCCTCACACAACCCCATCCATGCGGACGACATCTTCTTCAAAGAACATGTTGAGAAAAATTGGGATAATCTCAAGGACAGCTCGAAAGGAGCGACAGCACTTGTTTCAAGAGAATGGGACGACTACGTCTTTCTGCTTGGCGTTTGTCGTGAGCTTGGGCTCACGCCCTATATCGTCCTTCTGCCGACGAACGGACACTATTACGACCATGTCGGGGTAGACCCGAAGATGAGACAGCTGTTCTATCAAAGAAACGCACAGACAGCTTACGATTACGGCATACCCGTCTTCAGCGGCATGAAAGACAGGGAATACGAACATTTCCTCTTTTATGATGAAATACACCTCTCGCAAAAAGGCTGGCTATATGTGGCAAGAGCTATTATCGAGCATTTCAAATAGCCCGTTTCTCACAGCCACCCTGAAGACGCTCGGCTGGGCATTCGTACTCATTGCCATTGTCTTTGCGACCATCATCACAGAGGAACAGGAAATCACCTTCGTATACAACGCCTTCTGAACGATTTTCACAATGGCGAAATGGTCAACGTAAAATATTCTTGGAGTCACCAGAAGAGGACGAAGATGTGTACGTCAAAACGAGCTATATGAACTTCCACAATGTTGATTTATGCTGGGCGGTCTTCAGGGTTGAGCTGGATGATACTGGCAATCCTCTTGATCCTGTAATTACAGATTGCAGCAAAAAATTTGAGGATACTATGATATCCACAGTCGCAATGCAAGCTAGGATATGCATATTGGATCGGCGAAGTAACAGAAAAGAATTATAACAAATCGAGGGAATTGTTTGAAAAAGCGGCAATGCAAGGGGCTGCATGCGGCCAGTGTAATCTTGGAATAATTTATAAAGACGGAATAGGCGTCATCAAAGATTATAATAAAGCATTTGAATGGTTTGAGAAAGCTGCGTGTCTGCTGGTAGTCGTCCTCAACTATCTTCCTCAAGGCTTCCTACCATCTTGTTCACGTGGTCTATGTTTTCTGGATTCCGAGATAGGTAATCCTGAAATCTGTTGACGGCGAGATCCACGTTGAACGATGACAATCCACTGTTTACCGAGTTTAGGAAAGAACTCGTGTAATGAGAGATGGCTGGCGTTGCGTTGTTGATCGTCTTGACGGTGCCCGAGATAATCTCACGCCCCGTCTTGACCACTGGCTTCATTTTCTTGGAGATAAACCTGATCACGTACAAGAACAGAAAAAGGCCGATCAGGGAGAACAAGGATGTGAAGACTATGAAGCGCATGTCTTAGATTCCTAACGGATTATTTAATTATTTCAATATGTTCTGGCAGGGTGCGTGTGCTCAAGTCACACCGACGCATTTGCGGAGGGATGGTAATAGCTTAATGCCAACTTACCCTTTTCGGAGACAATAGCAAAGCCCCGTCCCAGAACTCCGGGGCGGGGCTTCATGCTTGCTTCCGTCTGAAATATCAGTTTTTCGCCCGTATCAGGTAGCGGACGTAGATGTCACTTCCACTGCCGGTGGAAATCTGCTATACAATTCCCATGCCAGACGCTTCGAAAAAGTCGGCCGCAAGAAATTTTGTTGGTATTATTGTTGGTATCGAAAGCTTATTGCGCAGCAGTATCCTTTATTTTTAAATATGAATCCATTGAAATCAGGTGCGCTCCGCGCACCAGACTTTCAAAAAAAGCCCTTTTGAGGGCTTTTTTTGTGCCCAATTTTTTCCCTGAAAAACCCGCTGATTGGCATTATCAGCGGGTTTTCTTGTTCCTCCTCGGAATACTTTCGGCATCACATCGGGAATACCCCGAATATAAAAAATGCGGTATACTCGACGGTATGGAGTTTGCGTGAAATCCACAGAAAAACTCATACCGCCATTTTTTGTATAACACATTGAAATTATTGATTTTTTCTGTATTTCTCGTGACATGCTATACCGACTACGAGTTTGAGACTCGGACTGACAACCTCCAGAGGAGCGGATAAAATGGGCAAGTTGAAAGACGGTATGCTCCAAGGACTAAAATTTGAGCCCGAAAGTAAAAAATGGTTCACGAAGACCTTGGAATTAAAGAAGTCTCCGAGATTTAAGGCGTCAGCTGAAGAAGCGAGAATAAAACTGACCGACGGAGATGGCCTACGCCGCCTGCTCAGCCAAAGCCCACTCCCGTCGATTCGCCCACGCCCCCTAAGCCAGCCCCTTGTGAACTAGCCACCTATTCCCCCAGGTCTCACTATCTCTCCACAGACTGACACGGCATGCCCTGCCGCCAGAGAATATTTCGAAACAGGAAAGGCTAGGAACTTTCAGTTAAAGTGCGCCATAAAACCTCCCCATGAAGAGAGTGGTTTTACGGCGCGCTTGATAAAATAGACCAACATAGGGAAGGTGCCCCACCATGCTTTCTCTAAAGAAGATCGTTATGAAAAAAATAGTATTGATGTGCTTGTCGGTTTGCATATGCTTAAGTCTTATAATGTTATCTTCCGTATCAGCAAAGGGAATTTTTATCGAAAGCGTTCCATTGGACCGCAATGATATTCTACTGCATTTGGTGCGTTATGTAGAGCAGGATGGACAAAAGAAAAAACCGATTTTATTTGTGCACGGTGTAACATATTCTTCCCATGAGTTTGATGTTGACTATGGGGATTATAGTTTAGCTCGATATTTCGCAGAACATGGTTTTGAGGTCTGGCTACTGGATATTGCAGGCTTTGGTAGTTCGGGCAAGGTTGATGATGGGTTCGTACCGGATAGCGATTATGCTTCAGAAGATATTGAAGCGGCTGTCCGTTGTATTTTGAAAAGGCATGATCTTTCCTCCATGGATATATTGGGATGGAGCTGGGGCACTGTGACCAGCGGACGCTTTGCAGCCCGACATCCGGAACTGGTGCATAGACTTGTCCTCTACGCACCAATCGTGGCCGGTCTGGGCGATGTGCGTGTGGAGGAATCATTTCACAAAAATTCCTGGGAACATGCAGCAGAGGATTATCAAAGAACAGAAGATGGTAGGATTGACTACAATATTGTTGAAAAGGCGGTGGCAGACACCTACCTTTCCAATGCCTGGCGCTATGACAGGGAGTCCAGTCCAAACGGCGGACGCCGGGATTTGCTGGTAAGTAACAATATTCGTTTGATTCCTACTGCAGAGATAACGGCTCCTGTACTGATCATAGCAGGTTCCAAGGATCCTTATGTAACCCCCGAACTGTGCCAAGAAGCCTATCAGACTCTTGGGAACAAGGATTCTCAACTGGTTATTGTGCCGGGTGCATCCCATGCCATGCTTATGGAACGCCCCTACTACAAGGTCTTCCGTGAAAAAATATTGGCTTTTTTGACAGCTGACAACTCTATGGGAGGCAAAGCCGATTGAGTTGTGATTGCAGTTCTTGCCCATAATGACATGGGCTACACAGACGTTAGCGATTGCGCATTTTTGCACAAAAATAGTCAGGCTACTTACACCTGTAGAAAGCCATTTCGATCGCCTAACCACTTACAAAATGAGGATTCTTGCCAAGGTGAGACCGTCGCTCCGGTACTTATTGCGCTGACGCCTTCTTTTCGGGGCAATAAAAAAACGTAAGCGTTCCACGAGGAGGCTTTCCATGCACCGTAAATCCTTTTTTGTTTCCCTGCATATTTGCGATTGTAAAGAACTTCTTCCTGCTGATTTGTAAACATTCAACACTCAGTTGTATTGATTGCTCTCTTGGCGGCTTCTTCCCATTTCGAAGGCGTAATAATATTGTCCGCAGAGAGTCATCTCCTATGAACGAGTCTCGATAGTGTGATCTCAGCTGCAAAATTCTTGATGCCGATCAAGTTCAAGAGCGCCCGGATACTTTTTGCCATTGTGAAGTGCATGCTTCTCAACGCCGGCAAAAGTGCGGCAGGCAAGCTTGAGGAGCAGCTAGCAAAGCCGTTACACGAACGCAAGCAGGTGCCTACAACGCAGAAACCTCTACAACAAGGGGCTAACAACTTAGCATACAGGGAAGTCGAACTGGCAAAGTGCCTGCAGTGAAAAGGATAACCCGAAGTTGGGTTGCCTTTTGTTACTGTATGAAAAATGTCAAATCCGATAAGTGTGTGCAGGCGCAACCTCGCTGGCAATGCATGTCGAGCTTGCCAGGTCTGCCATTTTTTTGAGTAAACACATTGGCAAGCAGGATGATGCACAGAAATACATGCTGTGACCGTGTTGTTTTCTGCCCACGCTACTAATAAAAAAAGCTGTAGGGTTATCCTCCCTCAAAGGAGGGTGCTGCCCATGCAGCACCCTCTCGTAGCCATAGCTGCTCAAGGAGCGGCTGGCGTGATCACGGCGTTTATTAATAACCTTTCCTATGAAAGATCAGGGAAAAGAGGCCGCAACTAAACCTCCTCGGAACCCTCTTCGTGCAAGAGTTCGAGGTAACACGGAACTGCAATAAGCATACAGCCCTTGTGACCTGTGCCCGAGGCCTATGCAGAGAGCGTGAGTCTTTCGCTCTGCAACACTTCCCCTGTTACAAGATTGGTTGCCTGTATTTCCCAATTCGGGTCATTTACTCGACTTTCGACTAAGGCAAAATATGAAAAGACCTACATGTGGGGCGGCTCGTTGTACGGTTGGATGCCCTTAAGCATCTTTTTTTATAAACCTAAATTGTTTCTTAAAATTTTTTCGTCGTACTGTACTTAATAATCAAAAACTTAAACAGCAGCTTTAAGGTTTGCAAACTCAAAAATTTTGCTCTAATTACCATATTTTCTGTTTAATTCGACTTGACAAAATTTGATTCTCCTAGTATGATCTTGTCACCTTTTTGATTGATAACAGTCATACCAAGGAGATTTAATATGCTAAATTCAATTGATATCGACGCTCAAAAAATTCGCGAACAATGTCTTGATGTGAAACAGGAGCTGTTTAATTTTGCAAAATTCGTAGGATTCACATGCGCTTTAAACTCTTGTAGAATTTTTGGTGCCTGTGGTTATGCAGCTCACTTAATATTCTTAGTCATTTTTGTTGCTCCATTCACAAATAAAAATATTTACACAGCTGTTATTAAGAATCAAAAACCTCTTGTTAGCAAAGATGCAGTTTACGATTTTTTAAAAGCAAAACCTTCTAATTGGAGAGCGTTCTTATATCGTATAGGCTTAAAATTAATGCATTATTTTTCTTGTCTTACATCAAAAAAACATAAAAAAGTTTTTATTATTGATGA
The DNA here is from genome assembly GCA_024692205.1 of Desulfovibrio sp. Classification (GTDB taxonomy): domain Bacteria; phylum Desulfobacterota; class Desulfovibrionia; order Desulfovibrionales; family Desulfovibrionaceae; genus Desulfovibrio. The sequence continues at coordinate 380 of JAILMX010000132.1, read as the reverse complement.
TACGCCTCTTAAAAAAAATAGCTCAAAATTTGTAGAGTTATTATCAAAATGCTACGACCATGTAGAGCATAAATTCTTTAAAGGCTTTAGACTTCTTAATATCACTTGATTTGATGGATATTCACTTGCCCCAGTTTTCTTTAGTCTTTTGGCTAGTAGAGATATTAAAAATAGATATAATGAGGTATCAAAGCCTTTTGACAAAAGATCCAACTCTTTCAAAAGACGTGAAGAAGCTATCGTAACCGCTCACGTCTGTGTGGAAGAAGTGCAAAAAAGGAGGGGCTCCGTTAGTCCCCCTCCTCAAATTGGATGCCATTTCGTATTCAGGGAAAAGGTCAGACTCAGTCGATGTCGTATATCCAAGCATGAAACTGACG
>JAILMX010000046.1 GCA_024692205.1 Desulfovibrio sp. | reverse complement strand
AGGAGGTTCGAGATAGTCACGCGTGAAATAATTGCCGACGTAGAAGCCCTCATTCGTCAGGCGGAACTGCATATTCGTCGTCGTTCCGGTGAGGTAGCCTGAAAAGTTATAGGCCCACGCCGGCATCGCAAGCAGTAGGCAGCAGACGAGAAGGACGGACACAGAAAGGCTTTTGAGATGGAAACCAATGGCTTTTAATATCTGGATCATGACGCTCTCCATGTGAGAGTGGGTGGATGAAGCTGTCAAAACGCATCAGTTAGGACGCCGCTGGTCATGACGAGAGTGACCGCCGTGATGCTGAGAACCGCCCTGACGGTTATCATAATGCCGATTCTGGTGCGAGCTGCTGTGATGAGGCGCGCCATGACCCTTCCTGCTATGGTAGGAAGGCCCATGATGGCCCGGATTATTGTGATGCTGCGGGGGACGGTGATGCGCGTTATGCTGAGGCGGCCGCGAGTGATGATGATGCGGGGGCGGCGCGTTGTAACGGTGGCGAGGAGGTGGCGGCCTATGGTAGGAAGAATCTTCATAGTACTCATTATGGGGCGGCGGAACGCACCCTCCAGACAGAAGAAAAAGCGCCGCCAGAAACACTATACAGAAAGAGCGCATCACGATGCCTCCAGTGCCTGCGGAAAAGGTTTCAGGCCGTCAAAGCGAAACAAAAAAGGGGATCGGCAAGGCCTACTCCCCGTGAAAAAGAAAGCAAAACGAGCCGGTACCGGTACACCCAATTGGCGGGACGGTTCGTGCTGTTGTGCATGTGGTGTATGTAGCAAGACGCGTTCCTTTTTCCGTCTAAAGGTCAGGTCTGCGTGCTGCACAAGGTATTTTTTGCAACGCTGACACTTTTGCACTTATAGATTACCCTGAAACACAAACTGCGTCAAGATGCTGCTGGGAATTCGACGCATGTTGACATCTAACATGCCCACGATAATCCCTTTGCAATATGGCCTGCTCCATGTCGAGAGCCGCAGGCAAGCATCCCCACCCTGCCTGTGTTGACGCTCTCTTTCCTATTGTTTACTCCTCTTATAACCAATATTACATACCAAGGTGAGGTCCATGAACAGACGCGATTTTCTCCGCAGCACCAGTGTTCTTACAGCCGGAATCGGCATTTTGGGTGCGGGCGGCTGCGTTGCCATGACAGGCAAAACCGGCGGGATTTCCAAAGCACATGGCTCGGCCGCCGCTCGTGAGATCATCAGCCGCCTTGAGGCGACAGGCTCTTTGTCCGGACTGCAAGATTCATCCACCCCCACGGCATCGCAGGGACAGAACCTTGACAAGGTCGTTTCACCCAACAGCAGGGATACGACTTCGGCGAAAACTCGAAGGAAGGGCAAAGGACGCTCCGAGGGAAGCACCGTACGCGCCGTCAATGGAGAATTCGTCATAGCTCCCGGCGAAGCCATGGAATTTCATCTCAAGGGGTTCTGCATGGACCCAGACCGTCCCGTGCCAGCCCGTGGAGAACCCTTCGCCATGCGTCCCGTTGCCGATTACCTGTCGTCGGACAAACGTGAACTGTTCACGGATTCTCTGCACTATGCGGGAACACACAGGACAGATGCCGACCTGCAAAAGATTGTCTGGGCAATACGCACAGCCGATGAATCCGACAGCTCTTGGATCGACGGGCTTGGAGAGAAGGAAAACGACTTTCTCGACAAGGTTCGTCCGGGCGGCGCAAATCAGCTCAAAGCTATGCGCTCTGGGTGGAAAACGAAGAAAAAAAGCACCAATTTTTCCATGGGCGAATTCCTGAACGTCCTGTTGCCCGCCCTTTCCCATGTGGACACCAGCGGAAACAGCGACAGCGTGATAGCTCTCTTGACAAGACTGTCACCTATGGGCGGCACGCCCGACATCAGCAATGCCTACTCCATGCCCGCACCTAGGATTGCCGTAAAAGCGGTAGGACGGGGCCTCCTTGAAGCAGATATACTGATTGCCAACACAAGCAGCGAACCATTCCACTTTAATGCACAGGAATGGGTGCTGGAATCTGCCCGTGAAGTCCAGCGCGTCGCCCTACTCCCGC
>JAILMX010000131.1 GCA_024692205.1 Desulfovibrio sp. | reverse complement strand
TTGGCGTCCCCAAGCGGATTTGAACCGCTGTTGACGGCGTGAAAGGCCGTTGTCCTGGGCCGACTAGACGATGGGGACATAACTCATTTGTTATGGCTGGGCTGCAAGGACTCGAACCTTGATTGGCGGAGCCAGAATCCGCAGTCCTGCCAATTGAACGACAGCCCAATAACGAATACTTTTATAGGAAAGCCCTTCGCATGTCAATCGTTTTCCCAAATTCGGCAAAAAAATTCGTGAGAAGCGCGAATCGTAGCGTATCTTTTCGGGAAGTGCGACACTAGTGTTTTCAACGGGATGCCGCGGCCTTAGTGGCACTTGATGCCCGTTAAGATATGAGCCATTTTTTCCTTCTTGGTGCGCAGGTAAGCCTCGTTTTCGGGACAGGCCTCTATTTCAATAGGCACACGCTCGACAATTTCGATGCCGTAGCCCGAAAGGCCGACGATTTTCTTGGGGTTGTTCGTCAAAAGTCGGATTTTGCGTATGCCAAGATCGACGAGAATCTGCGCACCTGTTCCGTAATCGCGCAGGTCCGCCGGCAGGCCGAGCATCTTGTTCGCTTCGACAGTGTCATAGCCTTTGTCCTGCAGGGCATAGGCACGGATCTTGTTCGCTAGCCCGATGCCGCGTCCTTCTTGTCGCATGTAGATGAGTGCTCCGCGTCCTTCCTGCTCGATCTGGCGCAGAGCCGCACCGAGCTGGCCTCGGCAGTCGCAGCGCAACGAACCCAAAGCATCGCCCGTCAGACACTGGCTGTGTACTCTTACGAGCACCGGCTCCGGTCCGCTGATGTCGCCCTTGACGATGGCGAGATGGGTACCGGGCTCAAGGTCGCTTTCATAGGCGTAGACGGTGAAGTCGCCGAACATGCTGGGCAGGTGGGCGTGAGCATCGCATTTGACGGAAACCTGACCTCGCTGAAGTCGATAGCGGATGATGTCGTGCACGGCACAGATTTTCAAATCGTGTTCTGCGGCGAATTCCTCAAGTTGAGGCATGCGCGCCATCGTGCCGTCTTCATTCATAATCTCGCATATCACAGCGGCAGGCTTGAGGCCTGCGAGCTTCGCCAGATCGACGCTACCCTCGGTCTGACCCGTTCGCGACAAGACGCCGCCAGATCGCGCCCGCAGGGGAAAGACATGCCCGGGGGAGACGAGGTCTTCGGGACGGGCGTTGTCGGCGACGGCGGCGAGGATGGTCCGCGCCCGGTCCGCCGCAGAAATGCCGGTCGTGATCCCTTCGCGCGCCTCGACAGAGATGGTGAAGTTCGTGCCGAAGCGGGATCCATTGCGCTTGGTCATGAGCGGGAGCTGAAGCTTTTCGGTCAGTTCTGGTGCCATGGGCAGGCAGATCAGGCCTCTGCCGAAGCGCGCCATGAAATTGATCGCTTCGGGGGTGGCGAACTGCGCTGCCATCATCAGATCGCCTTCGTTCTCTCGGTCTTCGTCATCCACAAGAATGAGCATTTTTCCTTTGCGGATATCGGCAACCGCTTCTTCAACCGTGCACAGAGACATCGCAATATCCTTATAAGATAGGTATAAAAGTGACGATGCTGTGGGCCTTTCACTGCCCGACAGTTTTTTTACCAACTGGTGAAGAAAGTAACACGCATATAACTTTTGGCAAGTCCCGCCGATCGAGAAACAAAGACTGGCAATTTTTCCTATTTCGCGTATTTTTGCTCAAAGGGCGTTTCGCCTACGTGTTGGCTTTTCGTGGGGATCATTGAACAACCGCAGGTGATGTCTGCACAGAACGGAGGAATTCATGTCCGATCAGTATACGGAAACGACACATGTGACTTGGGGTAGCCGGCTAGGCGATTCTTTCAAGGGCATTCTCATCGGTTTGGTGCTGATTGCCGCCGCTACGTACCTTTTGTACTGGAACGAAGGACGCACGGTGCGGGAGGGCGATGCCATCGCCGAGGCCCAGATGAAAACCGAGGATATGCCTAGCGTTGACAAGGTGGATCCCGCTTTCAACGGAAAACTGGTGTATGCCCACGGTCACGCGTCGACGAAGGACATCGTCAGCGACGGTACCTTCGGCGTCAAAACGAACGCCATCGCCCTGCTGCGCGAAGTGGAGTTCTATCAGTGGGTAGAATCCTCCCATACCGAAAAGCAGAAGAAGCTCGGCGGTGGTGAGGATGTCGTGACAACCTACACCTATGATAAGAAGTGGACCGGCTCATACGTCAATTCTTCGAATTTCAAGCGTAGCGGCGGGCATGAGAACGTCAGCAATGTCCCCCAGTCGGTGAAGGATGAGCGGTTCTATGCCCAAAATGTCGCATTCGGTGCGTATCGTCTGCCTCCCTTCCTGAGCCATGCCATGGGCGGCGCACGTTCCGTCGAGATCAGGCTCACTGAGGCGCAACGTGCCGAGCTGCAGAAGGCGCTCTTTCCCAACATGCCCGTGAGCGGCAACATATTGGGCCCGACGGGCAATTCAGCAAGCGCTTTGTTGAACGCCGTGGACCCCATGGCCGCGGCATCCCAACTCGGCAACAACATGGTGAACGCCATGACGTCGAATGACCGCGCGCCCATGATTCATGCCAGCGGAAACACGCTCTATATCGGCCGTAATCCCTCGTCTCCGCAGATAGGCGACGTGCGTATCACCTATACAGAAATTCCCTCTGCCGACGTCTCCATCCTTGCCAAGGTCAACGGCGACACCTTTGAGCAGTTCACGGCATCGAACGGCAGTCGTTTCTCTCGGCTTTCCATGGGCACTGTCGGGCGGGATGCCATGTATCAGGATGCGAAGGACGATAACAGCATGTTGGCGTGGGTTCTCCGCATAGTCGGCATCATCCTCGTCATAGCCGGCTTCAAGCTGGTCGTGGCGCCTTTAGGCGTTTTGGCGGACGTTATACCTCTGCTTGGTACCATCGTGGGCGCAGGCGCAGGCTTAGTAGCCACGCTCGTTGGCATCGCGTGGTCGTTCGTGATCATCGCCCTGTCTTGGTTGCGCTTCCGTCCCATGCTGGCGGCGGGCCTGCTCGCCGTGGCGGCGTTGCTTGTCGCATTGGTTTTTCTGCGCAAGCGCAACGCGAACCAGCCTGTGGCCTGAAATTGATTTTTATCGTTCTGACGCACACGGTTTCTCATAGCCGCGTGTCGAAGATGAACGGAGAGATGTGGAAAAGCCCTGTCCGCATTCGGACAGGGCTTTTCCTGTCTTTGAGAGCCGGCTGGTGGTCTTTTTAGTTCCCCTTGAGAGTTCTCCTTGAGTTTTTTCGTGTCTTTTTTACGTGAAGGTTAGGGCTTGGGGGATTCCGAGGGAGCCTGCACTGGCGGTTGCGCTCCGGCATCAGGAATTGCCGGGGCAATCTGTTCCGGCTGAAGCGGCGTGGTGTCAGGTGTCGCCGGAGCTAAGGCTTCGGACGACTTTTCAGGGGTTACGCCTTGGCCCGGTAAGGCGTTGGGCGCCATGTTCGGCTGCAGAGCTCTGTCTTGAGTTTCTAGGGCCGAGGGGGATTGCGGAGAGGCAAACGGCATCGTCTTGGGGGTCACGGCAATATCAGCTAAGCGGCGAAGGCGGCTTTCGGGAGCAGAAGCCAACGCCGATGGCAGCAAGAGCGTCGCGGACACGGTGAGAAGAGTCGCGAAGAGCGCGCTGCACAGCAGAAATGTCTGCATGTTCTCGCACCGCCAGAAACGGGGAAGGAGAAGCGCAAAGAGGATGCAGATGCCGCCGAGAACGGGCAGGGCATACGAAGATGCGGCCGCGGCGAGCAGGGATGACGCAGGCTCGCAGTGGAGTACAGTCACGACGAAGGGGCGTGTGCTGGAAAAGTATGCACCCACGAGCAGAAGCCCTGTGAGGAAAACACACGGCATGGTCACGGCGATGAACATGCGGCTTCCCAAGGGAGAAAGGCGCATTAGGGTCTTCGCCAAGAGGGGGACTGTTATGGCGGCTATGCAGACCGCGGTTGCCAGTGATCCGGTCGGTATGGCGGGGGCGATCAGGATGCCGCAGGCGAGGCTGATCCAGAGGAAGGCAGAGGGAGCGGCATCCTTGCGGGAAGCTTTTACGTTGCCCCAAGCCTTGCAGAAGACCTTCCCCCACGAAACGCAGAGCAACGAGACCACCCACGGCAACGTGCCGAGAAGGGCGATAATCAGAGGCTGCCACCAGCCTTTTTCGAGCGGCAAGGGGGAGCGCAGCATATCCGCAAAAAGTTCATGGAGATAGCGATTGCCGTTTGTCAGGAGTATCATCGCGCCGAGCCAGCCTCCGAGGATGAGCAGCATGAGGAAGAAGGAGAGAACTGCGTCGAATCCGCAGCCTCTGCGAAACGTGCCACGCCAGAAAACGAGCGCAACGCTGGCGCAGAGGGGGAGCAGAATGTACAGGGGACCGGCGGTGAGGCCGGCAAGCGTCGCCAGCACGAAACCGAGGGGAAGGGCGCCCCATGCGCTATCGGCGCACCAGCCACGGCACAGGCAGGAAAGCGAGAAGAGCATGAGGCCGGCAGCCATGGCCGAAGGGGCGAATACATGCGAAAGAGGCGTAAGAAGGGGCGTGCAGAGCAGAAGCATGCCTGCGGAAAGAGCCGTCGGAGTATCATAGCCCGCAGCACGACTCATGCACCACACAGAAGCAAGAAGCAGCAGAAAGGCGAGGGCTGCGGTGAGGGCGTAGGTCCATGGTGCCCCATTGGTCAAGAGGGAGAGTCCCCCTGCAAACCAGAGGAAACCCGGCCAGAGCGAAGGGGAGAAGTCAATCGGGGCGAGCCATGTTCCGTCACGCAGGCATTGCTGCAATGCGGCAAGCTGCCCGGCCTCGGCGGGGCAGAAAAGCTCGTCCCCCCGAAGAGCATGAAAGAAATCCGGCCATTCCTGAAGGCCGAAAAGCAGGAGCAAGAGGAGTATTCCCCAGTGACCGATGCTGTTGAAGACGCCAGCGGGCTGTGCGCTTTTCTCTGTCTGCTCTTTTTCGTCAGGCGTATCTGCGGATGCCTTTGCCACGCTCTGTACCTCAAAAGGGGCATCCGCCGTGTCGGTCATGGCAGCGGATGGGGCGGGGGCTGCCGAAGCGGACGGCTCGTTTGTGGTGGCAGTGGGGTTCAGCTCTTCCTGTGACATCGCGTTATCCTTTCCTTTGTGTGGGTGAAAAAAAGACATGTCTGGACTCAAGGGGGCCGAGGACGAAAGTCACCTGTGCATCGTTTCTTGCTGAAGAGGGGGAGATCTCCTTGCCCGTGGCGATATCTTTCATTCCGTCCGATGAGATGTCCTTCGGCAAGGGAAGAGAGAGTTCGCACCGCTTTTCGGAAAAATTGACAGCGAGGAACCAGTAGCCTCCAGCGGGCAGGGCGGTCAGCACGCCGACTGCGCCGGAAGAAGGGCTATGGACGACGTTGCGTATACGCCCTTGAGCTAATCCCTGGCGTGCGCGCGCTTTGAGCAGGTCTGCCACGGGGGCAGGGAACAATCCGTCGGAGTGGGTTTTGGCGGATGGGGCACGGGTGTCGGAGAAGTCCTCCGCGCGGAGGAAGCAGAGCCCTGGCAGACCGATGGCGATGGATGCCATCAGGGCGGTTTTGCCGGAGATTGCCGTTTCGGAAAGGGCAAAGGCTTCGGTGCCGAGCCCGGAAGCCGACCGCGCGCGCTGCAGGAGCGTTTGTCCGTCTGACAGCGTCAGAAGCGGATGAAGGTCTATGCCTTCCTGATCATGAAGCCCACGGACCAGACGGCAGTGTGGAATGTTTTTCGTGATGGAGAATTCGAGCATGCGCGCGAGCGGCCCGGCATCGCCCGTCAGAGCTGCGTAGGCGGATGCCGCCTGTGTGATGCTGTCGCGGCAGAAATCGGTGGCCGAAAGGATCACTGGCACGAAGGAGGGGGGCACTATGTCGACCTGCATTGTCCATCCGCCGTAGCGATGAACCTCGAGGCAGGTTTCGCTCAGGGCGGTGAGGCCTGGCTCAAGGCGCATGCGGTCATTCTCCGCGCCGGATTTTTCAGGGGATGATTCAGGGGCGGCATCAAGCGCGAACAGGGGTTCGAAACGCAGGCCGGCGAGCGTTTGCCGTTGAAGGCCTGTATGGCGGATGACCGCTGCGGAAAAGACGCGCTTCGCCAGTCCCGAGGGATCCTGCCACAAAAGAACCGGACGAATCGGCGAGCGGGAATAGTAGTACGCCTTGCGGTGGCGCTGGCCGTCCGTACCGAGTATCTCACCGGTGGCAGCCCAGCCTCCCTCGCTCGCCCACGGCAATGTCTGGCGGGAGAGTTTTTCGGGGAGAAGGCCCTTTGCGGCAAGTGCAGCCACGGCAGCAGCCGGAAGGGGGCGGCAGTCCCATTCCGCTTTAGATGGGGGAAGCTGGGGCCATAAGTCCTGCGGCACGGCCACCATTGCGTACAGACCTTGAAAACGGCTGTCTCCGCGCGCCTGAAGCATGAAATCCGGTCCGAGACCCGTGGCGGCAGGCAAAATCTCGCCGCCAAGCTGCACCGAAGCTGCGTCAAGCTGGTCGGTCAGTATTGCCAGATCTTTTTCTGTGCCGATGCGTTCGTCGATTTTTAAGGCGGTTATGCCGTTCTGCCCGAATGAAAGCGTTTTGCCGTCAATCCAGATGTCGCCCCTTTCATCCCTGTTGGTAAGAAAAAGGCCCTGGCAACCCGATTCAGCGAGGGAACGGATTGTTTCAGGGTTGGCTAGGCGGAGTAAGGCATGGCCGTTATGACTCTCCTCGGCAGGGTCGATCATAAGCCAGTTCGGCGCTGCTTCGAGCAGAACGGAAAGTCGCCGGGAGGAACTGTTGTTTTGCCAAATCCTTCCCGAACCGGAAACCTGGGACGTGAGCGTGTGAACGGATCCGAGAAGGGACTGGCGTTCAAGCCATTGCGTGTAGCCGGGGTCGAACCGCGGCAGGCCAGACAATTGAACGGGGCGATGAGGCCGCGCTCCCGTGCACGACGCCAAGGCGAAGAGGAGTAGCGTCAGTAGCGGCAGAAGGAGGATCAGGCCTCTTCGGCCTTGGCCAGCACCCACAGCTCGTCCTTTTCTTTCTGGCTGAGATCAGTGAATTGTCTGTTCTGTTCGCGAGCAAGCGCCTCCATGCGCTCAAAACGTCGCAGAAAGCGCAGGTTCGTCAGGTCAAGGGCCTCATTGGCCTTTATGCCTTTGCGGCGACCCAGCTCCGTGATGGTGAAGATGAGATCTCCCAGCTCATGCTTCTGATCCTCGGCGGTGCCGTTTTCAGAGGCATCGAGCCATTCAAGCCATTCCGCCTCGACCTGCTGTTCGACATCTTCGTCGTTCTCCCATGTGAAGCCGTTTCGGGCAGCCTTTGAGTGGATGCGGTAGGCTTTGACAAGGGAGGGCAGGCTCGGCGGCAGACTTGCAAAAACGCCTTGTGGAGTGCCGTCGTTGTCGGCGTGCTCGGACCGCTTTATGGCCTCCCATGTCTTGAGCTGTTCGTCGAGGTTGTCGAACTTCGTGTCGCCGAAGACATGCGGATGACGCCGTATCATCTTCGCCCGGTTGTTGTTTAGAGCGTCATCAAGAGAGAATGTGCCCTGTTTCTTGTAAAGATGGGCGATAAAGAGCAAAAGAAAAGCCACATCGCCGAGTTCTTCGCAGACGTCGGCGGCATTGCCCTGCCGGATGGCGTTCACGAGCTCGTGGCTTTCCTCAATGACATAATCGGCCAGAGACTCCGGGGTTTGGATGCTGTCCCAGGGGCAGCCATCAGGGGCGGTGAGACGGTCGATGACCGCCTGCAGTTCTTCTAGAGCGCTTTTTGCCATGATACGCGTCGCCTTTGTGTACAAGAAAGTTAGGAATGCATGCCCAAACGTGATGCGAGATCATCGGGCATCCAGTTGCGTATGTGGTCCATGAGGGCGTTGAGGTAGGGTATGATGCGAGAATCCTTCAGGAAGGGGGCGTTGCCGAAAATGGCTTGGAGGATGAGAACCGCCATGGCGCAGATGAGGAGGCCTTTAGCAAGCCCGAGGATCATGCCGGCAACCCGGTCAGCCCAAGTGGCGAAGGTGAGCTCGATGATTTTCTTGAGCAGGCGCGCGAGAATTGCAACGCCCAGCATCGTCGCGATGAAGATGATGATATAGGCTGTCAAGGTTCGCCACAGCGGTTCTGGGAGAAAGGTGAGATAGGGCGAGACCTTTGCCTGAAATGTGTTCGCTGCCCAGAAACCGCCCAAGAGGGAAACGATGCTGGCGGCCTCAGCGATGAATCCGGTGAGGAAGCCCCGGCCGGCGAAAAAGACGAGAATCAGTACGACGATGAGATCGAAAATGTCTTGGCTCATAGGGTGTTCGCAACCTCCGCGGACGACTATAGCAAAAGGCAGGTTTCGGGGCAATGCGTCCGTCTGTACAGGCGCCGTTCGATGGGGTATGATGGGACAGTGCGAATGCGGTTGCCTGCGGGCAGTCTTCCTGTAACTATCTGATGAAGAGGTTTTTCATGGGCCAGCTGATTCGTTTCGGCGTGTCGCTTGACGAGGACCTGCTGGAGTCCTTTGAAAGCCTGTGTGCGCGCAAGGGCTATTCCAACCGATCCGAAGCCATCCGAGATCTCATTCGCGGAGCGCTCGTGAATGACGAGTGGCGCCACGACGCAAAGGAGGGGGCGGGAACGCTCACTCTGGTCTATGATCACCACCGCAATGATTTGTCGCGGCGACTGACCAACATCCAGCATGACGACTACGACATTATCGTCACTACCATGCATGTCCATCTTGATCATCACAACTGTCTGGAGGTCTTGGTGCTTAAGGGCGACCCAGCGCGCGTGCGGGCGTTGGCCGACAGACTCATCGCCTGCCGTGGGGTCAAGCATGGCGTGTTCTCTGGCACCACAACGGGACAGGATCTCGTCTAATGGAAGATGTTCAGAACCATACTCCATCCGTGCCCATGCACATTGATCGCGTCGGCTGCCGTGGCATGAAGCTCCCCATGCTCGTCCGTGACCGTGAGAAGGGGATACAGCAGACCATAGCCACGATAGACGTCGGCGTCGATCTGCCTTCGTCGTTCAAGGGAACGCACATGAGCCGCTTCGTTGAGGCTCTGCGTGAATGGAACGAGGACGTCAGCTACGCATCCCTCAAACGCCTTCTCGTGGATGTGAAGCGGCGCTTGGGGGCGCAGCGTGCTTGGACGCGCTTTTCCTTTCCCTATTTCATGACGAAGGCCGCACCCGCGACATGCAGCTCCGCTCAGATGAGCTATGACTGCCGGCTAACTGGTGAACTGGATGCGAACGGCAAGCAGAACTTCCTTTTGGAGATATGGGTGCCCGTCATGACGGTATGCCCTTGTTCGAAGGCCATCAGCCGGGAAGGAGCCCACAGTCAGCGTGCCCTCGTGTACATGAGCGTACGCATGAACGCCTTCATATGGCTTGAGGATTTTATCGAGATTGCCGAACGCTCCGGCTCATCCCCCGTGTATACGCTTCTGAAGCGTGAAGATGAGAAGTATGTGACCGAGCATGCCTTCAGCGAGCCAGTCTTCGTTGAGGACGTTGTTCGCAACGTGGCGCAGCAACTTGCCGGACACGAGCATATTACTTGGTTCAGCGTTGAGGTCGAGAGCATGGAATCCATCCATAACCATAGCGCCTTCGCCCGCATCGAGCAGGATTTGGAGACGGGCGGAGAACAGGAATCTGAACGCGAGTAGCGTGTTTGAGCTTTGGAGTCTAATTTTTTTTACTGTTAATCAGATCTGTTGGCACAATAACCCATTGTGTGTTATCCTTCGAAAAAACCAGTTCGTGTAGAGAAAGGTATGCGTACTCGCGTACTTTTTACTCTTCGTAATTATTTCCTCTTGGAGTCCAGATGCGATACATCAAGGTTCTCACGTTATTATGCATAGCATCTTTCCTCGTCTGCGCCTGTGTCAAAAAACCGAAACCAGAGAACTCCGTCGGGGTTGAGAACGACCTTTATGTCGATTCGAACAAGAGCGATGAAGGCTACATCGAACCCAACAGTGATGAATTGAAGGCGAGAACAGAGCGTTTCCGTAACGCTTTCGCCTCCTCCCTTGCCGAAGGCGATGATGATTTCGTCAAGAGCAACAGCTGGAAAAGCCGTAGCCGCCGCGGCGGCCGGGATGCCCATGAAAATCAGGACAGCAACCGTCCCGCCTCCCGCCGGCAGCTTATGCGTACCGCGCGTTCGGCCATAGGCACCCCTTATGTACCCGGCGGGACAAGCCTGAACGGGTTCGACTGTTCGGGTTTCGTGTGCTGGGCGTATCGCAGCGTGGGCGTGAAACTTCCGCGCACGGCTAGGGAGCAGTCTTGCGTCGGACAGAAGGTCGGGGGGATAGAAAATCTGCGTGAAGGCGACATCGTCACCTTCCGCCATCCACGGCGCGGGTATCACACCGGCATCTATGTGGGTGACGGCAAATTCATTCACAGCCCCCGCCGCCACACGACCGTGAGGGTGAATTCACTGACAGACCCCTATTTCTGCTCGACGTTCACGGGCGCTCGGCGTATCAACATGGCCGGCAACGAAAACCTCGTGTCCCAGGCCAGGGAGCGTCTCGGCGATGACGATGAATACTTCCAGCCCCGTCGCGGGCGAGACGCTCTGCATCGCGGGCGGGGCGTTTCCTCGCGCGACAGAAAGGGTCGCAATGCCCGGCGTAACAGGGATTCTGGCGTTTATTCGCGGGATAGGACGAATGGTTCTCGCCGTGATGCGAAGAATGATGGCAGACGTCGTGATCGAGACCGTCACGTCTCCGTCGCGGACAACAGCCGCCGCCAGCGTTCAGGCTCCGACGCGAGAGATAACAGCTCGAAATCCCGCAGAGAAAAGGTCCAAGTCGATTCCCGTCGAGATCATCGTCGCGACAAGGCTGAACGGAACGACCGCTCCCGTAATGACAGAAATGCGCGGGGTTCGAAAGATTCCCACCGTTCCGATAAGCAGAGTGCCGGCAAGGACCGCAACCGTAGCCATACCGGCAAGGACAGGTCGAGCAACGGCAAGAGTGGTAAACGAGACAACAGCAAGAAGAATGACAAGAAGTCCCGATAAGATCCATGCTGAATGAAGACACAGCGCCGGCCTCCTCCGTTAGGAGCCGGCGTTTTTCATCTTTCCTGCCAGATATCTCGGCTTTTCCGAGACCCATCAGGGGGCGCCTCGCACCAAGCCCTACGGGCTATCTTCATCTCGGCAATGCGTGGTCCTTTCTTCTCTGCTGGCTTGCCGTCCGTTCCGTTCACGGCAGCCTTATCTTGCGCATGGAAGATATCGACATTCAGCGGTCCCGGCCGGAATACGCGGAGGCGATTGAGGAGGATCTGCGCTGGCTGGGTCTTGATTGGGACGAGGGTCCAGATATTGGCGGTCCGTGCGGGCCTTATGCCCAAAAGGAGAGACTCGCAATCTATGAAGCCGCCATCGCAGCCCTTGAGGCGGGGGGGAGGGTTTATCCCTGCTTCTGTACCCGCAAAGAACTGCGGAGCCTCGCCGGTGCGCCGCATATCGATGATATCGGTGCGCCCTATCCAGGTACATGCCGCAACCTTTCAAATAAAGAGCGAGAAAACTTTTTGCGTGCCGGACACCGCGCGAGCCTGCGCCTGCGTTGCCCTGACCCACCCGTAAACTTCGTGGATCTGTGCATGGGACCGCAGTGCTTTCGCTTGGAAGACTGCGGGGGGGATTTCGCTCTGCGCCGTTCCGACGGAGTCGTCGCTTATCAGCTGGCTGCGGCGGTTGACGACGCACTTATGGGGGTGACCCAGGTTGTTCGCGGCCGGGACATCCTTTATTCAACCCCTCGGCAGATCTGCTTGCAGGACCTGCTAGGCTGCGCGTCGCCGACATATGCCCATATCCCCTTGGTGCTGGATGAGGAGGGGGAGCGTCTGGCCAAAAGACACAAAAGTCTTTCTCTGCGGGAATTGCGTCTTGCCGGGGCAGCCCCGGAGCGTATCGTGGCCCTGTTGGGGCACCTTGCCGGTGTCTGGCCCATGGGGAGGCCCGCGCGTCCTCGTGAGCTCATCTCTTTCTTTTCCTTCGACAAGCTCCCTCGCGAAGATGTCGTCATATCGCGGGCGGATATCCAAATGCTTTGTGCATGAGCGGGATAATGACATGCAACTGACCCTTGTCACGGAACGCATGCTGCACCTTGGTATTCCGCCGATTCTGATCCAGGCAGAATCCGGAGAGTCTCTGTCGCGTGCTCTGTGGCTTTCAGGGAGCATCCCCCCGCGGCCGATCTGCGCCGGGCTCGGCCGCTGCGGGCGCTGCCGAGTGCGCTATCTGGATGGCGCGCCACAAGTCCTTCCCGCGGAGAAAGAACTTCTTTCAGGATCCACCCTTGCGCAGGGCTGGCGCCTCGCCTGCCGTCGCACTGTACCGAAAGCCCACGACGACGGATATTGTCTGCGCCTTTTGCTTCCCGATGAGGCCGTGCCGACGGCAGAACCTGCTTCCGGCTCTTTTGAGAGACTCGGGGACCCCGATGAAAAATCTGGCGCGTGGATTGGCAGTGACAGGTTTTTTCCCTCCTCGGGCACTCCCGATATCTTTCTCGCTGTCGATCTGGGCACGACATTCGTCTGCTGGAGGGCCATTCTTGCTGAAGATGCGGAACAGGGGGGCGTTGCAGCATATGGGCAGTTTCTCAATCCTCAGGCAGGGGCTGGAGCAGACGTCGTTTCCCGCCTTGGCGCGGCCCGTACGCGGGCTGGGCGCCAGCGTCTGTCGCAGCTTGTGCGTGATGCCTTGTCTCGCCTCGTCGACGATCTCGCCGGCAATGGTCTTAACGTGCGAAAAATGTGCATTGCTGGCAACACCGCCATGACCGCGATTTTGCTCGACAAGGATATCGAAGGCCTGTGCGCTGCACCGTACCGCATGCCGTACGATGGCTGTGAGACCGTGGAAATCAAAGGACTGCCACCGGCCTACATTCCCCCCCTGCCCGGACCTTTCATCGGCGGAGATGTCTGCGCGGGAGTTATGGAAATGCTGGCTTTTCCCATGCAGCGCCCTTGGCTTTTGGCGGATCTCGGGACGAACGGTGAGATCGCGCTTATGACGGCCGACGGCAGGCTCTTTTTTGCCAGCGTTCCGCTCGGGCCAGCCATGGAGGGCGTCGGTCCATCCTTTGGGCAGCCTGTGGGTCCGGGGGTCGCCGTGCGTTTTGATGTGACCCCTGGGGGAATCATGCCCGTGGATTGCCAAGGCCATTCTCCAGCAGTCCTGGGCATCAGCGCGACGGGCTATCTCTCGCTTTTGGCCCATTTGAAGCGTTTCGGGCTGATGGACGCATGCGGTGGATTCCGGAAGCCCCCTGCGTCGGCCATGCCCTTCGCCAGACGTCTTGCGGACGGATTTGGCAGAGTCGGAGGGCGGCCTGCGCTCGAACTGCCCGGTGGGATGCGCCTTGAATCGGGCGACGTTGAGGATCTGCTCAAGGTGCGTGCTGCATTCGCCGTCGCGCTTGACGCCTTGTGCGCCGAAGCTGGCATGCCCCCCAAGGGACTTGCGACCTTTTGTCTGGCAGGGGCGCTTGGAGAACATGCCAATCCCGCGGATTTGGAAACCCTCGGTTTCGTGCCGGCCGCAGGAACCGGCAAAATAGTATCCATGGGCAATACTTCGCTTGCTGGGGCGACACGTCTCCTGATTCAGGGAAACGCCGCTTCGGAACTTGCCGTTCTCTGTCGCACCGCGCGCTTGCTTGCGCCGGCCGATACGCCAAGTTTTCAAACAGCGTATCTCAATGCGATGCGCTGGGGAGAACAGCAATGACAAGAAAAAGCTGTTTTCATAAAACCCTCCATAATAACACGGATGATAAGGCCCCGGCCCTTCCCTCTTCAAATCCTGCCCGGGATGGCGAAAGGCCGAGGTGCCCCGCGACTGCCATCACTGGGCATGCAAAACGTACGGGGCGCCCCGGCGCAAGGGACAATGCCGGGCGTTTCCGCTCCGGCAGGGCCGCTTGGCCTGCCGGTGAGGCGCTTTTCCCGCCGCTCACCGAGGCAGTCTGCCGTGACTTGGAGGGCTTCATTAAGGTGCTCCATGCCGTCCGGCCGCTCTCGGCCTCGCACAGGCGCTTTCTGCCGGACGACGTGGCCGCGCTTTCGCGCATCCTGACAACGGAACGTACGAACCTCGCCCATCCCTATTGGAGCAGGCCGGGCTTCATCAGCGCCTACCTCTATTATTTTCTGCCGTGGAATCTCGTGCGGTTCGCCAGGCTTTTGTCGGCCCTGCCCCTGCTTCCGACGGCGGGAGGCGATGAAAGACCGCTTCTTGTCGATATCGGCTCCGGGCCTCTGACGGTGCCGATAGCCCTTTGGCTCGCTCGCCCGGACCTGCGGAAGTCACCGATCCGAGTGCTTGCCCAGGACAAGGCCAGCCAGCCGCTGGCGTTCGGGCGTGCTCTTTTTGAAGCGCTAGGGCAGATGAAGGGAAGTCCCGTGTGGCAGGTCGAGACGATTCATTCTTCGCTGTCCTCTTTGCCCCGACAGGTGCGCATGCTGTGCGATGACGGCGGGAAAGGCGGCGCATGCAGACCTTGGCTCGTGACGGCGGCAAACGTGCTGAATGAGTATTGCGGTGGACGTTCGCAGAAGATGCGTGGCAGCGGTTTCAGGGCTTCTGACGGCGATGACGGAGAAGGAAACTCCCTTGCGGGTGAGCGCGTCTCCATCGCGATGGAGGCAGCCTTGGAGGATGTTCTAGAAGCGATACTCCCCGTTTTGGCTGCCAGCGCCTCTTCTTTGTCCGAGGAGGAGGCAGGAACGGCAAAGACCGCCCCCGCAGCGCTCTTCATTGAACCGGGTACCCGCCTCGGAGGCAAGATCATCATGCGCATGCGCAGGCTTGCGATACAGGCTGGCCTGAGTGTTCTCGCTCCCTGTACGCATTCGAGCTCATGCCCCCTGCATGAGGGGCGGGGGGGACGCACATGGTGCCATTACACCTTCGATACTGAAGGGGCGCCCTCATGGCTGCAAAGGCTTTCGGCAGAGGCCGGCCTGAGCAAGGCGGCGCTTTCCCTCACGCCAGTCCTTCTGTCGACGCGGGTCACGTCGCAGTCGAATGCCGGTGATGCAGATCTGCCGGCCCGCGTCATATCTTCACCTTTCGCCGTGCCAGGCCTTGCGGGCAAGGCCCGCTACGCCTGCACTCATGAAGGACTCGTGCTTCTCGAAGACGCCTTTGCCCTCGCATCGGGAACGCGCCTTCCCATATCCATACCCGCCAAAGCCAAACGCGATGCGAAATCCCGCGTTCCTGTCATACCCGCGCCGCGTACGGTAACGGGAAAAGCGTGCAGTGAGCGTCGCCCGCGAGGTTGACTGGGGCTGCAGGACCGATAGGTATTACGAACCTCGCATGGCGTTCTTAAACGAAGAAGGGACTATCCGATGATGAAGGTGCAACCGGCCCTGACGATACCCCTTCTGACGGTGAATACCGCTCGGGTAGGTGCCGCGTCTCGTCTATCCTTATCTCATTTCTCCGCTGGGGAGCGTTTGCGGCCGAAGTGCTTCCATAGAAAATCCAATGCGTTGGGCGCGAAGAAGTGGCAGAGCGGCAGAAAGAGTGCCGCAAAGCAGAATCCGCTCATGCAAAGAGCCGTCGTTGCCGTGACGAAGGGCTGCAGGGAGAGGCCGCGCATGCACATATTTCCCGCCAGCCATGCTGCTGCTCCGCCCGGAATGGCGCAGAGAATCAAGCGGAAGGCAAGCTTTGAGAGTCCTCGCCAAGAGTCTGAACCATGCCGGTGCGCCCATATTTTCATGAGCCACAGCACATACAGGACAACGCTTATGCCGGAGAGGGCGGCTATGGCCCAGGACCCGAGCGGCACGGCCCAGAAAAAGTAGATCGGCAGGAAAAGCAGGGTCATCGCTGTGCCCGTCACGGCCGGGGTAAGGGAATCGCTAGCGGCGTAATAGGCGCGCACGAGCACCATGTAAACTAGCCAGAAGGGCGTTGCTGTGAGCATTATCTGCACGAGCGGTGTGCAGGCGAGCGTCTCCTCGGGGCCGAAGCGCCCGCCTTGGAAAAGAAAGCCCAGAATCGGCCATGCGGCGGCCGCCATCCATACTGAGCATGGTATGAGCAGACTGAGGCCGTTTGTGAAGGCTGTCCGTAGAGTCTTGTCAAAGGCCTCCTTGTCACCACGGGTGAGCAGCTCCACAAGGAAGGGATAGGAGGCGACGGCGGCTGCCTGTCCGACAAGGCCGACAGGCACCTGCGCTATGCGCCGTGCGTAGTTGAGCAGGCTGACAGCCCCGTCGCCCACCATGCTGCCGAAGACCCGCATGAATTGTTCATCGAGCATTATGACCGTCTGCCCCAGCATGAGCGGGAGGGCAATGAGGATAAATTTCCCCATGAGGGGATGGCGGAAGCGTACGTGCAGGTGTAGACCGCCTTCACGTGCGACGAGAACTGGCAGAAGGAAGGCCCCGACGGCGGCCCCGATGGTGACGCCCACGCAGTAGCCCATCATGCCAGTGCGTGCAAGGGCAGCCTCGTAGCTCTCCCCCCCCCGCCACAGGGCAATCACAAGGGGGGTGAGCACGCCGAAGAGTATTATGCCGCCGTTGTAGATGAGCGGGGAAAGGGCTGGTACGCGGAACTGGCGTCTGAGATACAGAAGGGCCGTCATGCAGGCACCGCAGAGGAAGAATACCTGCGCGGGCAGGATGATGCGCATGAAGAAGGCCAGCCGCAGCTGCTGCTGGCCGGAAAAGCCCGGTGCGACAACGGCGGCGAGTTTCTCGGCGAAGAGCATGCCAGTTCCTGTGAGAAGAAGCGAGGCCGTGAGCATCCAGCAGAAGACGCAGGAGAAGAAACTCCATGCGTCCTCTGTGTCCTCCTGAAAGCGACGCGCGAGCAGGGGGATAATGGTGATGGACATGAAACCACCGACAAGCAGGTGGTTGATCATGTCGGGTACGACAAAGGCGGCGAAATACATGTCGGCCTCCCCGCCAGCGCCGAATTGCCAGGATATGACCTTGTCGCGTATGAGGCCCATGAGCCGTGAGAGTACGGTACTGATGGCGAGTATAAGGGCTGCGGCCCCCATTTTCTGTTGTGCAGAGAGCAAAGCCATGGTCAACGGTCCCATGCTTTTCTGGACTTCATGCCGATGCGGCGCCGGGCCACGGCTTTGAACGTTCCCCCTGCGGAATGTGCGCATGCGGCGACGAAGCGCAGGGAGAGGCGCGTCATGTTGACCTCCTTCAGGCGTACGCGCAAGGCCTCGCCGAGCGTCATTCTCATGCCGGTATGTCTGCCCCGCAGACAGTGCCTAGAGGAATCGACATCGAAACGGTCGCGGCCGAGATCAGGCAGACGTATCATTCCTTCCACGGGCATGTCCTTCAGTTCGACGAAGAGGCCGAAATCGTTCACTGCAGAGATGACGGCGTCGAAGGACTCTCCGACACGATCCTTCAGAAAAAGACAGGCCAGCCGCCGGTCCATTTCTCTTTCGCATTCCATCGCCGCCCTCTCGCGAGCGTTCAACTGATCCGCTATGCGCAGAATGCGCTGTCCTGCTGGGATGGGGCCGTGCCCGCAGCCGAGGGAATGTTTCAGGGCCCGGTGCACGAGCAGATCGGCGTAGCGCCGTATGGGTGATGTGAAATGGCAGTATGCCTCGGAGGCGAGACCGAAATGGCCTTCGTTAACAGGCTGGTAGCGAGCCTGAGCCATCGCGCGCAGACAGAGGCGGTTCACGAGAAATTCCTGAGGAGTGCCGCGTGAGCGTTGTAATATGCCTTGCAGGTCTACGGCGGAAGGAGCGGACAGAGGTCTTCCCTCGGGCAGCACAGATGGGAGCGTTGAGGAAAGCACGTTCAGGATCTGCCGCAGACGTTCTTCGTCGGGGGCGGGATGCACGCGATAAAGGAAGGGAACGCCTGTTTCGGCCAGATGCTGGGCGACCGCCTCGTTGGCGGCTATCATAAACTCCTCAATGAGGCGGTGGGCGTCGTTGCGCTCCCGAACGCTGATGGTTTTGATGTTTCTTTTCGCGTCGAAGACGTATTCCGTTTCGGGAAGGTCGAAATCAAGACTGCCACGCGCATCCCTTTTTCGTTTGAGTCGGGAGAAAAGACGAAAGGCGTTTTTCAGCATGGCAAAGACGGCGGGACCGTTTTCCTCCCTCAGAAGGCTTGCGGTCTCCTGCTCGTCACCGTCAATAAGGCATTTCTGGACGCGTGTGTACGTGAGTCTTGCCGCGGAACGGATGATGCCCTGCGCGAAGTCGGGTTTTTCGGGGGAGCCGTCTGTGGAAAAGGGAATCTCGCAGAGCATGACGAGTCTGTCCTCATGGGGCTTCAGACTGCAAAGTCCGTTCGATATCTCCTCGGGCAGCATAGGCGTGACGGAAAGCGGGAAATACCAGGAATTGCCGCGGAAGAAGGCCTCATTGTCAAGACATTTGTCGTGTCTGTGTTTTGCTGGCGTCACATAGTGGCTGACGTCGGCTATGGCCACGGAAAGAAACCATCCTCCGCCCATCTCCGCTGGGCGCGGCCTAACAAGTATTGCGTCATCGAAATCCCTGGCGTCGTCGGCGTCTATCGTCACAAAGGGGAGGGCACGCAGGTCTCTCCTGCCCTCGAGGTCTGATTTTTCCGGTTGCGGTGGCAGATCGGCGGCCTGCGCGAGGACTTCTTCGGGAAAGGCGTCCGGCACTTCGTGATTGATTCGGACGAGATCCTCCTGTACGGCAGCGTCGTCCATGCGTCCGAAGATGCGGATGATTTCTCCCCGCCAAAGGTCGCGCCTTACGGCCTTCCCGACACGGGCTAGAAGGATGGTTCCTTTTTGCAGAGGCTGCTCTGTCTCGGGAAGGGGCAGGGAGATGTCGGCGCCCACACGCATATCAAGGGGGCGGGCTACCAGACTGTCCCCCGCCCGTCCGAGCAGGCGGACGGCCATTTCCTGTCCCGCGCGCGGCAGAAGATTCAGCCTTTCAGGCCGTGGGCGAAACGAGGATCCCTTTCGTGTGCGCATCTCTGCTTGGTTACGTAAAGAACAGCAAGGGGATGAAAAGAAAATCTTTTCATCCCCTGTCGGTTTGCATTGAGACTGCTGCTTGTGAAAGCCTAATCCCTGTTGCCGCCGAAGAGACGGAGCAGCATCAGGAAGAGGTTGATGAAGTCGAGGTACAGGGTGAGCGCGCCCAGAATGGCCCCGCGCTGGACGGCGGTGCCGTCCTCAAGTGGAGCGGCCATGCCGAACTCGCGCAACTTCTGCGTGTCATAAGCCGTCAGGCCCGTGAAGACGATGACGCCGACGCAGCTTATGATGAAATCCATCATGGTGCTTTGCAGGAAGAGGTTCACGACCATCGCGATGATGATGCCGAAAAGGCCCATTGTGAGAAAACTTCCCATGCCGGTCAGGTCGCGCTTGGTCACCGTGCCGTAGACGGACATGGCGAGGAAGGTGCCTGCCGTCGCGAAGAAAGCGTTCGCTATGGAACCTATTGGATAGGCGACGAAAATAGAGGAAAGTGTCACGCCGGTTAGTCCAGAATAGACCATGAAAAGCGTGGTTGCCGTCGTCGCGGACATTTTGTGCACTGCGGCGGAGAGGGCTATGACGAGGCCCAGCTGGGCGACCACCAGAAGAATCAGCGCAATAGGATTGCCCAGAATGGCCAGCATGGTGTCGGGATGGGCGGCGAGAGATGCCGCAACGAGGGCGGTCAGGGCAAGGCCTGCCGTCATCCACAGATAGACTTTACGCATATAGACGGAGACGACGCTTGCCGCTCGGCTTTGCATCATTGCGCGATCCATAATTCCTCCAAAAGTTTGACGTGGGGTGGGGCGGCCTCGCGGACCGGCCGTGAATCATATAGATTATATAGGACATGAGGCCGGATTAGCAAGGGGCAATGCTCTTGAATTTGCATAGGGCATCCTGTTCTTGTTCTTGCGGGGGATGTGCGTGCATGATATGTAGACGGCGCGGCTGGTGTGGGGGCCGTGTTTTTGCGACTGACCTTTAGCATGAGAGGACAACCTATGAGACGCATTTTTGGGGCCCTGTGCCTGACACTTACTTTAGCCGGAATGCCTTCTCTTTGCGGACAGGCACGTGCGGCCGCCCCGGCACCCGTGGTGAAACTGGAGACGAACATGGGAGATATATTGATTCAGCTCGATCCCCACAAGGCGCCGATCAGCACTGACAACTTTTTGCAGTATGTCAAATCGGGCCATTACAATGGCACCGTCTTTCACAGGGTCATTAAGGACTTTATGATTCAGGGCGGGGGGCTGACGGCTGACCTGAAGGAGAAAAAGACCCATGCTCCCATCAGAAACGAGGCGAACAACGGCCTGCGCAACCAGAAGTACACCATAGCCATGGCGCGTACGAGCGAGCCTCATTCGGCGACCGCCCAGTTCTTCATAAACACGCGTGACAACGCTTTCCTTGATCATAAGGGGCAGACCCCGCAGGGATGGGGCTACGCCGTCTTCGGCAAGGTCATCAGCGGAAAAAAGGTCGTGGATACGATAGAGAAGGTGGCTACGACTACGAAGGGGCATTATGATGACGTGCCCGTGTCTCCCATCATCATCAAGAAGGCCTCTGTGATTCAGCAGTAGACCTTTGTTTTTCGGAAGGCTTGGAAAAAAAGGGAAGGCTGATTGTAAGGCGGCCTTCCCTTTTGCTTTTTTGTGAATGATTGAGGATTATTTGCCGGTGGCGGCCGCTTCGTCGACGACCCATATGAGGTCGCCGATGCTTGGGTGCACCTTCTGGGCAGGAAGGGTCGGTTCGGCCAAAAGGTCGAGTGCCTTGGTCAGGACAGAGTGTTTCTCTTTGCCGGCCACGATGAACATGCAGCAGCGTGCGTTGTTGATGACGGGGAGGGTGAGAGTTATGCGATCGGCCTTGCGTTCGGGCACGAACAGGTCGATTGCTAGACGTTTCTTTTCGGCTATGGCCGCGGACTTCGAGAAGATGGATCCGGTGTGGCCGTCCTCGCCCATGCCGAGCAGGATGAAATCAAAACGGGGCACGGTGTTCTGGTCAATGTTGAATTCGGCGCGCATCTGCTGTTCGTACATGGCAGCCGCTTTGACAGGGTCCATCTCGCCGCGCATGCGGTAGAAATGCGTGGCGGGCACATGGCTGAGAAGTTCGCGGCGGGCCAAACCGTAGTTGCTGTTCGGATCGTCGGGGCCGACGCAGCGTTCATCAACCCAGAAGAAGGCCATCTTGTCCCAGGGGAGGCGGTTTGCCCAGTCAGGGGCCGCGAGCAGACGGAAAAGCGGGATGGGGGTCTGCCCGCCGGAAAGCGCTATGCGGAAGACTCCGCGTTCGGCGACGGCCTCTTCACAGGCCGCGGCCAGTATATGGGCGGCACGCTCGGCCATGGCCGCGGGAGTTTTATGAATGTGCAGAGAAAGATGTATAGAACGAGAAAGACCTTCCATATACGCCGCTCCTTCTTAGAGATGATGATCAGGCTCGGTTGCGTTTGTTAGCGACTATGGCACAAAAGGTGCTTGGAGAAAAGGGCTATTTTGCTTTGGCCTCCGTTGCGGAATGGGCGGCATTGTCTTTGCCTTTGGAGGAACTCTCGTGAAAGATCGCCGACTGGCAGATACCTTCCGGGTGGTCATGCCCCACCAGTCGGCAGGGGCTGAGCGTGTCGGGCAACGGTTCCACGTTCAGAAAAAGCCTTCTGTTCCCCTCCTTGCCGGCGGCAGGGTCGGGCTGTAGGGTCATATTGTGCCAGACTGCTTTGCAGAATAGCTGTTTTGCCGCGAGTAACTGCTTTCCCGGCGAAGTGTTCGCATCGAGCTCTATCGCCCATCTGTGCAGGAAATCTTCGCCTGGTCCCGTCGTCTTCACGGCGTTTAAATGCCGCTTCAAAAGCTCGTTGCCGTCCTTGTCCGTGATCGTGGCATCGACGTTCGTGTTGAGCACAGTCCTCCCTCCGCCGTTCCTGGCAAGCACGTCCACGACGAGCATCATGCTTTTTCCATCGGCGAGAAGTCCCGCTTCGGCTGTACATGACTGCATGGTGAGGGTTTCGTTCATCCTTTTCATCGTGTCGGCGTTTTTCTGGTACTGCCAAGTCCGCCGCCTTTCCAGCCTGTCAATCATGGCAGTCCTAAAGGTGGAGACGAGTTCCTTGGCATTGATGTCACGCACGATCCACGCATCGCCACGGCGTATCATGGTGAAAACCAAAGTGAACTTTTTCGAGAGCAGGGGATGGACGACTTCGGCCTTCAGTATGGCGGTCGATTCGCCTTCCGGCCACATGGTGACGGTCTTGTGTATCTGCTCGAGGAAATCATTTGGCAGGACGAAAAGCGGGGCCTTCAGACGGAGTTCCAATTCTTTTTCAGGGGTGAGTGGTTCGCCGGGCGAACCCTTGGGCTCATCCGCCTTGGCATCGGATTTGATCTTGAGCACGCGCAGAGCATGGTTCTGCACGATCTTCGAGATTTCTCGCTCTTGCTCAGGCCCTTTGAGAAAGAAGGGGAATGCCTTCGCCGTCTCTGCCGCGAGTTCTTCGGAAATCGTCTGAAAATCCACCATGCGGGCTATGGCGACAAGATCTGCCGGCGGGCCGAAGGCGGCAGTCAGCTGCTCGTAGGCGAATGCGCTGCTCTGCCGGTATTTGTAATAGCGTACGGCGAAAAAAGCGCCGCAGGCACCCGCGGCCACGAGAATCAGGGCGAGAGCGATTGCAATGAGCCTTTTTTTCATGAGGACTGGTTCCGAAACGTTGTCGTATCAGGGGGGGAGAATGCCCTTTGCCTTTTGCTGAATTCCATCGCCGGTTCCAAAGGGTGCAATGGGGGCGGGGAAAAACGCAGCGGCAGGCCTGTGCCTGGACGGGCGCGGTCTTTCGCCATCGTAACGACGCTCCATGCACCGAAGGGCAAGGATGCGTACCACCCAAAGCATCGGGCGAGAAGAGGGGCGGTGGGCGGATTCAGTGAGAAAAACAGTGTGCCCGCTCCTGAGACGGCCCCGGAAGCGTTCGCCTTGAAGTGTCGCCAGACCCCCAGTGCGTTATGGAGGGGAGAGAAGTGTTTTTTCCGTTCGGGGGACATCAGGAGAAATGGAAGGGAGAGGCTGTTCCAGAAACAAACGACTACCCCGCGCTTCGCCACGCGCGAGGCTTCATCCATGCTTTTCCGTGGCCTAGCGGGATCACGGGTGGCGAGATGCAGAACCGCCACGTCGAAAGATTCGTCCTCAAAGGAGAGATCGTCGTCATGGTCTGCCGAAATAGTGACGGCGTATTCCCGTTGGCTGGCGAGGGCATCACGCACCTCGGGGGATGCAGCTGTTACGGTTACGTCAAAGGCCGACTCGGCGAATACCGGCAGAAAATCGCAACGCGCACCGTTGATCTCAAGCAGGGAAAAGCCCTTTCCCGACCAAGCTTCAAGACTGTGCCGTAGAAGACGCCTTTTCGCCGCGTCGGCGGCCGGGCATGTCGCTATCTCCTTGCCTTTCATCGCTTTTGACCGGGGGGGTGACCCTAGCCGGCAGCGGCAACGGCCTCAATCTCTATGCCCGCGCCTAAAGGCAGGGCGGCGACTTCGACACAGCTGCGTGCCGGGCAGGGCTCAGTGAAGTACTGCTTATAGACGGCGTTGACTTTTGCGAACTGGCTGATGTCGGTGATGAATACCGTTGTCTTGACGACAGCTGAAAGGTCTAAACCATGAGATGCCAGTACGGCCGTCAAGTTCTTGCAGATTTGCGCCGTTTGCTCCTCTATGTCGTCAGAGACGATCTTGCCGCTTGCGGGATCAAGCGGCACCTGACCTGAAAGGAAGATGAAGTCGCCGCTTATGATGGCCTGACTGTACGGCCCGACGGCGGCGGGCGCTTCTTTCGTGCTGATTGCCTGCTTGTTCATCGGAGGTCTCCTATTTGTCGTCTTCCAGCAGTTTGTCGGCGTCGATCGGATTGTCGATTTTTTCAGAAACGAGGCCCATTTTGAGAAGGCTGGCGAGTGTCGTGTCATAGCGGGGGTCTTCAGCAAGCTCCTTTGCGGCCTCAATCGGAGGTTTGCCCTTGGCATAGGGACGGTCACAGATCATGGCTGAGAAGGAATCCGCAACCGCGGTAAGCTTCCCCATGGGGCTTATTTGCGAGCCGGAGAGCTTCTGGGGGTAACCGGAACCGTCGAGCCTTTCATGGTGTTCGAAACTGGCCTTTATGAGTTCGTTAAAGACGAGGTCGCTTTTGCGCATCAGTTTGACGGACGTGATGGGATGCTGCAGAATCTTTTCCTTCTCATCTGGCTTCAGCGCCGTCTTTTTTGAGAGGATGAAGGGGGGTACCTTGCACATGCCGATGTCATGCAGGATAAGCGCGGCCGCTGTGCGGTCGAAATCCTTACGTGTCTGTTCCGGCGGTATCTGCCGGCGCAGCCAGAGACCAGTGACCATGGTGTTGATGGCGTGCTTAGCGGGGGTCTGTTTGCGGAAGAGCCTGCGAAAGAAGGTGTTGATGCGGTATTGATCCTGCCAAAGGTATTCGGTGAAGACCATCACATCGCGGTAGAGCTTGTCTAGAAGTTCGGGCACGGGCTGCTCGTGATACTCGGTGTAGCGCATAACGAGTGCTCGCAGACAGATCTCGGAGCATTCAGCTTCCGTGAGGTTCTCGTCCTGAAGGATCAGGTCGAGCTGTTTTACCATGTGGTGTATATAGATGTGCTGATCCGAGCGACAGACGAAGAGATCGCCCTTGGAGCAGAGTTCAGCCGCCTTTTGGACCTGTTCGT
Organism: Desulfovibrio sp.; assembly: GCA_024692205.1. Lineage (GTDB taxonomy): Bacteria > Desulfobacterota > Desulfovibrionia > Desulfovibrionales > Desulfovibrionaceae > Desulfovibrio. The sequence goes on along the minus strand of JAILMX010000131.1, from coordinate 1,603 downwards.
TCGTCAAACGGCTCCCTTTTTTGCTGAAGATGGACATCACGGCGATGTTGTCGTCGAAAACGTACAGGTCGACAGGAGGTCGAAATTTAGGGAAACTCTCCAGTATCTCAGGGCTGAGTTGATAATATGCCTCTCCGATGTTTTGCGACGTCGCCTGAGCCATGGTTTATTTCCTGAATATCTTGACCAGATTCGTGCCTCGGGGCGCCTGTATGTCCGTCACCTGGCCGGCAGTGATGACGATGCTGTCATCTTCGGCGAAGTCGGGGCACTGCATGATGAAGTTTTCGGCGCGGGCAAGATGGTTAGACTCCTCATCAGGATCGGTGACGAGTACCGGGGTGACACCCCAGACGAAGTTGAGCAACTTGATGGAGGTCGGGTCTGGGGTGAGCGCGTAGATGGGTTGTGAGGGCCTGCGCTCGGAAACCTGTTGCGCAGAACGGCCGGAAAGGCTGTGCGAGACAATGGCCTTGGCTTTGGCCTTGTCCGCCAGAAGGCAGGCGGAATAGGCGAGAAACTCGGGTATTCCCTTGTCCCGCTCAGGTTCCTTAAGCTCGTGGCGCTCTGAAAGGAGTTTCTCCGCCTCGGTCGTGATCTTCACCATGTAGCGAACTGTCTCAATCGGGAATTTGCCCATGGCGGTTTCTTCAGAGAGCATGACGCAATCGGCGCCGTCAAGAACGGCGTTGGCGACGTCGGTTGTCTCGGCACGCGTTGGCGCCGGACTGTTGACCATGGAGAGGAGCATTTGGGTCGCGACGATGACCGGCTTTGAGACCCTGTTGCAGGCGGTGATGATGCGTTTTTGCAGGGACGGTAACTGGGGCAGGGGACATTCCACGCCGAGGTCTCCGCGGGCGACCATCACGGCGTCGGTTTCCTGCAATATTTCATCGAGATTGTCCACCGCTGACTGGCGCTCCAGCTTGACGACAACGGGCACCTTGCGGCCGGAGGCCGCGATGAGGGCCTTGGCTTCGCGCACGTCGTCGGCCGTCTGTACATAGGATATGGCAACGGCGTCGACGCCTAATTTCAGGCCCGCCGCAAGATCGTGCTTGTCCTTTTCAGTAAGGGCCCTGACTTTGGTGGCCTTGCCGGGCAGGGCGAGGCCCTTGCGCGAGGTGATGAGGCCGGAGTTCTCGGCCTCAATCTGGACGAGGGCGGAGGAGTGGCATTTCTTCACCCGAAACTGCAGACCGCCGTCGGCGAGAACCATCAAGTCGCCTGGTTCAAGGCTGCTCAGAATCTCCTCATGGTCAAAAGGCAGATAGGGCAACTCGTCAGTACGGTTCGCCTCAGGCCCAAGCAAGAGCTGCATACCCTTGGTCACCTGTATGCCCTTGTCAGGGATGACACCCAGGCGGATCTTGGGGCCGGAAAGATCCTGCATGATGGTTATAGATTTTTCAAGCTCTTTCTCGACCTCGCGTATGTAGCCGATGATTTGGATGAAATCCTCCGCGGAACCGTGGGAGAAGTTGAGCCGGAAGACGCTGACGCCGGCAAAGGCGAGAGCCATGAGCTTCTCTTTTGTGTTGGAAGCCGGGCCTATGGTCGTGACGATTTTTGTCCTCATTGACTTTTCCCCTTTTATTGC
>JAILMX010000263.1 GCA_024692205.1 Desulfovibrio sp. | reverse complement strand
CGGGCGGGCAGGCCGTTCTCGTACACCACCATGCCGACGCGCGTCTGGCGGCCGCCCGTATGCGAGACGTCCACGCATTCTATGCGCAGGGGCGGCCCATCGAGATGCAGGGCGCGGGCTATGCGATCGAGGATGGACCCGACGTCGTGGTTTTCGCGGCGGCGGGCTTCCTCCCTGGCGTTTGAACGGGCGAGGTCGAGCAGGCGCCCGTCCGCATCGTTCTGCGGCCCCACGAGGTGCACCGGCCCCGCGCGCCTCTCTGAGAGCGTCTCGCGCAGCACGGCCCAGAAATTCCCGTCGTCGCCATCCGCATCCTCTCCTCTGCCCGCGCCATCCCCACCGGCTTGGGGGACCGGGCGGTGCGCCCTCCCCTCCTCTTTGGGCGTCTCTGTTGATGCGGGCACGGCCCACGGCAAAAGTATCCGCGCCGGTGGCGGCAGTTCGGCGTAATACTGCTCCAGAAAGGCGAGCACGGCCTCGGAGGCGTCGTCCCAGGTGAGGCCGGGCCACCAGAAGGCGCTGCCGTCGTTCACCGCGCCCCCCCTGACGCGGACGATGCCGAGGGCAAGCCCGTGCCCGCCCTCGAAAAGCCCCACGGCGTCTGTGTCCGCCTTGCCGGGCATGACGACGGCCTGCCGCTCCACCGTGCGCTCCACGGCGCGTATGCGGTCGCGCAGGACGGCCGCGCGCTCGAACTCGAGCGTTTCGGATGCCGCCTCCATCTCGGCCTTCAGGGTGGCGAGCAGGCCCTGTGCGTCCCCGTCGAGCAGGGCGCAGACCTGCCGCACGGTCTCGTGGTAGCGGCCGCTTTCGACGAGCCCCATGCAGGGGGCCGGGCACTGGCCCATGTGATGGTAGAGGCAGGGGCGCACCCTGTTCTTCATCGCCCTGTCGGAACAGCGGCGCAGCGAAAAGGTGCGGTGCAGAAGCTTCCATGTGTCGCGCGCGGCGATCGCCGAGGTGAAAGGGCCGAAGTAGCGCGCCCCGTCGCGGCGGGGGCGGCGCACGATCTCAAGCCGGGGAAAGGCCGCCTTCAGGTCCATGCGGAAAAGAAAGTACTGCTTGTCGTCGCGCAGGGCGACGTTGTAGTGCGGCCTGTGCTTCTTGATGAGGCTGCTTTCGAGAAGAAGGGCCTCCTTCTCGGTGGTGGTCGTGATGAATTCCACGCTCCGGGCGCGGCCGATCATGGCCCGCGTCTTCGGGCTGAGGCCCTCCCGGCGGAAGTAGGAGAGCACGCGCCGTCTCAGCACGCGCGCCTTGCCCACGTAGATGACGCGGCCCTGCGCGTCGCGGTACAGGTACGCGCCGGGCGACGCCGGTATGCTCGAGGGTTCGGGTTTCTGCATGGGGCGAGGATAGCAGAAGCGCCGCGCCCTGCAAATGCCCGCCCCCGGCGGGGGAATGCGAAAGGCCCCCCGCGTACTGCGGAGGGCCTGGAAAACCGTGCGCCGCGCGCCCGGCGGACAGGCCTAGCGGCCCTTGGCGGCGCGTTTGGACGCCTTCAGGGGGTTGACCTTGGATGCGGCGGCGACTTCGACCTTGACGTGGGTCGCGAAATTGCAGCGGCCGTCGTTCCATTTGCTGGCGGGGTTGGGGTAGGAAGCGCAGAAATTCTCGCCTTCGAATTCGAGCACGCGGTCGCAGCCCTCGCACTTGTCGATGATGGGGGAAAGCAGAAAACCGTTCACCTGCACGCCGTCGGCGGTTTTGGTGGCATTTTGAAGCAGAGCCATATCGGGAAACCTCCATGCTGGTAATGTGAGCGCGTCATCGTAGAGTCTATCGCCCCCGCTGTCAAGCGGAGCCTTGCGAGCCCGGCGCCTGCCGTCTCGGATGCGGCTTCACGGTTCGCATCCTCACAAGTCGGCAACGCATTGCCCGTCCATTTTCCCGTTCGCAATTGTGTAAATCTGTGCGCCATACCTGTTCAGGAGCAAGAGCTGTCTGTGCCGGAGTCATGAATTCCGCTTACGCTTCTCATTGGCTTTGGCGATCAGCGCCTGCGCCTGATCGACCGGCAGATCAAGAATTTTGAGGATCTCCTCGTCGGTCAGGCCATTTTGCAGCATGTTGAAAACTACAGTCATGTAAGCGTCATTTCGGCCTTCAGCGCGGCCCTCCGCAATTCCTTCTTCCCGACCGACGCGATGCCCTGTCTTGTACATGCCGTCCATGTCAAGGCGCAGCTTTTCACGGGCCTCCGCCTGGAGGCGGGCCTCCTCGTCGGCGCTGAGCTGCTTGATTACGCCCCATGCCTTGTCCATTGCGGGATTTGTCAGTGCAAGACTCATGAACTCATCCTCCGTGCGGGCGGCGAAGAACTCCAGCCACCTGTTCAGGGGCGAAGTGTCGCCCTTCCGCAGCTTTGGTATTTCCAACGTATTGATTTCTATTGAATCCGGATATTCCGCGCCCGTGTTCTTGTCATAAAGCCGAAAGCGATTGTGGCTCTCGTCATTATGTATGAGCTTGAAATCCGCGATGACAATGCTGATGGCGCGGGTCAGGCAGTCATAGCCGTCGCCCGATTTCAATCTATCTGTATATATTCTCGCTGTGTAATACAAGATCCTTGCGCAGAAGCTGTCCTGCGGACGAACCTGGACCTCAACATCGATGGACTTGCCGGAAGGCGTGGTGATCCTGATATCCAGAATGCCAAGTTTGTCATGTTCCTTTTCGGCCCGGAGGTTCGGGTCAACGATGACAATGCCCTTGTAATCCTCTTTGGGCAAATCAAGGACAGCCTGCAAAAAATCCGTGAGCACAGGGATGTTATCCCCGAAAACCTTTTTGAAAACGAAGTCATTTATTGGTGAAAGCAGTTGGTTTTCCATGTTTTCAACCTATCCCAAGGCCGCGGGATTGGCAAGGCGACTGGGGCAAGCGTCGCCTTCTTCCCGGAAGGCATCGCTGGCGACTGCCAAGCGGCCATTTTCAGTAGGAAACGCGTAGGCATATTCTCCTGAAAAATACCCGCGCAGGGGGCTTGACAAACGCCGCCGTCCGTCTATACTTGAGTCACGGGGCGATATGCCGCCCCGCAGTGTTCCCGCCAGGACAGGGGATGCGACAGTTTCGACGGCCGTTGCCGAATGACGGCAACGCACGGTCGGGTCTGGGCGTATTCGCTGTCTTTCTT
>JAILMX010000259.1 GCA_024692205.1 Desulfovibrio sp. | reverse complement strand
ACGCTTTCTTCGACTGAGGGCTTGAGCCAGAACTGCTCTCCGAAGACGAGGCAGAGGGCGACGAGAAAAATTGCGATGATGGTTATGGCGAGGCCCCGGCCCTTCCGGGCGGCGGGGGCGGCTGCGTTGACGGCGGGATCGTTTGCCTGTGACATGAGCGTTCTCCTGGGGGATCAGTCCACGCGGTGGTGGCAGCCGATGCTTTGCGTGTTGCGCATGGCGGCCTGGGTTATGGCATAGGCCGTCTGCGAACCGTGGAAAAGGTCGACGAGGCGGCGGGAAATGTGCGTTTTCTTGTAGAAGTCGTAGATGTGGCGCACAAGGGTGCGCATGTCCGCGAAGGCTCGGTTCAGCCGCGCGCTCGATCTGCTGATGCCCACATAGTTCCACATGGTGTTGCGGATGTTGGCCCAGTCCTGCGCCACGAGGGCCGGGTCGTCGGCGTGTTCGTCGCCATGGTGGCACCAGTCGGGCACGGCGTCGCACAGGCGTTTTGGCAGGGGGCGGCCATGCAGGGCGGCACGTGTCAGGTCTTCGCCGCAGCTGATGCCCCAGACGAGGCCTTCGAGCAGGGATGTGCTCGCCAGACGATTGGCACCGTGCAGGCCCGTGCAGGCGCATTCGCCGACGGCATGCAGGCCCCGCAGGGATGTGCGGCCTCGCAGGTCGGTGAGGATGCCCCCGCAGAAATAGTGGGCGCAGGGCACGACGGGTATGGGTTCGGTCCGTATGTCGATGCCGATTTCGCGGCAGGCCCCGAAGACCGTGGGAAAGCGCGTCGGCAGATCCTGCTCGATGCGGGTCGCGTCAAGGAAGAGATACGGGGAAGCTGACTGGAGCATCTCCGCCATCATGGCGCGGGCGACGATATCGCGCGGGGCGAGGTCGCCGCGGCTGTCGTGGCGCTGCATGAAGGGCTCGCCGTAGGCGCTGAGCAGGCGAGCGCCCTCGCCCCGCATGGCTTCAGTGATGAGCGGGCGCCGGGCGTGGCGTTCGTCATAAAGGGCCGTCGGATGAAACTGCATGAACTCCAGGTTCGAGAGCTCTGCCCCGGCGCGCCATGCCATGGAGATGCCCGTTCCGACGCAGCATTCGGAATTGGTCGAGTGCAGAAAGACACGGCCAACGCCGCCCGTGGCGAGCACGGTCGCGTCGGCGAGTATGGTCTCGGGCTCTCCCGTCTTCTCGTTGAGGACGTACGCGCCGATGCACCTGTTGCCGACCTCGTAGCGGAACTGAGATCTCGGGGCGTGGTGCTGGGTGGTCAGAAGGTCTATGGCGGCCCGCTTGAGGGAGGTGATGCGGGGGTGGGCCTTGACCTGCGCCGCGAGGCCGTCGATGATGGCGCGGCCTGTGTAGTCGGCTTTGTGCAGGATGCGGTGGCGGCCGTGACCGCCCTCGCGCGTCAGGTTGAAGGTTCCGTCCGCGTTCTTGTCGAAGGCGATGCCTGCACGGCCGATGAGGAGCGTGTCGATGCATTCCGGCCCGCGCCGGCACAGCCAGTCCACGGCTTTCCGGTAGTTGTAGCCGTGGCCCGCATCAAGAATGTCGTGGGCGAGGGCCCGGCCGTCGGTCGTGAGGCCCCCGGGCCTGTCTTTTTTGTCGTCCGCCGCCTTGTAGATGATGCCGCCCTGGGCGAGAGCCGTGTTGCCGTCGTCAAGGGATGAGCCCGCGTTGATGAGCAGCACATCGCAGCCGGCGTCGGCCAGCGTGAGCGCGGCGGAGCAGCCGGCGACGCCGGAGCCGATGATGAGCAGGGGAACGTGTCGTCTTTCGGAGGCCATTGCCATCCTCTATTTACCGCAGGCGTCGAGCATGCGGGTCAGGGCGAGCCTTGCCGGCGCGCCTTCCGCCTCGGGAACGTTCACGGGCCGCGCCGAACCGGCCGCTATCTTCTCAAGCAGGGCGAGCAGGGCCGTTTCGTCCACTAGGCCCATGTCGGGGCAGAACGCCGGGGCGAAGGGTATGATGTCGCAATCGGCTCTGTGGCGGGCTGTCAGGCGGTCGACGAGGTTGCACTCCGTGCCGACGACGAGCGTCCTGCGCGGGCCGGCGGCATTGCGCGCGGCTTCGGCGAAGGCGGCGGCGTCCTTGATGATGTAAGCGGTCGAGCCTGTGTCATCGCACAGGGCGGCGACTTCGGGGGGACATTCCGGGTGGGCGATGATGCGGCAGTTTTTGTGTTCGCGGCGCAGGGATGCGACGCGCGCCTGCGTGAACTGGCCGTGGATGGGGCAGCAGCCGGGCCACAGCAACAGCGGTCGGTCGAGGGGCTGGGTGGCGGGGTCGAGGAGCCCGTCGCCCGAAAGCCTGAGCACATGCCAGTCATTCTCGTCCATGCCGAGAGCGCGGGCCGCGTTGCGACCGAGATGCCGGTCCGGCAGAAAAAGCACGCCCCTGCCGCGGTCGAAGGCCCATTTGAGCAGAGTTTTCGCGTTGGCGGAGGTGCACACCGCCCCCCCGAAGGTGCCGACGACGGCCTTGAGGCCGACGGAGGTGTTCACATAGGCCAGGGGCGTCACGCCGCGGCCGAGTTCGGCGAGCTCCTTGAGAACGGCGCGGGCGTGGCAGGCGCTCGCCATGAGCGACATCATGCAGTCGGCGTCCTCGCGCGGCAGGTAGACGTTCTGCCCCGGGCGCGTCAGGAGCGCGGCCGATTCGCCCATGAAGAAAACGCCGCAGAAGACGATGTGCCTGGCCGCTATCTCTGGCACGCGGCGGGAGAGCTCGAGGGAATCGCCCGTGTGGTCGCAGTGGGCGACGATGGAGTCTTTCTGGTAATGGTGGCCCAGTATGCAGAGGTCGCGTCCCAGCTTTTCGCGGAGGGCCTCGATGCGGGCGCTTATGTCGTTCATGCTGCCTCCGTCGGGAGCGGGGCGTCTGTCGGGCCGAGCGTCATGCTGAAGTCGGCGGCGCGGGCGGAATGGGTGAGGCGCCCCACGGAAATGAAATTCGTGCGGCGCGTGCCCGTCAGAGCGACGCTGCGGATGTTTTCGAGCGTGATGCCGCCGCTCGTCTCGGCCTCCACCCCATCGGGGATGAGGGAGAGCGCCTCGGCCAGGGCCGGACCGCGAAGGTTGTCGAGCATGATGCGGTCGGCATGCGCCGCGACCGCCTCGCGCACATGGGCGCAGGTCCGGCACTCCACCTCGACGGGCGGGCAGGGATCGTAGGCGGCGCGCACGGCGGCGACGGCTTTGGCAATGGAGCCCGCCGCGTCTATGTGATTGTCCTTGAGCATGAGCATGTCGGTCAGGTCCATGCGGTGGTTCATGCCGCCGCCGAGCTGAACGGCGTATTTTTCGGGCCAGCGCAGGCCGGGGGTAGTCTTGCGGGTGTCGAGCAGGCGCACGCCCGTGCCCTTGAGCTCGTCGGCGTAGCGCGCCGTCAGATTCGCTATGCCGGAAAGATGGCAGATGT
>JAILMX010000236.1 GCA_024692205.1 Desulfovibrio sp. | reverse complement strand
TTTTTTTGCATGGATCTTGCATGAAAATCGCAAAGTCCCCTCGGCGAGCGGGAAAACTTTTTGCGTTGAGTGAGGTCCCATGTCCACATTATTATCCGGCTCTACCGCGATATCCGGGCTCGGCGGTTACGACACCGATTTCGATACTGTTCTCAAGCAGTTAAAGCAGGTGGAATCGACAAAACTGAACCGTCTTGAGGCATGGAAGAGCGACTGGAACCTGCGCTACACCGCCTTCAATGAGGTCATCGACCAGATCACCGCTGCCAAAAACATGCTGGGCACGTTGAACGCCAAGACGAAGTTCGTGCAGAAGAGCGCCACAAGCAGCAATGAAAACGTCGTGACGGCCGTTGCGAGCGCTCTTGCCGATGACGTGCAGCATTCGATAACGGTCTCCCAGATGGCGAGCAACGCCATATGGGCGAACACAAGCCGTGTCTTTGCGAGCGGTGCGGACCTCATCAATACGACCGGGGAGGCCCAGGAATTCAAATTCAGTTACGGGGGCAAAGATTTTTCCATAACGGTCGCCGCGAACACGACGCTTGATTCCTTCGTCAGTCTTGTCAACAACAACGTGAACAACCCCGGCGTCAAGATCAGCCTCATCCAGACGGGGAACGGCTATGCCTATCAGATAGCCGGCAAGGATACGGGGGTCGACAAGGATCTCATCGTCTATAGCTGCAATCTCGAAGGCATGAGCGCCGCGGGGACGACATCAACATGGATGACGAACTCTGCCTTGGATCTGGCCAGGAGCGTCACGAATCCGACGTCCTTCATTTACGACGTGACCCTGGCGAGCGGCAAGAAGAAGACGATCTCGCTTTCCGGCGACAAGACGGCCGACGATCTCGTGACGGCCCTGAATACCTGCGCCGGCCAGGGCGTCGTGACCGCGAGCCTTGATGAAAACGGCAACCTTCTCGTGAGCGGGGTTCAGTCCATCACGCGGCGGGAGAAGAGCCAGGATGCCTACACGCCGGGCGGCACAAAGGTGAACGTCGGTTCCGGCATAAACGATCCGCTTCTGAACGGGGAAAACGAGGAGACGCTGAACGTTACCGTGACCCTCGCGGGCGATAAAACGCGAGAATTCTCCATCTCCAGCAAGGCGACGAAGCAGGATTTCCTGAAACAGCTGTGGCAATCCACGCAGGATGGCGACGACGTCTACATCGAGATGGATTCGGGCGGCACCTATTTCGAGAAGCTGGCGGGCGTGCTGTCTGAAAATTCAGAAGGAAATCCTGGCATAAGCGTGACCCGCGCGGATGGAAGTGGTGCTGTGAGTCTGTCGGAACTCGGAATTTCCCTTGAACAGTATGATTCCGAAGGCGTAGGGGATCTCAAGGATGACCAGACTCTCACCTCCGTGAAGACGACGCTGACCTTCGCTGCCGGCGAACTCGACAAGCGCATCGACGGCAAGACCTCCGGCGACGGCGAGAAGGCCGAATACACGATTGTCCTGCAGGACGGCAGCGCCATTTATGTCAACGACACGACGGCGGGCATGGCGGTTTCGGGCGCTATGACGAACGGAGATCTTGCAACTGCCATACAGAATGCTATGACGGCAGCAGGGCATTCCGGGGATGTCACCGTCACGACGGAGGATGGCAATACCGTCCTCTCCCTCAATGGCGTGAAGAGCGTCCGTCTGACGACGGGCGACTTCGATGACAGCGCGGGCCACACATCCTCGCTGGAATCTGCCATTCGGGTGGAGGGCAGCGCGGCGTTCCATACGGGAACGGGGGGGACGCGCTATCTGGAGGAACCGCCGCAACTCGTATACACGGTCACGCGCAACGACGGCACGCAAGAAACTCTGAACTTCGAGAGCGGCACGACGATGCGGACCATCGTCGCTGCCCTGAAAACCTCCCTGGGCGATGACGCCGTGACCCTTGTCGATGCCGAAGGCGGGGTATGGGATCCGGCCAGCGGCACGCAGCCCTATCTGGCCTTGAAAGATGTGCAGAGCCTGAGCGGCCCCGGTATCAGCGGACAGACTGCTGAATCGAGCAACTGGAGCATACAGCGCTCCTGCAATGCCGTCTACCGGATGGACAACTGGCCGATGGAGATGGAATCCTCTTCGAATACCCTCAGTGACGTCATCGAGGGTGTCGTCATCAACGTGCAGGATACGGGCACGGCCAAGATCTCGGTCGCGACCGACGTCGCCTCCATCGAGACATCCATTCAGAATTTTCTTGATGCCGTCAACTCCGTCATCATGGTCATACGCGACTACATGAAGGTCGACGATGACAAGGAGGTCACCTCGAACGACCCGAAAGACATCGGCAAGTCAAACTACAGCGCATCGAACCTGACGCAGGAAAAGGGCGGATTGCTCACCGGCAACTACGGCGTGCAGCTTTTGCGTTCGCGCTTCACGAGCCTTTTGAGCGCCACCCCGCCCGGGTTCCAGTCCGTGGCGACGGCCGACGACATCCTGTCGGGCGACGTGCTGGCGAATCTGTCGAACCTCGGCATCAAGACGGATACTGATTCGACGAGCCAGACCTACGGCTTGCTCGTCATCGCCCCCAGTTCCGGCATAAGCGCCATGCAGACGCTCGACCAGGAGAATTACAATGACATGATCACCAATCATGCCAATGAGGTGGTCGATTTCTTCTGCACGATCGGCACCGGCGCGAGCACGACTTCTGATTTCCGCTACGGAAGCCATATTTCGGGCATCACCAAGGCCGGCATATATGACGTTTCCTATACCGTCGACGGCAGCGGCAACATAGAGCATGTCTATGTCGGCGGCGTTGAGGCCACGCGCGACGAGGACCAGCCGGGCTACTACTACAGCGTGGCATCGGGGGATGCCAAAGGCCTGTCCATCCTCATAGACGATCTGAACGCGGGCACGCACACGGGGCAGGTGCGCATCAAGCAGGGCCTTGTGCAGACGGTGAAGGATTTCCTCGAGGCTGAGCTCAAGTTCACGGATGTGGGCGTTTCCTCAGGGGAAACGTCGGTAAATGCGGACGCGCTATCGCTGAAGTCAGAGAACGGCGCGCTCATGATCCTCAAGGCGAATTACAAGAGCATCATGGACAACATCGACAAGGCGATCGCCCGGGAGGAAACCCGTATTTCCACCTGGGAGGCGCGCCAGAAGAAGGTCTTCTCAAATCTTGAGACCATTCTCAAGAACTATTCGGGTCAGCAGAAGTCGCTGGAGTCGCAGATCAGTCAGCTGAGCAGCGGCAGCTAATACCGAAAACACGATAACTCGACGGACAATACGGGAGAAACAGGAAGGGAGAACCTATGAACAAGGCAGCACAGGCGTACTTCCAGACGAAGGTGAATACGACGGACCAGGGGCATCTGCTCATCATGCTCTACGACGGCGCCCTGAAATACCTTCAGCAGGCCCGAGACAAGATGCTCGCCAAGGATTATGCCGCAAAGGGAGTGCTCATATCGAAGGTCATCGACATCGTCAACGAACTCGCGAGCTCGCTCAACATGGAGAAGGGCGGCGACCTTTCCGTGAACCTGAACAATCTGTACATACTCTGCACGGCGAGGCTTCTGCAGGCGAACATGAAGATGAATATCGAGTGCCTCGACAGCGTGGTCAAGATCCTTTCCGGCCTGCGCAGCGCCTATGCCGAGATCGTCGAGCGCCCGGAAGCGCAGAAGGCCTCGCAGCAGATCGCGAAGCGGCTTCAGCCGGTCATGGTGGCGACGAACAGAAAGCCGCAGCCCGTCATGCAGATGAACAGCGGTCCCGTTTCCGCCGTGCACGCGCGCGCCGCCTACGGCAGAAGCGCCATGCAGAATCCGGCCATGCAGGTGGCCATGCAAAGCCAGTACATGCAGAACGCAGGGACGGCGCAGCAAGAGGCTTCGCCCGCAGACCAGCCCGCGCAGAACGAGGCTCCGCAACGCGCCGTTGTGCAGCAGTTCATGCCGAAGGGCATGGCCTTTTCGCGCGTGGGCGGCTACGGGGTCAGCGGCCGCTAGCACGCAACCTTTCAAAAAACAGCCATCGGCGGTGTGCCTGTGCTGGCATGCCGCCTTTTTTTCGGCGCGGGGACAATGAATATTTCCGGCAGGTTGCACGGGCATCTTCGGCAGGGCGATGGCGAAGAGCGTACGATTCCCGCCATGGTTTTCGGGCCGTCAGTGCGTATGCGGTACGGCACCCAGCGGGTGGGCGTGCATGTGGGCGTGGGCGATGGAAGGCGAAAAGGCCGTCAGACGGCCGTCTTCGATGGTGAGAAAGCGCGAAGAGACCTGTGTGAGAAAGTCCCAGTCATGCGAGACAGTTATGCGTGCCGTCTTCAGATGTTTGAGCACGTGTATGAGCCGCGCGCGCGAAGCCTCGTCAAGACCTGTTGTCGGTTCGTCGAGAAGCAGGGCCTCGGGTCGCATGGCAAGTACCCCGGCGAGGGCCGCAAGGCGCTTTTCCCCACCGGAAAGGCGGTGGGTGAGCCGCTTTTCAAAACCCGCTAGGCCGAGCTCCTTGAGTGTCTGTAAGGCCCTTTCCCGGGCTTCCCCGGGCGACATCCCCAGGTTGAGGGGACCGAAGGCCACGTCTTCGAGCACAGTCGGGAAGAAAAGCTGATCGTCTGAATTCTGCAAAACGAAGCCGACGGTGCGGCGCAAAGCCCGAAGGGCCTTTTCGTCGTCCACGACTTCGCCGTGCAGGCGTATGACGCCGCTCCTGGGGCGCACCAGGCCCGTTATGCAACGGAACAGGGTCGTCTTTCCGCTGCCGTTGGGTCCGTACAGGCCGACGGTCTCGCCCGGGCGCAGCGTCAGATCGACATCCTTCAGAACAGGGCGTCTGCCCTGCAGGCCGTGGTAGACCACTTCGACGTGGTCGAGAGAGAATATGGTGCCGGCTGTACTGTCTTGCATGGCGGCACGTTTCATCTGCGGTTCCATAGCGGTTTGCGAACCCGGCAACGCGCAAGAGCCGCTGTGCTGCGTGTTTCTCTTTTCCGTCGTGGACACGTGGAAGCGACCATGGGCGACTCAGAACAGGAAAGGGTTTGAGAAGGGGGCCAGCGCCGCCTCGGGCAGAAAGAGCGTTCCCGCGAGCAGCGACAGCAGCGACAGTGAGAAAAGGGCGAAAGCGGCATCGTGTCTGCGTAGATGAAAGGGCGACAGAGAGCGGAAGCGCCCGTCGAAGCCTCGGAGGAGCATCGCTTCATGCACGCGCTGTGCCCTGTCGTGGCAACGCACGAAGAGAAGTCCCAGGAGAGAGGCTATCGTCTTGTAGCAGTGCAGGGTGCACTGCGCCGCAAAGCCGCGCAACCTCGCGGCCGTGAGCAACGTCTCCCATTCCGAGAAAAGCAGGTGCACATAGCGTCCGGCGAAGAGAAAGAGCATCGTCATTTTCTGAGGCATGCCGAGGCGCGAGAGGGCGTTGCCAAGGGTTGCGGCATCCATGGTGGCGATGAGGGCGATGAAGATGGGCGCTATGGCGTTCGTCTTGAGCGTGACGAGCATGCTGAGGCGCAGCCCCTCGCGCGTGAGCGAAAGCGGGCCCACGTGGGCTACGGTCTGCCCCGGCGTGCTCCAGGGCGTCAGGCACCAGAGGAAGACGATGAAAACGTTGATCACGGCGAGGCGCTTCATGAGCGTCGTGAGCGGCGGGCGGGAGAGGCAGAGCATGGCCCCGCCGCAGACAATGCCGGCGACTGCCGTCACGGGCGAAGGCGAAAGCGCGAGAAGCGCGCAGAAAGCTGTCGCCGTGACGATCCGCATCAGCGGATTCACACGCTGCATGGGGGATGGCGTTATGAAGGGCTGGTCGAACACCGGACGGAGTCTATGCGCGTTTGCGGCGCATGGCAAGGACGATGCCGGCGATGCCGATGAGCCAGCCGACGCCCCCTATGATGTCGCGCAGCTCAGGCCCGCGCTCTTTTTGTTCGGCCAGTGCCCTTTTGATGGGGGCGAGGCGGCTGTCCAGCTCCTGTCCGATGACGGCCCGAAGCCGGGCTTCGGTAAGCCCCCGGCGTTGCGCGTCGCCGCTTTCCGGCTCTCCTCGCGCCGGTGAAGGTTCCCTCGGGGAATTCGTAGTTGCTGGCGTCTCAGATGACGTCGCTGGCGCGGAGGAATCTGAGAATTCATCCTGCGCCATCTTCCATTCGTTCCTGTGACCCTCGCCGGCATCGAGCAGGATGCGCAGGCCGTGCGCCTTGGCAACCTGGGGAATCGGAAAGGAGAAGCGGCCGGTCTCGTCGGTCGTGCCGGATGCGAGCTCGGTGCCGTCTTCGGCATCGAAGACCTTCACCGAAGAATTCCGTGCCGGCGAGTTTTTGCCGAAGCCGCACTGGACTTCTACCGTGCCAGCTTCCGTCCACGCGAAGATGTTGACCCGGTGCCCCCATGCCGCATGTGGGCAGAGAATGGCGGCGAGGACGAAGGCGGCGAGAAGGCGCAATGCGTTTTTCATCTGTGAGAATCCTCCTTGTCGCGCATTTCGGCAAGGGCGAGCATTTCGGGGCGCACGCGGGCGATGAAGATGACGGTGAACATGGTTATGACGCCCTCGGCGACCATAATGGGCAGATGGGCGAGCAGAAGGGCCACGGCCGCCGCCCGGAAGCCCTCTGCGGAAAAGGAGAGCGCAAGGGCCGTGAGGATGGCCGCGAAGAAGACACCGAGAGCGCCGGCGAGAAACGCCGCTGCAGAGAGGGCTTTTTTTCCGGGGAAGAGGCGCACGACGGTGCGGAAAACGGAATGGGCCAGAACGGCGCCGAAGGCCATGGTGAAGGTGTTGACGCCGAGCACGGTGACGCCCCCGAACTGAAAGAGCAGGGCCTGCAGCAACAGGGCGGCGAGGATGGCGGGAAAGCTCGCCCAGCCGAGGAAGATGCCGACAAGACCGTTGCCGATGAGATGGGCGCTGGTGAAGCCCACGGGCACATGGATGAGCGAGGCTACGAAGAAGGCCGCCGAGAGCAGCGCCGCCCCCATGATCTTGTCCGTATCGAGCCGGCGAAGGCCGATTGCCGTGCCGGCGAGCGCGAGTGCGGCGCCGGTGCCGAGAACTGTCGGGGAGAGAACCCCTTCCGCGATATGCATGGTGTCATTTCCGTGTCGAATGTGTGCGCCTGTTTTTCGGGGAGGCGCGGTTTTCGTCTCGTTGCAAAGCGGGATCATGGTAACACGAACGCACGATTCGTAGCAAGAAGAAAAAAGCGTTTCCCGGCGGGAGGGGGCTTGCCTGGACGGAGTCCGCGGGGTAGCGTGGGGAAAAAAGGACGCTCTGCCATGTGCATATCCGTTGATGAAAATGAGGCCCTTGCGGCCCGACTCGTGGCCATGCTGACGGAAAAGGCGCTGACCCTGGCGACGGCCGAATCCTGCACCGGGGGGCTCGTCGCCAAGTACATAACCGACCAGCCGGGTGCTTCCGCAGTGTTCGGCACAGGACTTGTGACCTATGCCAACAGCGCCAAAATCCGCCTTCTGGGAGTGCCGGAAGACCTGCTCGCGAAATGGGGCGCCGTGAGCGAACCCGTGGCGCGGGCCATGGCCTCCGGCGCACGACGCACGGGTGAAAGCGACATCGGGCTCGGCATAACGGGCGTGGCCGGCCCCGGCGGCGGCACGGAGGAAAAGCCCCTGGGCCTTGTGCACATGGCCGTGGCCTTCCGGGGGGGCATGCGCCATTTCGTCATGCAGCCGCAGGGCGGCTACCCCGGCAGGGACGTCGTGCGGCATAAGGCCGCCGCCTGCGCCATGCGGCTTGTGCTTGAGTGTGTCGATACTCTCTGAACGGAAAACGCCCCGCGTGAGCGGGGCGTCGTAATCGGCATTGGGCGAAGACTAGAAGCGGGGACGGGGAGCGCGGGGCTTTGCTTCGTTCACGCGCAGCGTACGGCCGCCGAAGTTGTTGTTATCCAGAGCTTCAATGGCGGCAGCGGCTTCGTTGTCTTCCATTTCCACAAAACCGAAACCGCGGGCGCGGCCGGTCTCTCTGTCGCTGATGAGTTTCACGGACAATACGTTGCCATACTGGGCGAAAAGTTCCTGAACCTGTTCCTCAGTAGCCGACCAGGGAAGATTCCCCACATAGATGGACTTGGACATGAAATACACTCTTAAGAAAAACTATCATACCGCGGAGATATCTCGGCAAAACGTATTGCCGACTCGCGGCCCGTCTTCAAACCAAAGCATGGTTTTTGCGCTTTGTCAATGGGTATGAGGCTTGAAAGCGGATTTTCTGGCGTTTACGCGCCGTTTTGCGCGTTTTCCGAAGGCGGGGTGTTCCATGTGGGCGCCATGTCGACAAAGGCCGTGTACGGCGCCATGTACATGAGCTCTGCGGTGCCCTGCGGGCCGTTGCGCTGCTTGCCGATGATGATCTTGGCGATGCCCTGCAAAGGGCGTTCCGAGGCGTTCGGGAATTTGTAGACGTCCTCCCGGTAGATGAACATGATGACGTCGGCATCCTGCTCTATGGCTCCCGATTCGCGAAGATCGGAAAGCTGCGGGGTCTTGTCCTGCCGTTCCTCGACCTTTCGGTTGAGCTGCGCCAGAGCGACCACGGGGATGTTGAGCTCTTTCGCGAGCCCCTTGAGGGAACGGGAGATGTCGGAAATCTCAAGCTCGCGGGAATCCGTGCGGCGGCTTGAGCGCATGAGCTGCAGATAGTCGATGACGATGAGGCCGAGATTGTGTTCGGCCTTGAGGCGTCGCGCGCGGGACCTGAGTTCCAGAGTCGAGAGGGCCGGGGTGTCGTCGATGAAGATGGGGGCTTCGCGCAGCACCTCCGCCGCCTGATAGAGATTGTTCCAGTCCTCGTCCTTCAGGCGGGCTGGCTGGCGCAGTTTTGACATGTCGACCTTGGCCCTGACGGCGAGCATGCGCTGCATGAGCTGCTCCCGGCTCATTTCGAGGGAGAAGACGGCGATGGGCGTGCCCTGATTGAGCGCCGCGTTCACGGCGAGCGATATGGCGAAGGCTGTCTTGCCCATGCTGGGCCGCGCCGCGATGATGATGAGGTCGGAAGGCTGCAGGCCGGCCGTGAGCCTGTCGAGCTTCTGAAAGCCCGTGGTGACGCCCGTCACGTCGGTCGGCGACTGTGACATCCTGGCGAGCCTTTCGAAAACCGTGTCGATCAGATCGCGCGTTGAGGAGAAATCTCTCTTCCCCATGCGCTGCGAAATGGCGAAGACCGCCTGCTCCGACTCGTCGAGAAGCATGCTGACGTCGTTTCCGGCATCGTAACAGTTGCCGATGATGTGGGAGCAGGCTTCAATGAGGTTTCGCTGGACGGCCTTGTCGCGTACGATCGCCGCGTAGTATTCGGCGTTCGCGCCGCTGACGACGGCCTGCGTCAGGCCGCCCAGATAGGCCGCGCCGCCCGCCTGTTCAAGCAGGTTTTTGTCTCTCAGCTCCTGCGCGGTCAGGACGAGGTCGATCGCCTTGCCCTGCTGCTCGAGTGAAAGAAAGGCGCTGTAGATGGCCGCATGGGCGGGATGGTAGAAATCCTCCGGCGAGAGGATGTCGGTGATGTTGCTCAGGGCCTTGGGGCGCGTGAGTATGCCGGCGAGAACGGCTTCCTCGGCCTCCTCGCTGTGGGGCGGCACGCGGTTTATGAGCTGCTCTTCGGCCCGTTTTGACGCATCCCTTCTCGCGGAAAAAGCCGCGCCTCCGGCCCTAGATGGGCCGGAGGCGCGATTGTCGAACGATTGGCTCATGCCGCTGGCCTATTCGGCTTCGGCGGTGGCGGCTTCCTGCTCCGCTTCGGGGGCGGGGGCGTCGGCCTCTTCTTCAGCCTCGGGCTGGTGGTCGCTGACGACCTTGACGTTGACGGTGGCGATCACGCTGGCGTGCAGACGCACGCGGATGGGGTGGTCGCCCAGCGTGCGGATGGGGGCGTCCATGAGGATGCGGCGGCGGTCGACCTCGGCGCCGAGGGCGGCCAGGGCATCGCCGATAATGGTGGTCGTGACGGAACCGTACAGCTTGTCGTTCTCACCGACATGCATGGGGATGACGACTTCCAGAGCCTCGAGCTTTTCCTGCATGCTCTTGGCCTCGGCGCACAGGGCGTCGCGGCGGGCCTGGAGCTTTTTGCGCTCAAGCTCGAAGACCTTCAGGTTCGCGGGGCTCGCGATCATGGCAAGGCCCTGGGGCAGAAGAAAGTTGCGGCCGTAACCGGGCTTGACCGTGACCACATCGCCAAGAGTGCCGAGATTCTCAACATCGGCGCGAAGTATCAGTTTCATGTGCGCCTCCTAGATCGTGCTCTTTTTCTTGACAGCCGAATCGTGGGTGGCCGTGTAGATGAGCAGGGCCATCTGACGGGCGCGCTTGATTTCACGGGTCAGCAGACGCTGATGATGGGCGCAGGTGCCCGTGATCCGGCGGGCGATGATCTTGCCGCGTTCGGTGATGAAGTCGCGCAGTATGTCGGGGCGCTTGTAGTTCAGGGGCAGTTCGGCGTCGGCGCAGAAACGGCAGAACTTGCGGCGCGGGGCGAATCTTCTTTTTGCGAAGGCCATTTAGGCAACCTCCTCTGCCGTGTCGGCCAGTTTGACGGACACGAATTTGAAGATGCCGTCGGTGATCCTGATGTTGCGTTCAAGCTCGGCCACGAGCGGGGCGGGGCCGGTGTATTCCAGCCGGACGTAGAAGCCGCGCATGAGCTTGCGCACGGGATAGGCAAGGTCGCGCATTCCCCACTGATCCACCGTGACCATGGCGCCGCCCTCGCGCTCGATGATGCCCGTGAGGGTCTCGAGGAGAGCGTCGCGGTCCTTGGCGGAAAGCTCCGGTGACAGGAGCAGAAGGGTTTCGAATTTCCGCATGAAAAACTCCTTTTGGATTGGACAGCCCGCGCCGCATGGCACGAGCAAGGAAAGAGTCTCTTACAGCTGTTCCGCGGGGATGTCAAGCACGGGGGCTATTTCTTCACGACCGGTATGGCACCGTCCTGGGCGTGCGCTATCGGAGCGAGAAAGGTGAGGCAGAGACATTCATCCTCGACGGTCTGTTCGATGCCGCGCAGGTCGCGCGGTGCATGGGCGACGAGGGCCGCGTAGCTCTGCGCATCGTTCAGCAGGCTTTCGCGCTTGTCGAAATCGAGATAGAGGTAGGTCGTCTTGTCGTCTCTGGCCGTGCGCCGGGCGAACTGGCGTATCGCCTCCCGCGTGCCCTCGCGCCCCTGCGTCCTGAGGGTGGCCAGCACGTCGAACTTCGCGCCGCCGCTCATGATGAGCACGGGCATGTAGCGATAGCCGCTGTCCAGCCATTTGTTCACGTCGTCGCGTATCTTGGGGGTCTCTTTCGTGATGAGGCGCACGGCGACGAGCCGTTCCGCACTGAAAACAAAGCGCTGCTCCCAGCCCGTCTTGAAGAGGGCCGCGGGGGAGCGGCGGCAGAGCATTCTGCGGTCGTCGGGGCAGGGAAAGACATCCGCCTTCTTCCTGACCTCATTGACGGACATGCCGTAGGTGAAGCCTTCGAAAAGCTCGATTTGCCCCTCTCCGTCGCAGGCGCAGAGCAGAGCGGTGAGCAGGAAGAGGATGAAGGAAATGAGGCGGTTGCGCATAGGCATATCGTGACCTGCGGCGGGTATGCAATCGCTTTGCCCGTCAGGGCGCCACATGGTTGATGGGCGGGGCCGAACCGCCCGCCTTGAGGATGGTGCCGAGATGGCGCCGTGCGAGATCGATCTCCGCCGGGGAGACTTCGGGCATGTCCGGGGGGCGGGTGCCCTTCATGTCGTTGCCCTCCTCGATGATGACGAGGGCGGCCGCCATGCGGCCCATGACGCAGAAAAAACGCACGGGCTGCCAGCCGTGGGCCTCGACCCATTCGGCGGCCTTCTTCGAGTACAGGAAATCCGCCATTCCCTTCGTCAGCTGGGGGTGGGCCTCCTCATGGTTCGCCTGGGCCCAGCTGCGGAAGGCGGGCAGAAGGTCGAGAAAACCGCTCAGCTCCTTTTCGACGATGTCGGGCTGCTTGTCGTACACCGTCGCGCCCTTGGGCCGGGGGCGGGGAACCTGCCCCTGCCTGTTTTTCTGGCGGGCCGCGCGGGCGGCTTCCCGCCGGGCGCGTTCCTTCCTGGTCTGCTCGTCGACCTTTGCGGAGGGCTTCGGCCTGGTGGCCGCCGCGTCACGCCTGGGGGCCCCCTGGGTCTTGCCCGCGCGCCTGGCCTGACGCTCCTGCGCGCGCCTGGCCTGACGCTCCTGCGCGAGCCGTGCCTGGCGTTCCTGCGGGGTCATGGGCGGGTTGAGAGCCGGCTTCTGCGCTTTTGCGGTCTGTGCGGAAGGCTGAGCCGAAGGCGCCGCCATGCCGGGGGCGGCCGCAAGCGTCACGCACAACGCAAGGGCCGCACACCCCGCCAGGGTTCGGATGCTGATCGGGAACAGGGGCTTCATCAATATTTGACCGCGCTTATCTTGGCGAGACGGTCCATGTCGTGGAACGACTCCACATAGCGCAGCGTGCCCGTCTTGCCGCGCAGCACCAGCGAATGCGTCACCGTATGCCGGGCCGAATAGCGCACGCCGTGCAGGAAATCGCCGCCCGATATCCCGGTGGCGGCGAAGAAGCAGTCGTCGCTTTTGACCAGCGTGTCACAGCAGAGGATTTCGCGCATGTCGATGCCGGCCTCTTCGATGGCGTCCTTCTCGACGTAGGACTGCGGGTCGAGCCTGGCGAGGATTTCGCCGTTCATGCCCTTCAGGGCGCAGGCTGTCAGAACGCCTTCGGGCGTGCCGCCGGTGCCCATCATGACGTCGACTTCGGAGCGGGGGTCGGCCGCCATCAGGCCGCCGATGACATCGCCGTCCGTCTGCAGCTGGATGCGGGCGCCGGCCTCGCGTATGTCGGCGATGAGCTGCTTGTGGCGCGGCTTGTCGAGCACGAAGACGACGAGATCCTCCACCTTTTTGCCGAGGGCTTTCGCGATGTTTGCGAGGTTGACCCTGACCGGGGCGTCCAGGTCGACGGCGTTGCGGGCCTCGTTGCCGACGACGAGTTTCTGCATGTAGAAGCTCGGGCCGGGGTTGTACATGCTGCCGCGCGGGGCGACGCTCAAGACGGAGATCGCGTTCGGCCTGCCGTAGGCTAGGAGGCTCGTGCCCTCGACGGGATCGACGGCCACGTCGAGCTGCGGCCCCCTGCCCGAGCCGATCTTCTCGCCGTTGGCGAGCATGGGGGCGTTGTCCTTCTCGCCCTCGCCGATGACGACGAGGCCGTCAATATTCAGGGAAGAGAGGACGACGCGCATGGCCTCAACGGCCGCGCCGTCGCCGGCGTCCTTGTCGCCGCGTCCGAGCCATCTGCCGGAAGCGAGCGCTGCGGCTTCGGTTATGCGGACGATTTCCATTGCGAGATTTTTTTGTGGTGCTTCGGCCATCGTAGCCTCCCTTGTTTGCATCGTTTGCTCCGTCTCTTGTATCAGGACGGCGGCGGATTGTAAAACGGAACGCGCCGCCTACGCCGGACGAAAGCGGCCGGCGATGGGCACGCTCCATCCTTTCCCGAAGGGGGTGGCGCTCGCCGCAAGCGCCGGCGGCTCCTGCCGGCGCTTGAATTCGGATTGGCAGATCCTGTCGAAGATGTCGCGGCGCATGCCCGCCTTCGCCGTCGCTCCTGCCTGCGTCGGCAGGATGCCTTCGAGTGCGGCGTCGAGCTCCTCGTAGGGCGGCAGGGAGTCGCTGTCCTTCTGGTTCGGGCGCAGCTCCGCCGATGGTTCCTTGGTCAGAATGGCATCGGGGATGACGGCCGCGCCCCGTGCCGCGTTGAACCAGCGGCAAAGGGCGTAGACGCGCGTCTTGGTCAGGTCGCCTATGACGGCGAGCGCGCCGACCGTGTCCCCGTAGAGGGTGGAATAGCCCATGGCCGCTTCGCTCTTGTTGCCCGTGTTCAGGATGAGGGCTCCCAGGCGGTTCGCGAGGGCGTTCAGAACCACGCCCCGTATGCGGGCCTGAAGATTTTCGAAGGTGACGTCGCCGGCATTCGCGGGGGCATCCGCGAACGCGGGGGCGAGCATGGCGGAGAACGCCGTCATCGCCGGCGCAATGGGGATGGTGTACGGCGCCGGGATGCCGAGGTTTTCCGCAAGGGCGGCAGCGTCGTCAAGCGAGCCCCGCGAACTGTAGGGCGAGGGCATGCGCACGGCGATGACGTTTTCCGCGCCCAGGGCCTCGGCGGCGATGCAGCAGACGAGGGCCGAATCCACGCCGCCCGAGAG
>JAILMX010000141.1 GCA_024692205.1 Desulfovibrio sp. | reverse complement strand
GGCGCGGGGATGCGGCCGCCGAGGCCGATGAAGCGCGAGGCGTCGCCCTGCGTCACGGGAATGACGGTCGCCTTGCCGAGCAGCCCGCCGAAGGAGACCTCCTCGCCGACCTTCTTGCCGGGCACCGGGATGACGCGCACGGCCGTCGTCTTGTGGTTGATCATGCCGATGGCCATCTCGTCGGCGATGATGGCCGAAATGGTGCTGGCGGGCGTGTCCCCGGGTATGGCGATCATGTCGAGGCCCACGGAGCACACGCTCGTCATGGCCTCGAGCTTCTCGATGCTCAGTCGTCCGCTCTTGGCGGCGGCCTCGATGCTCGAGTCTTCGGAGACAGGGATAAAGGCGCCGGAAAGCCCGCCCACGGAGGACGAGGCAAAGGCGCCGCCCTTCTTGACGGCGTCGTTCAGCATGGCGAGCACCGCCGTGCTGCCGGGGGCGCCGATGCTCGAAAGCCCCATGCTCTCGAAAATCTCGCCCACGGAATCGCCCACCGCCGGCGTCGGGGCAAGCGAAAGGTCGGCCACGCCGAAGGGCAGGCCCAGACGCTGAGCGACCTCGGTGCCGATCATCTCGCCCACGCGGGTGACCTTGTAGGCCGTGCGCTTGATGACGGCCGCCATGTCGAGCAGGGTAAGACGCTCGCCCTTGTCGTTGACGCCGGCCTCAAGAGCGCGGTCAATGGCCTTGCGCACGACGCCGGGCCCGGAAACGCCCACATTGATGACGACGTCGGGTTCGCCGACGCCCAGATAGGCGCCCGCCATGAAGGGCACGTCCTGCGGGATGTTCGCGAAGACGACGAGCTTGGCGCAGGCGAGCCCGCCCTGATCTGCCGTGGCGCGCGCCGCACCGAGAATCTGTTCTCCCATCAGGGCGACGGCGTCCATGTTGATGCCCGTGCGCGAGGAAGCCACGTTGATGGAGGAACAGATTCGCTCCGTCTGCGAAAGCGCTTCGGGCAGGGATTCTATGAGGGCGCGGTCGCCGCGGGCGAAACCCTTCTCGACGAGGGCGGAATAGCCGCCCAGAAAATCGACGCGGGCCTCACGGGCCGCCTCGTCGAGGGCCTTGCACACGCGCACCATGCCGTCCGGACCGAAGGGGGCCGCCACGACGGCGATGGGGCTGACGCTGATGCGCTTGTTGACGACGGGGATGCCGTACTTGTCGCCGACCTCGTTGCACACGGGCACGAGCTGGGCGGCATACCGAAGGATCTTCGCCTTCACGTTGGCGATGAAAAGGTCGATGTCATGGCTCACGCAGTCAAAGAGGCTGACCCCGAGCGTCACCGTGCGCACGTCGAGGTGCTCGTTGCGGAGCATGTTGAGGGTACTGGTTACTTCGCGATCTGAAAGCATGGCAATTGTCCCCGGCTGACGGCCGGCGCGCGGGCGCGTCGGACAGCCGCGATGAAGGTGATAGGGCGCTGGCGCCTAGAAGGAGCCGATGCGGTGCACGGCCTCGAAGATGTCCCTGTGCTGCACGCTGACGCGAAGGCCGTGGCTGCTGCCCTCGCAGACGAGTTCTCGGCGCACGCGGCCGAGGTCTGCGCTGTCGGGCACCATGACCTCGAAGACGAAGAGGGCATGGTTCTTGCCGCCCTCGCCGAGGAAGGCGCGCAGGCTTTCGATGTTGACGCCGTGCCGGGCAAAGACGCGGCTCATGGCCGCAATGAGGCCGGGGCCGTCGGGGCCGTCGGCGCTGACGACGAAGGGCTCGCAGTGCACCCCCTCGCCCCACTGGCCCTCGATGGCCGGTCGGACGATGAGCGACAGATCGACCTTGGCCTTCCGCAGGCCTTCTTCGAGATCCCGGCTGATGGTGTCGATGCTCGTGTCCTCAGGGGCGTCGACAACGAAAATGCCGGCGAATTCGCCGGAAAGGATGCTCTGCGTGGCCGCAAGTATGTTGCAGCGGGCCTCGCCCAGAAGGCAGGCCACCGTGGCGACGACGCCGGGGCAGTCCCGCCCGAGAAAGGAAACAGTCAGTTTTTGCATGATCCACCCGTTATGATGCGAATTTGTTTTTCTTACACAAAATGCGGCCGCTGTTCAAGACATATCGGCGGCATGGGCGCACGCCCCCGCTCTGACGGAGCGAAAGGAGAGGGAAACGCCCCCCGTCGCTTGAGAAAAAAAGGCGTTGCCCGTATACTGGATCGCATCACTCAATCTTCTCCGGGGGGACTATGGACGTTGTCATGCTCTCGCGGCTGCAGTTCGCCGTAACGACCTTCTTTCACTTCATCTTCGTCCCGCTGACGCTGGGCCTCTCCCTGCTTGTCGCCTGGATGGAGACGCGCTACGTCATGACGGGCGATGCGATGTGGAAACGGCACACCCAGTTCTGGGGCAGGCTCTTCCTCATCAACTTCACCCTGGGCGTTGTCACGGGCATCACGCTCGAGTTCCAGTTCGGCACGAACTGGTCCCGCTATTCCGAATACGTGGGCGACATCTTCGGCTCGCTTCTCGCGATCGAGGCGACGGTGGCCTTCTTCCTCGAATCGACCTTCCTCGCGGTCTGGCACTTCGGCTGGGACAGGCTTGGCAGGAAGGCGCACTGCCTCTGCATCTGGCTCGTGACAATCGCGGGCACCGTCTCCGCCCTGTGGATCATTCTGGCCAACGGCTTCATGCAGCACCCGGTGGGCCATGTCGTGAACGCGCAGGCGGGGCGTGCGGAGCTCGCGAGCTTCGCCGACGTGGTCTCGAACAGCTTCGCCTGGGGCATGTACGGACACACCGTTGTCTCCGCGTGGATGCTCGGCGGTTTCTTCGTTCTGGGCGTCTCCGCCTGGCACATGCTTAAGGGCAGCCATACGGATTTCTTCCGCCGTTCGTTCGCCATGGCGGCCCCGTGGACGCTGCTCACGGTGATCCTCGTCGCGGCGAGCGGCGACATCAACGGCAAGCAGGTGGCCGAAATGCAGCCCGCCAAGATGGCCGCCATGGAGGCCCACTGGCAGACGGCCAAGAACGTGCCCTTCAACCTGCTGGTCGTGCCGGATGAAGAAAACGAGCGCAACAGCGTCGAAGCGATAGGCATACCCGACCTCATGAGCTGGATCGCCTTCGGCGACGCCAACGCCGAAATCAAGGGCCTGAAGGACTTTCCCAAGGAGGACCGCCCCCCGGTCGCCGTGACCTTCTGGGCGTTTCGCGCCATGGTCGCCCTGGGCGGGGTCTTCGTGCTCCTCGCTCTTGCCGCCTTTTTCGCACGCAAGCGTGAAAGCGTGAGCCCGACCCTTCTCAAGGCTCTCGTCTGGGCGATTCCCCTGCCCTATCTGGGCCTCGCGCTTGGCTGGGTCGTTGCGGAAGTGGGCCGCCAGCCGTGGCTCGTCTACAATCTCATGCGGACGAGCGAGGGTGTGTCCCCGGTGCCGGCGGCCGATGTCACCGTGTCGCTCACGGCCTTCCTTGTCATCTACACCCTGCTCGGTGTCATCGATATCTATCTGCTGCGCACGTATGCGATCAAGGGCCCGGAAGCCCGGGAGGCGTAAGTCATGCTCGAAACCATCTGGTTTGTTCTCTGGATGCTTCTCTGGGCCGTCTATTTCATCCTCGACGGCTTCGATCTCGGCCTGGGCTCGCTTCTGCCCTTCGTGGCGAAAAACGAAACCGAACGCCGCATCGTCTACAACGCATCCGGCCCCTTCTGGGACGGCAACGAAGTCTGGCTCATCGCGGCAGGCGGCGTCACCTTCGCGGCCTTCCCCAAGGCGTACGCCGTCATGTTCAGCGCCCTGTACGCCCCTCTTCTCGTGCTGCTCTTCGCGCTGATCTTCCGCGCGGTCTCCTATGAGTTCCGCGGCAAGGTCGAGAGCGCGTTGTGGCGCGGCATGTGGGACTGCGTGCACTATTTCGCGAACCTCGTGCCGGCCCTGCTTCTCGGGGTGGCCTTCGCGAACCTCTTCATGGGCATTCCCGTCGACGCCAAGGGCGTGTACCACGGCAGTCTTCTCGGTCTGCTCAATCCCTACGGGCTCGCGGGCGGCGTTTTCTTCGTGCTCGTCTTCTGCCTGCACGGGGCGCTCTGGCTTCTGCTGAAAAGCCGTGATGACCTTCAGGTGCGCGCGCTCGCGGCGGCGAACTTCCTGTGGCCGTTGGAATTCATCCTTCTTCTTGTCTTCCTCTGGCTCACGTGGCGCTTCACGCATCTTTTCGCCCTCTACCTCGCCAATCCCGCGCTCTTCGTCCTGCCGGTTCTCGCCGCCGTCGGCATCATCGCGACCAAGGTCCTCCTGACGACAGGCAGGCTGTGGTCGGCGTGGGCCGCGCACGGGCTTTTCATCCTCGGAGTGACCTTCTTCGGCGTGACGGGCATGTACCCCGGCATCATCATCTCATCGCTTGATCCGGCGGCCACGATCACGGTCTTCAACGGCGCCTCGACGCCGGCGACGCTCACGATCATGCTCGGCGTCGCGCTCGTCATGGTGCCCATCGTGCTGTGCTACCAGTTCTGGATGTACAGGCTCTTCTCCGGGCCCGTCACGGCCGACAGCATCGCGGCGGACCACCACGCCTACTAGGGCGGGAGTCACTGTTTCAGCCCCCGGAAAAAGCCCCCCCGTTTGAAGTGAAGGCTCTGCCCGCCCAGCAGGAAGAGCCTTCACGCGAAAAGGCATGCATGAAGAATACTTCCCCAACCTTTACCCCCTGTTTTTCAGTTATCATCCCTGTCTATAACAAATGGGAGCTGACTGCCCAGTGTCTTCGCCGTTTGCGGGAGACGACCGTAGAATTCCCGTTTGAAGTCATTGTCGTCGACAATGGTTCTTCTGACGAGACTGTTACTGAACTCGATACGATGGGGGCGACTTTATTTGGCGATTCCTTTCATGCTTTTCATTTGCCGACCAACAGCAACTTTGGTCCGGCATGCAATTACGGTGCACAAAAAGCTGCATCCTCGTTCCTGTTCTTTTTGAACAATGATACATTGCCAACCCCGGGCTGGGCTCCTCCTCTTATGACCGGCATTATGGAAAGTACGACCATTGGAGCTGTAGGCCCACTTTTGCTGTATGCCGACGATACAGTACAGCATGCGGGAGTGGCTTTCACCATTCGCAACACCGTTCATTTATATCAGCATTTTCCATCAGATCACCCTGTTGTCAGAAAACGCCGTCAGGTGCAAACGCTTACGGCAGCTGCCCTGCTCATAAACCGTGAACTTTTTCTCTCACTGGAGGGATTTTTTGACGGGTATCGCAATGGTTTTGAAGATGTCGACCTGTGCCTGCACCTGATTGCCAAAGGAAAAAAACTTCTTTGTCTTCCAGCATCCGTCATCTATCATCTTGAAAGTCAGACGCCGGGCAGATCTGACTACGATGATGCCAACGCCAGACTCCTTCATGAGCGCTGCGGAAAAATCTTCCGTCCTGATCTTCACATCCATGGTTTTCGTGATAACTTTCAGCCGTTCATAGCGGATACGATGGATATTTCGCTTTCCATGACGAATGAAGAGGAAGACGCTCTTCTCACTTCGATGCAGGGCCACCCGCTGGATGACTGGAAAGAATCTATTCGCCAGAATCCCCTGTGGATACGAGGGCGTGAATATTTGGCGGATCTTTCTGAAACGCAAGGAGCGTATACTCTCGCACTGTTGCTGCGATCAGAGATAGCCTTCCTGCGAAAAAACAGAGAAGACTTTATCGCTGTTCTTAATTATAAGGATAGAATAGGAGAAGAAAACACGAAGTTGATACATGAAGCTCAAAAATCACTCCATGACATAGATGCCCTCCATCAGGAAAAATTCATTATTCGTCGAACGCTTCGCCAGCTTGGGCAATTGAAAGATCCTTTTCTTTATAAGCTCTATGAAGATAAGGTCCAACAAGTGCTGAATCATTGACGCTCACGAGTGTCGCACATCCGCACGGATGCCCGACGCACCGGCGGGTGTGCGCCCCCGCATAGGGGCCGCCATCATTTTCAGCACGGCGCGCTTGGCCCGATGTCCGGGCTGAAACCCGGCCGCGCGGGGTCGGGTCGCTTGCCAACGGCCATAATCTGCACTATCGTGCCGTCATGCGCCCCCTGCGTCGAACCTTCGACGCGCCAAGGACGAGACCATGGAGGTCGCCATGCATACCATCCGCTCAAAAAGGATACGCGCGCTGCCTGCGGCAGCGCTCCTGCTTGTGATTCTGGCCTTCGCCGCGACGGCGCAGGCAGCGGGCCGCGAGGCCGGCAATATCGTCAGCGTGACGCCCGGCGCGTTCGTGGAACGCAACGGCCAGAGGTTGCCACTGGAAGTCAAGGCCCCCATCTACGCCGGCGACGTGCTCATCACCGATGCCAAAGGCCGTCTGCGCGCATGGATGCACGACGAGACGACGCTCTCGCTGGGTTCCGACACGGAATTCGAGATCGAGGAATATGACGACACGGCCAGCAAGCCGGTGTTCAAGGCCAAGATGACCGGCCTCGCGCGCATGCTCACGGGCGAGATCAGCAAGGCCAACCCGGCGGGCTTCAAGGTCGCCACGCCGCAGGCCACGGTGGGCATTCGCGGCACCATCCTGACGGTGCGCTCCGGCGGCGGCAGGACAACGGTCTTCGTGGAGAACACCATGCGGCAGGTGGTGGTCAACGGCGTGACCGTGCCCTCGGGCAACAAGGCCGAGGTGCCCGTTGCGGGCGCGGCCCCGAAGATCTCGCCCATGACGCCCGCTGACAGACAGGCGCTCGGCAACGAGCTGGCCGCGCGCTCCGGAGCGCAGCCGGCGGCGGGCAACGGCGCGGGAGGCGCTTCTTCGGGAACCATGACGGCGGCGGCAACCCCGGCGGGCGCTCCGGCCGCACCGGCGGGCC
>JAILMX010000138.1 GCA_024692205.1 Desulfovibrio sp. | reverse complement strand
GCGGGCCGCGCACAGGTGGCGGTGGACACCAGCTACCGTTTGCGCGCGGAAAACGCGGACATGCGGGCCAGCGGGCAGATGGACATCGACGCCAGCCACATCAAGGTAGGTTAGCCATGTTCGCATTGACCCTTCAGGGCGGCATGTGCATGAGCACGCCCCCGGACGTGTGCAAGACGCCCTCTCCCTCGGGCACCGTTCCCGTGCCCTATGTGAACATCTTCCAGTGCAATATGGTCCTGCCCAACACGGCCTGTTCAAAGGTGTTCATCTCTGGTTCCCCGGCCCTGAACGTCAAGTCCTCCACGGCCATCTCCAACGGAGACGAGGCGGGAACGGTGGGCGGAGCGGTGTCCTCCAAATTCATCGGCAAGGGCGAGTTTGTCAAAGGCTCTCTGAAGGTGACGCTGGAGGGCAAGGCCGCAGTGTCGCAGGGGGCCATGACCAAGCACAACGACGGCAACACGATGGGCATGAACAGCATGGCCGCACAAGTGAAGGTGGACATTGCGTAGCGTAGTGAAAAGCATGAGCGCCCTTTTGCTGGCGCTGGCCCTCGGGGGATGCGGCGGTTCCGCGCCGCAAAGCCCCCTGCCTCCGCCGCCCTCCCCCGCCAACGATCCCGCGCGCGTCACCTGGAACCAGCAGACTGGGGGGATCACCTACCGCATTGAGGCGGCCGGAGATCTGAACCATGAGGGAAACAAGCCGCTGGGCCTGACGGTCTGCGTCTATCAGCTGGATGACCCGTCGACATTTCAGGCATTGGCCGCGTCCCCGTCGGGAATAGACCAGCTGCTGAACTGCCAGCTTGACCCGGCCAAGGCCCGCGCCAGCCGCGCCTTCAGGATACAGCCGGGAAAATCGCAGGACGTGACTGCGGACAGGGTCGAGAAGGCGCGTTATCTCGCGGTGGTGGCCGGCTATGAGCACCTCAAGCCCGAACTCTGCACCGCCGTCATCCCCTTCCCCATCCATCATGAGAAGGAAGGGATTATTTTCAAGAACGACCTTTACACTGCCGCGCCCATGCGGGCCTTGATTCACCTCGGCGCGGAATCCGTCACCATATCAGGAGTGGAACGTGTACAATAGCCCCCCTTTCTGGGAACACGGCGTCTTTTTGCAGCCGCAGCATTTCCAGCTTGCCGCCGTGCAAAGCCTGCGGCGGATATCGCAGGGCCTGGCCCTCATGAACCCTTGGCTGTGGGGCGTGCGCGCCCTGTCCGTCAATGAGGATGCTCTCGCCAATGATGTTTTCGAGGTCGTTTCTCTGGAACTGCTTCTGCCATCCGGCGCATGGGCAGTGGTGCCGGACAACGCCACCCTTGCGCCGCGCGCTTTCCGCGAGGCTTGGACCAACCCTGAAAGCCCGCTGACGGTCAGCCTGGGCCTCTCCCCCCTGCGAGAGCAGGGGGGCAATGTGGCCCGCACGGACAATCCCGCGCAGGCGGCGGAGCAGTATCGGTTCACCGCCTCCCTCGCGCCGGATGTGGTGCCCGACCTCTACGGCGACGGCCCGGAGGCGGAAGTCGCCACCCTGCGGTACAATCTGCGCCTGTGCCTCGGTCCCGATGACGGCAGGGATCTGTGGAAACTCCCGCTGGCCCGCCTCGTGCGGGACGGAGAGCGCGTCCGGCTTGACACTCGTTTCGCCCCGCCCTGCGTTGACATCAACGCCGTGCCCGCATTGTGCAGACTGGTGCGCGACGTGCGCGACAGCCTGCTTTCGCGCAGCAAGCAGCTGGAAGAATACAAGATTGTGGCAGGCGACGCGGGTCTCTCCGAAATTTCCTCCCTGCACGGCATCACGCTCTTCAGCATTCTCGGGGTGCTCAGCCGCAACGCACCGGAGCTTGAGCACTATCTTCAGGCGCCCTCCATCCATCCCTGGCCGGTGTACATGGCCCTGTGCAAACTCGTGGGCGAGCTTTCCGTCTTTTCCGCGACATTGTCTCCTCTGGGGGAAACGCCGCAGGGCGAACGCGCCCTGCCGCCCTACGACCACGAACATCTTTACGAATGCTTCAGCGCGGCCTTCACCATAATAGCGCGCCTGGTAGACACCCTGGTGGTGGGCCCGGCCTTCACCTTCCTGCTGGATCCGCTTGAGGGGGGCGCGCTGCTGGGAACGGTCATGCCGCAAAGCGCCAGGGGCAACATGTACGCCTACTGGCTTCTGCTGCGCACCTCGCAGCGGGAAGGCCTGGCCGCCCGCGTCCAGACCATGGGGAAACTCGCGCCTTCTGCCGATATGCATGGCATAGTGGGACAGGCGCTTCCCGGCATCCGCCTTCTCTACACGGAGCAGCCGCCTGCCGGCCTCCCGCGCCGCAGCGACACGCTCTACTTTATGATCGACCAGAACGACCCCCTCTGGCAGAAAGTGCTGCAAGAGGGGGAGGTGGCCTTCGCCCTGCCGGGAAGGCCGGACGATCTGCTGGCCCAGCTGACCGTCATCCAGAGGTGACACATGGATCTGCAAGAACGCTTCGCGCCGCTCATGGCCGCCGCACTGCATTATGCCGGCAGTCCGCAGGGGCTTGCCACGCCCCTCGAGGACATACAGGCCCGGCTCCTGGAGCAGGCTGACGAGGAGCGGGCCTTGCCCGTGCCGTCGGCGGGCGGCGACCTGCCGGACATGCCGGAGGAACGCCGCCGCGAACTGGAAGATGCACGCTTCGCCGTCTATGCCTGGACGGATGAAAAACTCCTCAACGCCCAACGGCCGGACGCCGCGGCCTGGATGCCGCTCTCCCTGCAATGCCATTACTTTTCCACCACGGAAGCGGGACAGACCTTCTTTTCCAGGCTCGACGCGCTGCTGACCGCCCTCGGCATCGCCGGCGAAGGAGCGGAACCGCCGGATCTGGCGCAGCGATTGGAACAGGCCCGCGGCCTGCCTCCGGACTCCTCAAGAGTTGATGTTCTGCGCGTCTACGCGCTCTGCCTGCTTTATGGTTTTCGGGGCCGCCTTTACAGCCAGGACGATCTGCTGGCGCGCGTGCGCAAGGCATGCCGGGCGCTGCTTCGGAGGCCGGAACCTGCGCAAGCGCCCAAGGCGGCCCCCGCGCGGCAGGACAGGCAAACGCTGCTCCACCGCCTTGAGCCGGCGCTCTACGTGCTGGTTCCGATAGCCGTCTGTGGCCTGTTCTGGCTGTTTTGCGCCAACATCCTGGCGCATATCCCTGTGAAGGGTTTCTAACCGGGGTTTCCGCATGAAAGTTCTGCTCACACTCTTCAAGGGGATCCTGTGGCTGCTGCTTCTGCTGGTGCTGCTCGCCCTGCTGACCGCACTGGCCTGGTGGATGCAATGGCCGCTCATCACAGGCGCGGTCATTCTGCTGGTGCTGTTCGGCCTTGTGATCGCTTTTCTGGGAGCGCGCGCCCTGTACCGCTGGCACGACAAGACCCGTTTTGTCCGCAAGGTGATGGACGAGCAATCCGCCATGGAGGCCGCCGCGCCCGTGACGATCGGCCGCATGGCCGACGCCTGGCGTCAGGGCATGCAAGTGCTCCGGGCCTCGCCGCACCGTTTTCAAGAACGCCTGGAGCTCAGCCAGCCATGGTTTGTGACCCTGGACGCCACAGGCGCATCCTCCGCCTTGTTCGCTCCCCTGGGAGACGCCCTGCCGGAAAAAACGGATGCTCCGCTCGTGTGGCATTTTCTCTCATCGTCGGTGCTGCTGCACTGCCCGGATGCGCAGCTTTCGCAGGACGACTGGCAGGAGCTGCTGGAAAAGCTGGCGCAGGAGCGCCGTCGCATCCCCCTGCGCGGCATCATGCTGCTGCTTTCCGTGACGGACATCTCCCGCCGCAGTGATGAGGAACTCGCAGCCCTCGGACGGCAGCTCCGCGCCAGGACGCAGCAGCTCATGCTGACCCTGAACAGACGCTATCCGGTCTATATATTGGTGGAGGGCATCGATGCCTTGCCCGGAATGGACAAAATTCTGGAAGTCGTGCCCGCCGACGATTTCGACGCCGTGCTGGGACAGATGCAGCACACCCCGGCCAGTGCCCGGGCCGCCGCCGAAGAGGCCGCCGCGCGCCTGGAAGACATGGTGCGCGCAGCTTCGGTCGACGGACGCCAGCCTGAAGGGGACATGCTGGAGGCCCTGCGCGCCCTGCGCGCCCTCGGCGACAGACTGCACCTGGCCATGGAGCAGTTTTCCCGCGAGGTGGCGCACCAGACACGGCCACTGCTTGCCGGGGTCTGCTTCTGCCAGGGGGAAACAACGGCGGGGCATCGTTCCGCATTTCTCACGGGCCTGCTCTCCTATGTGCTGCCCGCATCAAGTCATGCCGCCCCGCTCACGCGCGGGCTGCCCTTCGTGGCAAATACGCGGGCCTGCGTCATGGGCGCATGGCTCCTGCTTCTGCTGGGCCTTTGCGGCCTTATGGGCGTCAACGTGCTCTACCAGCACCAGGCATTGACCGAAACCGCACCCCAGGCGGCATCCATGATCCATGACGAGGAAATGAGCAAGCTCTATCAGCAGATGCTCTACATCCAGTCGTTGAGCAAGGCGCGGAACGCCTGGTATCTGCCCACGTTCGGCCAGGATGCCATTTCACATGCCCTGAAGGCGTCGCGGGCCGATTTCACGGAAAAAGTCTATGAAAAGATCCTCAGCCCGCTGCTGGCGAAATACCGTTCCCAGCTCGCCGGCGCTGCGGGCCTGACGCGGGACCAGGAGCGGGCATTCGGCCGGGAACTCATGTGGCTGACCGCCGTGGCTTCGGACAGGCTCAAAAATGAAACCGGGAGCGCGGAAGCCAAGGCCTTTCCCGTGTCAACACCAAATTCAACGTTATGGAATCCCGTAACGGGGCTTCTTATCGTCAACGCCGTCTACTCGATGGCCGACGGCGGCCAGCTGGAGATGTTCACGCGGGAGATGCGCTCACTGCTGGCCGCATATATGAGGCAACAAGGGAACAACACCCTTGAGGATATCGTAGCCGAAGTCGATGGCCGTTTCCCCGCCGCAAA
>JAILMX010000104.1 GCA_024692205.1 Desulfovibrio sp. | reverse complement strand
GTGACGAAAAGGGCGGGGACAACGCCCCGCCCTGCTGCACTTTGCAAGCGGTATTTCCTAAACGACCTGGAACTCCCGGCGTTCGTTGGTTTTGCCGTCGATGACGTGCACGGCGCAGGCGATGCAGGGGTCAAAGGAATGAATGACGCGCAGGATCTCGACCGGGCGCTTGGGATCGGCAATGGGCGTGCCCACGAGGGCTTCTTCCGCCGGTCCCATGATGCCCTTGGCGTCGCGCGGGCCGCAGTTCCAGGTGGTCGGCACGACAAGCTGGAAGTTCTTGATGCGCTTCTGCTCATCGGTGACGAGCCAGTGGGAAAGGCCGCCGCGCGGAGCGTTCACAAAGCCGACGCCGCGGGCGTTGGCCGGCACGTCGTAGTCTTCGACGATCTGCTTGTCCTTCGCGATGTTGTTCTCGTACAGCTCAAGCCACTTCTCCATCTGATGGGTGATGGCGAGGGTTTCGATGCCGCGGGCCGCCGTGCGGCCCAGCATGGAGAAGAGCACCTCGGGCCCGGCGTTGAGCTTGGAGAGCACGCTGTCGACGAGGGCCTTGACTTCCTTGTGGCCGCTGCCATAGGCCGCGAGCACCTGGGCCAGGGGGCCTGTCTCGAGGGACTTGCCATCGTAGCGGGGGGCCTTGAGCCAGGAATAGCGGTCGGTGTCGCCCATAAAGGTGAACTGCGGATTCGACTCTCCCTCGTAGGGATGACGCGCCGCTTCTCCGGTGTACCAGCTGTGACGCACATGCTCTTCCACCTTCGAGGGATCAAAGCGACGCACGTTCGTGATCTGACGGTCGTAGATGATGCCGGGCTTGAACCAGCGGCTTTCGAGCTTCCGCTCGCCGCCGGCAACGGGGAATTCGCCGCCGGCATAGAAGCCCGTCGTGCCGCCGTAGGTGGCGCATTCGGGGTAGGCCTTGGCGACGGCCAGAAGATCGGGGATGTAGTATTCCTCGATGAAGCTGCGGACCGACCTGTAGATTTTCTTGAATTCTTCGATCTTCTCCGGCTTCAGGGCGTCGTAGCAGGTCACGCCGCCGGCGACGAGGAACTGGGGATGCGGGTTCTTGCCGCCGAAGATTGCCATGGCACGGGCTGCCTCGACCTGCACGCGCAGGGCTTTCAGGTAGTCGGCCGTGGCTATGAGGTTCAGTTCGGGCTCAAGCTTGTAGG
Source organism: Desulfovibrio sp. (assembly GCA_024692205.1). Taxonomy (GTDB): domain Bacteria; phylum Desulfobacterota; class Desulfovibrionia; order Desulfovibrionales; family Desulfovibrionaceae; genus Desulfovibrio. The sequence continues at coordinate 18,168 of JAILMX010000104.1, read as the reverse complement.
CGGGGTGCCCGCCCAGGAAGAAGGCGTTGTTGAAGATGCCGAGCTGGCCGCTTTCGACGAAAGCCTTCACGCGGGTCTGCACCTGACGGTACTCGTCGGCGGTCGCCTTGCGGTTGCTGATGGAATTGGCGATGCTCGCGGCCTTCTCGGGAGATGCCTGAAGCGCGCCCGTCACATCGACGAAGTCGAGGGCGTGCAGGGCGTAGAAGTGGGTCAGATGGTCGTGCATGAACTGCACGCCGAGCATCAGGTTGCGGATATGGGTGGCGTTTGCCGGGATAGGTTTGTTGATGGCGTCTTCAAGGGCGCGGGTCGACGCCAGGGCATGCACGTAGGTGCAGACGCCGCAGGTGCGCTGCGTCACATGCTGCGCATCGCGCGGGTCACGCCCGCGCAAAATCAGCTCAAGGCCGCGGAAAAGCGTGCCGCAGCTGCGCGCGACGGCGACCTTGCCGTTCTCGACCTCAACTTCAACGCGAAGATGGCCCTCGATCCTGGTCAGGGGATCGACGACGATGTTGCCGGTGTAGTCGCTCTGTGGTGCTTTGCTTATCTGAGTCATTGCGTATCGCTCCCCTATTTATTGCTGTAGAAAGGCGTCAGATCATCCCAAAAACCTGGTTCGCTGCAGCCGATGCACGGATGCCCGGCAGCGACAGGCCAGCTGGCGTCGTTGAAGAGCACCTTGGGGCAGTTATTGTAGGTCGAGGGGCCTTTGCACCCGAGGTCGTACAGACACCAGCCTTTACGGGCCTCTTCAGAATCAAAGGAAGGAGCGAATTCGCCGGCCTCGAAATGGGCTCGGCGCTCGCACAGATCATGCACCGTCTGGCCGAAGAACATGACCGGGCGGCCCACGCAGTCGAGCTTGATCTCCTTGCCCGTCAGGTAGGCCACGATGGCGCCGACAAGGTTCAGAGGGTTCGGGGGACATCCGGCGATGTTGATCGCCTTGACACCGAGATCAGCAAAGGCGTCGTTGACCCCCTTGGCACCGGTCGGGTTGGGGGCGGCTGCCTGAACGCCGCCGTAGCAGGCGCAGGTGCCCATGCAGAGCACGGCCTTTGCCTTGGGCAGGACGTTCTTGCAGATGTCATACATGGTATGACCGGCGATGTAGCCGTACTGGCCGTTCATCGCCGTGGGGATGGCGCCTTCCACAACGCAGATGAAACCTTCAGGGGCGTTCACGGCCTGTTCGAGAGCCTTCTCAGCGGCCTCGCCGGCAGCGGCCATGATCGTTTCGTGATAGTCGAGCGAGATGGTGTCGAGGATGAGGCTGTCGATAAAGGGCTTATAGGTGCGAAGCACTGCTTCGGAGCAGCCCGTGCACTCGGCCGTGTGCAGATACACGACGGAGGGGCGGCGACCCGTCAGGGCATTCGCCACCTCGGGCGCAAAGGCGGGGCCCATGCCCATGACGGCGGCAATGGCCGTGCAGAATTTCATGAAATCGCGGCGGCCTATGCCCTGCAGGGCAAGACGCTCTTCACCATCGCATTTTCCCAGACCAACGGAGATACGCATATGATGCTCCTGAATGTTGATTATCCCGGAAGGGAAAGTGCCGCACGAGGCAGATTCCCGCAAAATTTGTTACTGAGTTTAGCATCCTGGGATTTTTTTGGCAAGCTCAATATAGGGAACGGAATCAGAAGAATCCCTCTTCAGACAATCCAAGATGAAAATAATTTTCTTTTTGCTTGACAAAACAGATGGAAAAACCCAGAATAAGAGGCGATGCAACCCGGCCGGCAACGCCGCAGACAATCGGCACCGGACGGCTCCGCAAACCACGCTTCAAGGGGAAACAGATGGCGCACATCAATCTCCGTCAGCTTCAGGTCGGCCAGCGGGCCACGATCATCACGGTCAATGCCAAGGGCGAAATCAACCAGCGCATCCGCGACATGGGCATCATCCCCGGCAGCAGCGTGCAGGTCGTCGGCAGGGCGCCGCTGCGCGATCCCGTGGCCGTCCGCATATCGGGCGTCACCATCTCCCTTCGCAACAAAGAAGCCGACTGCGTCGTCGTTGAGATTTAGGGGCCGGGTCAATCCGAACACACCTGGCATCGCCCAAAGCCCGCACATCAGGCCCTTCATTGTCTCCACTCCCGCCGCAGGCGCATTCACTCCCGAACAATTCCGCCGTGCCGCACATAGCACGGCAGCGCTGACTGAAGAATCTGCCAGTCAGCACCATCTCCGAGACAGCCTCTGCCTAGCGGATTCATCATCTCCCTGTCCTACTTCTGCCGGTTCAGAACGGCGAGCAGATGGGCGCGTCGCTCACCGTAGCGCTGCCGCCACACGCTGTGAATGAAGCGCAGGCGCAGGCGGTCGAGGCACAAATAGACAACGGGTGTTGTGTACAGCGTCAGCAGCTGGCTGACTATGAGGCCGCCGACTATGGTGATGCCGAGTGGCTGGCGCAGCTCCGCCCCGTCACCCTGTCCGAGCGCCAGAGGCACCGCGCCGAAGATGGCGGCTGCCGTCGTCATGAGTATGGGCCGGAAGCGCAGGCGGCAGGCCTCTGATATAGCCTTTTCCGGCGAAAGCTTGCGCGTGCGCGAGGCATCCAGCGCGAAATCGACCATCATGATGGCATTTTTCTTGACGATGCCCGCAAGCAGCAGGACGCCGATGAGCGCGATCACGCTGAACTCCTTGCCGCACAGGATGAGCGCGAGCAAGGCCCCCACTCCGGCCGAGGGCAGAGTCGAAAGAATGGTCAGCGGGTGTATCAGGCTCTCGTAGAGCACGCCGAGCACGATGTACAGGATGGCGAGCGCCGTCAGTATGAGCAGGCCCTGGCTGCCCATGTTCTGCGCGAACATGCGCGCCGTGCCCTGAAAACCGCCGGCAAGCGTGGAGGGCACGCCGATGCGCACGCGCATCTCGGCGATTGAGCGCCTGGCGTCCTCCAGGGTCGCCCCCTTCGCCAAGTTGAACGATATGGTCACCGCCGCGAACTGCCCCTGATGCGCCACCGAGAGCGGCGCGAAACCGGGCGCCACGCTCGCCACGGACGACAGGGGCACGAGCCCGTCCCTGCCCGGAAGATAGACCTTCTTGAGCGATTCCTCGCTCTCAAGCCACTCAGGCGAATATTCCATGACAACGCGGTACTGATTTTTTTCGCGGTAGATGGTCGACACCTGACGCTGGCCGAAGGCGTCGTTCAGAGCGGCGTCCACGTCGCGCACGGAGAGGCCGAGCTGCGCCAGTCTGTCGCGATTGATCGTCAGCATGGTCTGCAGGCCGCGCTCCTCAATGTCGCTGTCCACATCCGTGAAAATCGGGTCCTGCGCGAAGGCCTGCTGCAGGCGCCGTCCCCACTGCCTGACCGAAACGAGGTCGTCGCCCTGCACGGTGTACTGATACTGCGAGCGCGAGCTGCGTCCGCCCATCATGATGTCCTGCGCGGGCTGCAGAAAGATCTGCACACCCGGCTCCCGCATGAGCTTGCCGCGCAGACGCCCGATGACGGCCTGTACGGGAAGTCCGCGCTCCTCAAGGGGCTTCAGAGCGATGAACACCCCGCCGCCCCCCCGGTTGCCGGAGAAATGCATGGTAACGCTCTCGACAGCAGGGTCATCCTTTATGGCCTGCATGAGGCGCCTGAGCTTGGCGTTCATGCTCTGGAACGAAGCGCTCTGGTCCGTGCGCAGGCCGCCCATGATGACGCCGGTGTCCTGCGTGGGGAAAAAGCCCTTCGACATGAAAACAAAGAGCGCGACATTGCAGACGATGACGAGCAGAAGCACAAGAAGCGTCATCCTTGGATGGCGCAGCACCACGGCGAGACTTTTCGCGTAGCCTTCCTGCAGGCGCTGGAGCATGCCCCCCCACCATCCGCCGATGCGCGCCGAAAGATGGCGCAGAGGGCCGGCCTGTTCCTTCGGCAGTTTTCCAGCGGGCGCGACGCCCCCCTCCCCGCGCGCGACGGGCTTGAGAAGAGAGGCGCACATCATGGGCGTTGTCGTCAGCGAGACGAGCATGGAGAAGAGCACAGCGCAGGTCAGAACAACGGCGAACTCGCGGAAAAGCATGCCCAGTACGCCGCCGAGGAAAAGGATGGGCACGAAGACCGCCACGAGCGAGAAAGATATGGATATTACCGTGAAGCCGACCTCGCGGGCTCCTCGCATGGCCGCCCTGAAGGGCGTCCCGCCGGCCTCCAGATGACGCATGCAGTTCTCGAGCACGACGATGGCGTCGTCGACGACGAAGCCCGTGCTCACCGTCAGCGCCATGAGGGAGAGGTTGTCCAGGCTGTAGTCGAGAAGATACATGACGGAGAAGGTCGCCACGAGCGAGACCGGCGCCGCAACGGCGGGGATGACGGTCGCCCGGGCGTTTCGCAGAAAAAGAAAGGTCACGAGCACCACGAGGCCGACGGCGATGGAAAGGCTCTTCTCCACCTCGTGCAGCGAGGCGCGTATGGTCGTGCTGCGGTCCATCTCAAGAGAGAGCTCGGCCGTTTCCGGCAGCCAGGCGCGCAGCTGCGGCAGCAGGGCCTTCACCCTGTCAACCGTCTCGATGATGTTCGCCCCCGACGCGCGGAAGATGATGAGCAGTATGCTCGGCCTGCCGTTGGCCAGCGCCATGTTGCGTATGTCCTGAGAGGAATCGACGACCTCTGCCACGTCGTCGAGGCGCACGGTTCGGTCACCGTTCGTCGCCACGATGAGCCTGCGGTAGTCTGCCGCTTCGGAGAGCTGGTCGCTTGCTCCCACGATCCATGTCTGCCTGTCATTCTCAAACACGCCCTTGGGCAGGAAGGCATTCGCCCCGCTTATGGCCCGCCGCACGGCCTCGGCGCTCACGCCCATGCGGTTCAGGGCGTCCGGGCTCAGCTCGACGCGCACGGCGGGCATGGCACCGCCGCCCACGGTCACTTCGCCCACGCCAGGTATCTGCGAGATCTTCTGCGCGAGCACGGTCGAGGCGGCATCGTAAAGCTGCGCGCGCGAGAGCACGTCCGACGTGATGGAAAGGATCATGATGGGCGCGGCCGAAGGGTTGAACTTGCGGTACTTCGGGTTGCTCGGCATGGTCGGCAAAGTCGAGCGCGCGGCGTTGATGGAGCTCTGAACATCGCGCGCCGCGCCGTCCACGTTGCGGGAAAGGTCGAACTGCAGGGTGATCCGGGCGGAACCCAGGCTGCTTGAGGATGTCATTTCCGTCACGCCTGCAATGCGCCCCAGGGCGCGCTCAAGCGGGGTCGCGACAGTCGCGGCCATGGTCTCCGGCCCGGCCCCAGGCAGGGAAGCCTGAACCATGACCACGGGGAAATCCATCGCCGGCAGGGGCGCAACGGGCAAAAGGCCGAAAGCGACCATGCCGGCGAGCGTGATGGCTATGGTGAGCAAGGTCGTCGCGACGGGCCTGCGTATGAAGTGCGACGACAGGTCGAGCGGCAGCGTCTTCGGCCCGAAGCGGTGGCTCTTTTCACCGAATGCTCTCATGGACGACCCCCGGCGTCCGCATCGCCTGCCGCCTCCCCTTCCGCCGCGAAGGGCTTGAGCGCGTTGCCATGGCCGCGCACGGAGCGGCTCATCCTATCGAACCACAGATAGATGACGGGCGTTGTGAAAAGCGTCAGCACCTGGCTCACCACAAGGCCGCCTACCATGGTCACTCCCAGGGGGCGTCGCAGCTCCGCGCCCATGCCCCAGCCGAGCATGAGCGGCAGGGCGCCGAGCAGGGCGGCCATGGTCGTCATGAGTATGGGCCGCAGCCGCAGAAGACAGGCCTGGCGTATGGCCTCAAGGGGCGGCTTGCCTTCGACGCGCTCCGCCTCAAGGGCGAAATCGATCATCATGATGGCGTTCTTCTTGACGATGCCGATGAGCAGTATCATGCCGATGATGCCGACCACCCCCAGGTCCATCTCCGCGAGGATGAGCGCGAATATCGCTCCCACGCCAGCCGAGGGCAGGGTCGAAATGATGGTCAACGGATGGATGTAGCTCTCATAGAGCACGCCAAGCACTATGTACACGGTGACGATGGCGGCGAGTATGAGCCACAGTTGATTGGCCGTCGAGGCGTCGAAGGCCCGCGCCGCGCCTTGCAGCTGTATCCGCAATGAATCCGGAAGGTTCAGTTTTTCCTTCACTTCCTCAAGGGCCGCGACCGCCGCGCCGAGGGACGAACCTTCGGCCACGTCGAAAGAAAGGGTTGCCGCGGCGAACTGCCCCTGCCTCATGATGGAAAGGCGCACGGGGCGCTCGACAGGCCGCACGAGCGCCGTCAAGGGCACGGGCGTTCCCGAAGCTGTCTGCACGTATATGCCCGCGAGGTCGGCCGGCCCCCTGCGGTAAACAGGGGCGACCTCGAGCACGACCTTGTACTGGTTCGTCTGCGTGAAAATTGTCGAGATAAGCCGCTGGCCAAGCGCGTCATAAAGGGCGTTGTCCAGGGTCTCCATGGTGACGCCGAGGCGCCCCGCCTTGTCGCGGTCGACATCAAGCCAAAGCTGGCGGCCCGGGCTCTGCAGGTCGCTCGCGACGTTCGTCATCTCAGACCTTGCGGCAAGGCCTTCGACCACGCGCGGCACCCAGGTTTCGAGCTGCTCCAGATCAAGCGCCTCCACGGAAACCTGATACTGCGTGCGGGAAACGCGGTCCTCGACGGTCAAATCCTGCACGGGCTCCAGATAGAGGGCGACGCCCGGCAGCGCCTTCGCACGATTGGCAATGCGTGCGGCTATTTCGGGGGCCCGCGCGTCGCGCTCTTCCAGATCTTTCAGGGCTATGGTCAGACGGGATGTGGCGAGGCTCTGGTTGATGCCGTCGACGCCGACGTGGAAGGTAACGCTCTTCACCGCCGGATCCTCAAGAACGACGCGGCCGAGCTCTCGCTGGCGGGCCGCCATGCCGGCGAAGGATGTGTCCTGCGGGGCCTCGGCTATGCCCTGTATGACGCCCGTATCCTGCACGGGAAAGAAGCCCTTTGGCACGATCATGTACAAAAGGCCCGTCAGGGCGATCGTGGCCGCAAAGATGACGAGCACAGCCGTCTGATGGGCGAAGACCACATCCAGGGCACGGCCGTAGCACGCAAGGAGCCCCTCAAAGAAGCCGTTCTTTTTCCCGCCTTCGCCGCACCCGCCCTTGAGCATGACGGCGCAGAGCATTGGCGTGAGGGAAAGCGAGATGACGGCTGAGATGAGTATCGTGGCCGCCAGGGTTACGGCGAACTCTCGAAAGAGACGCCCCGCGACGTCGCCCATGAAGAGCAGGGGAATGAGCACCGCCACGAGCGAAACGGTCAGCGAGATGATGGTGAAGCCGATCTGCCCCGCGCCCTCAAGCGCCGCCTGCCTCGGCTTCATCCCCTGCTCGAGGTAGCGCGAGATGTTCTCAATGACCACGATGGCGTCGTCGACGACGAAGCCCGTCGCGATGACGAGGGCCATGAGCGTCAGGTTATTGATGGAATAGTCCGACAGATACAGCACGCCGAAGGCGCCCACGAGCGACAGGGGCACCGCGAGCCCGGGTATGAGCGTGGCCTGCGCGTTGCGCAGAAAAAGCCAGATGACAAAGATGACGAGCGCTATCGAAATGAAGAGTTCCACCTGCACGTCCGCGACCGTGGCGCGTATGGTCGCCGTGCGGTCGGTCACGACCGTGACCTGCACGTTGCCGGGCAATGTTTCCGTAAGGCGCGGCAAAAGCTTCGTCACGCTGTCGGCAACGGCGATGACGTTCGCGCCCGGCTGCCGTTGCACGGAGAGGATGATCGCCTGCCGCACGGCGGGCGGCCCTTTCTGGGTGTCGCCGTCTGCGGCTGAACGGGCCACCCATGCGGCGAGGCGGGCGTTCTCCGCCCCCTCGACGACATCGGCGACATCGCGCAGGCGTATCGCGGCACCGTTGCGCCAGGCGATGATCGCGGCCCCGTATTCCTCGGCGGAGGTCAGCTGATCGTTTGCGTCTATGCTGCTCGCACGCTCCGGACCGTCGAAGCTGCCCTTGGCATCGTTGACGTTGGCTCCCGCTATGGCGGAGCGCACGTCGGCAAGCGTCAGCCCGGCCGAGGCGAGCGCCTTGGGGTTGACCTGCACGCGCACCGCGGGCCGCTGCCCGCCCGAGAGGGTGACGAGGCCCACGCCGGAGACCTGGGATATCTTCTGCGCGAGGCGCGTGTCGGCAAGGTCCTCAAGACGCGTCAGAGGCAGATCGTCGCTCGTCACGGCTATGGTGACGATGGGCGGGTCGGCCGGGTTCACCTTGTTGTAGACGGGCGGGGAGGGGAGCCCCTGCGGCAGAAGGTTCGTCGCCGCGTTGATGGCGGCCTGCACCTCCTGCTCGGCGACATCAAGCGAAAGCGAGAGCGCGAACTTGAGCGTGATGACCGAAGCCCCCGCCGAAGAAAGCGACGTCATCTGCTCAAGGCCCGGCATGGAGCCGAACTGCCGCTCAAGCGGGGCCGTGACGACGGTCGCCATGACGTCGGGGCTGGCTCCGGGGTAGAAGGTCTGAACCTGTATGGTCGGGTAGTCTATCTCGGGCAGGGAGGATACGGGAAGCGCCCGGTAGGCCAGAAGCCCCGCCAGAAGCAGGGCCGCCATGATCAGGGATGTGGCTATGGGCCGCAGTATGAAGATGCGCGAAAGGTTCATGCTATTCCAGGGCTTCGGCGGCAGGAGTCTCGACCGTGGCTGCCACGCGAACGCGGCTTCCGTCGCGCAGGCGGTCCAGGCCGTCCACGATCACGGTCTCCCCTGCGGAGAGCCCTTTTTCGACGACGACCAGACGCCCCGCGGTCACCCCGGCCGTCACCTCGCGCCGATGCACGACGCCCGTGAGCTCGTCACCGGCCGGCCGACCGACCTTGCCGCCGGGGGCCGGACGGGCGCCCTTCGCGCTCCCGCGCGGGGGGCGGTTTCCCCTGTCGCTGTCGGATGTCTTTTCACTGTCAGGCGTGAGCACGTAGACATACGAACCGTTGACGCCAAGCTGCAGGGCCGCCACGGGTATGGTCACTGCGTTTTCAAGCACGCGCACGCGCACGCGCGCGTTGACGAACTGATTGGGGTACAGGAGCCCGTCGGGATTGTCAAAACGGGCCTTGAGGCGGACCGTGCCCGTAGAGGCGTCTATCTGATTGTCCATCGAAAGCAGACGCCCGCGCGCGAGAACGGTCTTCTGCTCCCTGTCCCACGCCTGCACAGGCACGGAGGCGGCCTGACCGTTCTGTCTGGCAAGAGCCGCCGCCACAAGGGGGATGTCCGCCTCTGGCAGCGTAAAAAGCACGTCGCACGGGCTGATCTCGGTGATGCGCACGATTCCTTCGCTGTCAGAGCTTTTGACCTGATTGCCCACATCCACCTTGCGCAGGCCCGTCACACCGCCGACAGGGGCCGTGATGCGGCTGTATTCGAGCTGCAGACGCGCCGTCTCGACGTTTGCGCGGTCGGCGGCGACGGCGCCCTCATGCTGGGCGACGAGCGTGACCTGATTGTCATAGGTCTGCCGGGCGACGAAATCCTTGCCGGCAAGGCGCGCATACCGGCCAAGGTCCAGCCGCGAGTTCTTGAGCAGGGCGAGATCAATCGCAAGCTTGCCCTGCGCCTCGGCAAGGGCCGCCTTGAAGGGCCTGGGGTCTATCTCGGCGAGCAGATCGCCCGCGGCGACACGCTGCCCCTCGGTGAAATGCAAGGCCATGAGCTGACCGTCCACCCGGCTCTTGACAAGCACGTCGCTGGAGGGTGTCGCCGTTCCGAGCCCGCTCAGAAAATGCGGCACGTTCTGTGCCGCGGCCACGGCTGTTCGAACAGGCGCCGCATCGCCCATCATGCCCCTGCTGCCGCCGCCTGCGAAGAAAAGGCGCCACAGCGCGATTGCGGCAATGAGGATGAGACTCAGCCAGAAGAGTCGGCCGATGCACGACGATCGCTTGGGGGATGCGCTCATGAGGAAACCTTGGATAAAGATTTGCCGGCACCCGGCGGGTTGCTCACGCTACCATGACGCATAGCGCTTGTGAAGAGACACAGCCCCCCTTCTGGAAAAAATCTGCATTTTCGTCTTTTTAGGTCTTGTCGATTCGGAACAAAATTGCTATGTTTTTCGTATGAGAGAGCTTGATCCCCACACGATACGCCCCTGTCTTGCCTGCGGGGCCACAAACGCCCACCTCGAGTCGCAGCTGCCCCTGGGGCATCAGCACGAGGTCTGGCGCGTCGTCTGCGTCTGCGGACAGACCTCTCAGCAGTGGTCCGTCTCGCAGGGGGCGGCGATCCGCGCCTGGAACCGCAATCTTGCCACCACCGAAACCATACCCGAAGAGCCGGATTCCGGCCTTGCCCCGCGCCGCCTCAAGTCGTAGCCGGCGCTGATGGACCGGCATCCCCGTATCATCTCCGAATCTCTCGGTACCACACTATGCGTATGCCTGCTCTGCCTTCCCGCATCATGCGGTTCTTCCGTTTTTCACACTACCTCGCCCTCGCAGCCCTTCTCCTGCTGTGCGTATCGTCTCCTGCCCCCGCCGCCCCGGCCGGCGGCAGCGCCCGCCTGACCCCAGAAGTGCGCACCGTGCAGCGCGCCGCCCCGGCCGTTGTCAGCCTTACCTGCACGCAAATGCAGGGGCGGGAACTCACTCCACTCGAGCTCTTCTTCGGCCAGCGTGTGCCTCAGCGCAAGCGCCAGCGCGCCGCCCTGGGCTCGGGGGTCATCGTCGACGGGTCGCAGGGCCTCGTGCTGACGAACGCCCATGTCATCGCGGGCAGCGACGAAATCATGGTTCACCTGCTTGACGGGCGCGAGTACCGCGCGACGGTGCGCGGGGCGGAGCCCGATTTCGACATAGCCGTGCTCGCAATTGAAGGCGCGCCGCGCGACCTGCCCGCCGTGAGCATGGGCGACTCGGCCGACATCATGCCGGGGGAAAAGGTCATCGCCATCGGCAACCCCCTGGGCTACAGCCACACCGTGACAACAGGCGTCGTCTCAGCCATCGACCGCTCCATCAAAAGCGAAAACGGCATGCTGACAGACCTGATCCAGACGGATGCGGCTATCAACCCCGGCAACAGCGGCGGCCCCCTGCTCAACCTTGACGGCGACCTCATCGGCATCAATACGGCCGTGGCCGCACGGGCCGAGGGCATAGGCTTTGCCATCCCCATCAACAAGGCCCGCCGCGTCATGGCCGGCCTCATGCGCAACAAGCGCATCGCGCCCCTGTGGCTCGGTCTGCTCGCCGAGGATGTCGACGGGCCGACGGCCCGTGCCCTCGGGCTCGACGCCGTGCGCGGTGTGCTTGTGACCGCGGTCTTCCGCGATCTGCCCGCGGCCGGCGCCGGCATAACGGCGGGCGACATCATCGAATCCGTCAATGGCACGACCCTTACCGACAGACGCGACTATGTGGATGTCATGCGCAACCAGACGGGCAGTCCCCTGAGGCTCGTCATCAGGCGCAACGGACGGCAGGAGACAGTGACGGTCACGCCAGCCCATTTCGAGGACGCCGCGGCCCTGGCCCTTATGGAGACACGCTGGGGCATGAGCGTGACCGCCGACAGAAACGGCATCGTGCTCCGTTCGGTCAAGCGTCGCGGCCCGGCGGATTTTCTGCGCCCCGGCGATCGCATCACCGCAGTGGGCGGCCAGCGGGTGAAGACGATGGACGACATGCTGCAGGCATTTCGCCGCGAAAGGCTTGCGGGGCAGGTGCTGCTTCAGGTCGTCCGCGGCGGCCGAGCCTATTACGCGCGCCTCGTGCTGTAAGCGTTTTGAAAAAATCAAATTGAGCCTTGACACACGGCGTAGGGAACGCTATGCCTAGTGTACATGCCATGCCGCTCTCGGCGGCGAACTTTATTTTGCGGAGGAAATCGCAATGGCCTATAATGTGAACGTGAATACCGACAAGTGCGTTGGCTGTGGTGAATGCGTTGACGTCTGCCCCGTGGAAGTCTACGAGCTGAAAGACGGCAAGTCCAACCCTGCAAACTCCGAAGAATGCCTCGGCTGTGAATCCTGCGTGGAAGTCTGCGAGTCGGACGCCATCACCGTGGAAGAAGCCTAGTCGTTTTTTGCGAAACGAGTGTCGAGGGCCTTCGGACATCATCGCCCGAAGGCCTCATTTTTTGCCATGTGCGAGTACTCATGATTCCCGATCTGACACCGATATTTGCCCAATACGAAAAGCTGCGTGACGAATCCGACAGGGCCTTCGACAGCATAGCCCGCGCCCATGCCGACTGCGTCACCTGCAAAAAAGGCTGTAGTGACTGCTGCCACGCCCTTTTCGACCTTTCCCTCGTCGAGGCCATGTACATCAACAAGGCCTTTGAAAAGGCCTTCGACTACGGCGCCGAACGCTCGGCCGTCATCACGCGGGCCTCAGAGACGGATCGCCGCCTGACGCGCCTGAAACGTGAGCTCTACCGCGCAGAAAAAGACGGCGAGGACCTCTCGGCCATCATGCAGCGCGCCGCGAGCGAGCGCATCCCCTGTCCCCTGCTCTCATCCGACAATGTCTGCATGCTCTACGACGCGCGCCCCATCACCTGCCGCCTCTACGGCGTGCCGACGGTGATAGGCACAAACGGGCATGTCTGCGGATTCTCCGCCTTTGAGAAGGGCGTCACCTACCCCTCCGTGCACCTTGACAAAATACAGACCCGCCTGGCCGAGCTCAGCGCAGAGATCGGACGGGTGTGCCAGTCGCGCTTTACCGAGCTCGACCAGGTCTTCGTGCCGCTCTCAATGGCGATTCTGACACGCTACGACGAAGAATACCTGGGCATAGGCGAACCAAAGCCGGAGGATTAGCCATGGCCCCCCGCTTTCCCGCAGCACTTTTCGAAACAGACGCGTTCGCGCAGACCCTCACTGACGAGCAGGCGGCCGCGAAACGCCAGATCTACGACTCGATGCGCCCCTCGCGCCGCAAGTTCGTGGACAGGCTGGGCTACGACAACTGGGATCCCTTTCAGGAGCCGAACCACCCCCTCGACATGAGGGTGGACACCGGCATGCACACGACCGAACAGCTTCTGAACGGCTTTCTGAGAAGCATCCCCCCCGAGGAAACCGTCAGTGCGGAGTACCGCAAGGGCGCCCTCGACGCCGCCATGTCGGTCATCACGAAGGACGAAAAATATCGGGGCGTCTTTGATTTCTGCCTCTGGTACTTTGAACTCATGAAAAAGGAAGGGCACATCGCATGAAAGACCGCTACGACGATATTGACGAATACATAAAGGACCTCAAGGCCGCCATCGCCGAAAACGCACAGTGTGCCGACCATTACTATCATCTGGGGCTTGCGCTTCTCTCAAAGCGCGATTTCGCGGGCGCGGAAGAAGCCCTGCTTGAGGCCGTGCGCCACTCGCCGCATCTGGCCGAGGCCTACGTGCAGCTCGGCGGCATCTGCCAGTTGCGCGGCGACCTTGACGGCTGCCTGCGCTACAACGAAGAGGCCGCGAACTGCAGGGCCCAGTACGCCATACCTTACGGCAACATCGCCTTCGTACATCTGCAACGCGGCGAGCCCGACAAGGCCATCAAGGCTCTTGATCGCGCGCTTAAATGGGCGCCAGACTTCATTCAGGCGAAGAACGCCATGGCGACCGCCCTGTACATGAAGGCGCAGTACGCCGAGTCCGAAAAACTCTGCCGCGAAGTCATCAGACAGGAGCCGGGCTTCGCCCCCGCGTGGAACAATCTGGCTCTAGCCCTTTTCGACCAGAACCGCCAGAAGGAAGCCGTCGAAGCCTGCGACAAGGCCATCGAACTGGGTTTCGAAGTCGCACCGGGTTTTCTGGAAGAACTCGCCCCCTTCCGCGCCTGATCTGCGACCCGTACCCTTCACACGGGAAGAAAAGGGAAGGATGCCCAAGAGGCGTCCTTCCCTTTTCTTTGGGAGCAAAGCGCCTGCAGCGCTATTCCAAAAGGCCCAGCAGGCGGATTATCCTTTTCTCGTTCAGGTTCGAGTGCAGCTCGGCAAGTTCCTGACGGCGCCTGCTCGCGGCTTCGGCCATCATGTCGAGGGTAGCCTGCACCTCGTTGTCATCGGGCGTGTGCGGCGTCACCGGGGGACCGGAGGGTGCCAGTTCGGGTGCGGCGCTCGTCTGCGCCATGCCGAAGGACGCGCTTTCCATGGCGTCCTCGGTGCCAAGGACAGCATCCTCAAGGCGTGCCGCCGGCCGCTCCGCTGGCAGCATGGTATTCACCCTTTCCTGAAACGTGGGCACGCAGATGCCAAGATCATTGTTGCGGCGGCGGTATTCCATATCCATAACCGAATCTCCTTGCAGTGGAAATTTTGACCTTTGCGATGATCTTAGCAAATTCCGCGCCAAACAGCCCTGCTTTCTCCCGGCTGCCCTCCGTTCCGCTCTTTGACTTCACGGGGGCTATGGATTAGTCTTTTCGCAGACATTTTCAGACCGCGTCCGGGATGCCGTATGCGTATCCCCGGCAGAGAAGCGACCATGCCATCGAAGAAAGCCACCGCAACCCCTTCACTCCGCCCTCCCGTCGTCATCATCGACGACAGCAACCTCAAGCAGGTGTTTCTCACCGACGTGCTCAAAAACGACTTCACCGTCTTCGCCTTTTCGAGCGAGCAGGATGCCCTGCCCCACCTTGAAGAGATCCGCCCCAAGTGCTTTCTGGTCGACATGGAACGCCCCGGCGAGGACGGTTTCGAAACCATCCGCCACATAAAGGCGATGCCCGTCGTCGCCAAGGTGCCCATCATCCTCATCACCTCCACCACAGATCCTGACACCGAGAGTCGCGTCCTTTCAAGCGGCGGCGTGGATTTCGTGGGCAACCGCTTCTCCCCCGAGATCATCCTCAACCGCGTGAAGATCCATGTCGAGCTCTACGGCTACCGCTGCGAACTGGAAGATCGTGTGAGGGAGGAGACACACAAGGTCATTGAGCTGCAGGACGCCATCATGCTCGTCCTCTCCGACCTTGTGGAATGTCGGGACTCCATGACCTCCGGCCACGCCATCCGCACGCGAGACTACGTGGACTGTCTCATAAAACAGCTGCTTGCGGATGGCCGCTATGCCGACCAGCTGCCCCCAAGCGTCGTGCGCGACACCGTCAGGGCGGCCCCTCTGCACGACATCGGCAAGGTCGGCATACCCGACGCCATTCTGAACAAACCCGAACGCCTGACCGAGAATGAATTCAAAGCGATGAAGCGCCACACCATCTTCGGCGCCTCGGCCATCCTTCACGCCATGAAGACATTGCAGGACAACACCTTCCTGCGAGTCCTGCGCGACATGGCCTTCAGCCATCACGAGCACTGGGACGGCTCGGGCTATCCCCTGGGCCTCGCCGGCGAGCGCATTCCCCTGTGCGGGCGAATCATGGCCATACCCGACGTCTACGACGCGCTGATAAGCGAGCGCCCTTACAAGCCCTCAATCTCCCATGAGGAAGCCGTCGAGATCATCACCCAGGGCATAGGCACGCATTTCGACCCGGTAGTCGGCGAGGCGTTCATCGCCTGCGAAAAGGATTTTCGCAATATCTCCGAAAGGCTTCGATAACCGCATTTTTTTCGTGTTTCCGTAACACGTTTTCTTTTGATTGCGTCGAAACGGGCATAACGGGATTCCCCCCGCCCGCGGCAATACCTTCCAAGGAGCGTTTATGAAAACATGGCTTCAAGCGTCTCTTCTCTGCCTGTTCGCAGGCGCCTTTCTCTTCTCGTTCTCCGAAACGCGCTGCGCCGCTGCCGGGGATGATCAAGGCCTGCTCGTCGCCAAGAACGACGCCGCGCCGCCACACGCCAGGGCCCCGCACGACAAGCCCGGCGCGAAGCGCGACCTGCCGCCGAGGGATGAGCACGGCCGCTTCGTTTCGCCCGGCAAGGACAAGAACGGCCGTCCCCTGCCCCCGCGTGACGAAAAGGGGCGTTTCGTCTCCCCCGACAAGGCGAAGCCGCCGCGCGACCTGCCCCCGCGCGACGAGCACGGCCGCTTCGTCTCACCCGGAAAAGACAAGAATGGCCGCCCCCTGCCCCCCAGGGACAAGAACGGCCGCTTCGTTTCGCCTGACAAGGACAAAAACGGCCGTTCCCTGCCGCCACGCGACGAGCATGGCCGTTTCCTGCCCAAGGACAAGGCCCCGCAACCAGCACCTACCCGCCGTTAGGGCATGACCGAACAACAAACACAAAGTAAGGGCATGCCGATTCGGCATGCCCTTCTTTTTCGGTGTGCGAAAAGGCCGCCCCGCCTGTGGCGGAGCGGCCCGATCACGCGACTTGCAACACCGCGCCGTTACTTGTTGGTGACCTTCACCCCCTGCGGAAAGCCCTCAAGCTCCGACTCGGAGAAAAGGGTCTTGTCCACGCGCACGGACTTGAGCGAGGGCATCTTCTTGAGCTCGGCCAGGTTCGCGCCCTGCGTCTTGCTCAGCAATGTGACCCTCTCGAGCTTCGGGCACTTGGCCAGCTCGCCGAAATTGTCGAAGAAGGTGCCCTGCGTGGAGAAGGTCTTGAGGTTCTTCCAGCCCGCGGCCGCCGCCAGGTCGAAATTCTCCCCTCCCTTCTTCTTGTTGTAGTCATTGATCGTCACCGTCTCCAGCGCCTCAAGACCGGCAAGAGCCTTGCTTCCGCTCGCATTGTCCAGCGACCAGATGACGAGCTCCTTGAGGGTCTTTATCTTGCCCACGGGCACGAGGTCGACGGGAGCCTTCATCGACCAGATCTTCAGATACTCGAGATTGGTCTTCGCAAGCGGCGTGTAATCCGTGATCGCCTCGGCGAAGAGGCGCAGCTTCTTCAGCCCGGGCAGGCTCGCGACCCACGCGATATCCTTGAGCTGCGACAGGCCGCCCATCAGGGATTCCACCTGCGTCAGCTTGCCCAGGGTCGAATAGTCGGCGCCCTTGGTAGCGTAGTAGGTCAGCGTCTTAAGCTTGGCGCAGCCGGCGAGGGGAGAGAAATCCTTCACCGCGGCGCCGTAGAGGTCGAGCTCGACCAGATTGGGCAGCTTGGTCAGGGGCGTCATGTCCGGCACGGTCACGTAGCCGAGGCGCAGCGTCTTGATGTTGGGCGTGGACTCCGCAATGGGGGTCAGGTCCGTCGGGGCGCCGTGGTCTATCTCAAGCTTCGAGAGGCGGGGGAGTTTGGGCAGGCCCTTGAGCGATGTCAGATTCTTGGAGGAGACCGAAACATAGGTCAGGTTGGTGAGCTTCTCCATCCAGGCGAGGTCGGTCATGGCGGAATCCACGAGCACGCTCGTCAGGCCCGTCAGGCCCGAAATTGGGGTCATGTCCTTCGCGCTGCTGTCCCGCACTTCCAGCCGCGTGAGGCTTTTGAGCGCGGCCAGAGGAGCGAGGTTCGTGATTTTCGCCCCGGACTTGATCTGCAGTTCCTTCATGTCGGGGAAAAGCGCGCACAACTTCGCGAGGTCTTGGTCAGTGCCCTTTTCCAGCTGGAATTTCGCGAGGTTGGAGGCGCCCTTGAGCTGCCCTTCCACTGCCGCATCGATGCCCTCCTTGATGACGGTGAGCGTCCCCACCTTGACGGACGGGGCGGCCATCGCGCCCCCCGCTATGAGCGACAGGGAAAGCGGCAGGGCGAGGCTGACAAATCTCCAGTTCATGATTCTCCTCCGAATTGCGGTTGACAGGTAACGGCGGGCGCTGCATGACCCGCATGGAAAATTTTGCGCGATGATAGGCGATTGTCGCGCAAGAGTCTAGACATGCGCCCCCCTTTTCAGCAAGATGGAAATCAGTACCCCAACCTCAAGAAAAGGAGAAGCCATGCAACGCCCCCTGCTAACGGCCTTTGCGCTCTTTTTCCTATGCCTCGCCGCGCTGCCCGCCCTCGCGGCCCAGTCGCCCGCACGGGAGAAGGTGCTGCTCGACTCGGACATGGTCGAGTGCTTCGACGACGGAATCGCCATGCTGCTTCTGGCGAGGGCCCCCAACGTCGAGTTGGTCGGCGTGACGACCCTCACCGGCAATTCCTGGGTGGAGGACGGCACGGCATACGCCCTGCGCCAGCTTGAGGATGCGGGCATACGCGACGTGCCCGTCGTGCCCGGACTCTCAATGCCCCTGCGCCCCGACCGCCATGCCCTCTTCACGCTTGAGCGCCAGCTCATCGGCCGGGGGCATGACTACTGGACGGGGTCCTTCGGCCTGCCCAGGCCCGC
>JAILMX010000094.1 GCA_024692205.1 Desulfovibrio sp. | reverse complement strand
GGCGGGGGTGATGGCGCGCTCGTAGGCGGCGAGGTCTTCCGCTTCCACAAAGGTCGTGCTGACGCCCCATGCCGGGAGGGTGTGCGCCAGCAGGTTGTAGGTGCCGCCGTACAGCGTTTTCTCGGCCACGATATGGTCGCCTGCGCTGGTCAAATTTTGCAGTGCGTATGTCACCGCCGCCGCGCCGCTGGCCGTGGCCAGGGCGGCTACGCCGCCTTCGAGCGCAGCTACGCGCTGCTCGAAGACATCCTGCGTGGGATTGGTCAGTCGGCTGTAGATGTTGCCGGCATCGCGCAGGTTGAAGCGCGCCTCCGCGTGGTCACAGCTCTCGAACACATAGGATGTGGTCTGGTAGATGGGAACGGCGCGGGCGCCGGTGGCAGGGTCGGGATGTTCCTGGCCCGCATGGACCTGCAGGGTTTCAAAATGGAGTTTGTCGCGCATGGCTTTCCTCCTGGTCTTGTCTGGATCGTTGGTAGTTGCCGTCAGCCTTTGGCGCCTTCGCCCAGCTTTGCGTACAGGTCGGACGACATATAGCGTTCCCCGGCGTCCGGCAGGATGACGGCGATGACCTTGCCCGCGAATTCGGGCTGTGCCGCGAGCCGGCAGGCCACGGCGGCTGCGGCTCCGGAAGAGATGCCCGCCAGGATGCCTTCCTCTCGGGCAAGACGGCGGGCGTACTCCATGGCCTCGTCGTCCGCGGCTGTCTCCACGCGGTCAATGAGGGTGAGGTCCAGCGTGTCAGGGATGAATCCGGCGCCGATGCCTTGGATCTTGTGCGGCCCCGGGCGCAGGGGCTGGCCAGCCAGATGCTGAGTCAGCACCGGACTGCCGGCGGGCTCCACGGCAACGGTCATGATGGGCTTGCCGCGCTGCTGCTTGAAGTAGCGGGAAATGCCCGTGATGGTGCCGCCCGTGCCCACGCCTGCGACCAACACATCCACCTGGCCGTCGGTATCGTTCCAGAGTTCCGGCCCGGTGCCTGCCTCGTGCGCGGCGGGATTTGCGGGATTTTTGAACTGCTGCGGCATAAAATAGGCGTCCGGTTCCGATGCTGACAGATTTTCGGCGTGCCGTATGGCCCCGGCCATGCCCTCGGCCCCGGGCGTGATCGCCAGTTCGGCTCCCAGCATGCACAGAACCTTACGGCGTTCAATGCTCATGGTTTCCGGCATGGCCAGGATGCATTTGTATCCGCGCACGGCGCTGGCAAAGGCCAGCCCTATGCCGGTGTTGCCGCTTGTGGGTTCCACAATGGTCATTCCCGGCTTGAGAACGCCCCGCCGCAGAGCATCGTCCAACATGGCCACTCCCACCCTGTCCTTGACGGAAAAGGCGGGATTGCGTCCTTCTGTTTTCGCCAGAACCGTAGCCGTATCTCCGGCCAAATTGTCCAGCCGCACGAGAGGGGTATGGCCGACAGAATGGATATTGTCCTGAAAAATACCCGGCATAAGTATTTACTCCTTGTCGTTACATCAAACTATCAGCACATGCCTTGCCATTGGTAGCCCGCGTTTTCCACGGCTTGACGCAATGTGTCCTCGGCAACGTCGCCCGTCAGCTCCACCACGGCCTCGTCACGCTCATGGCTGGGGGAAGCGGACAGGACGCCTTCAACGGACTCAAGCGCCTTTTTCACACGCCCTTCGCAATGCGGGCACATCATGCCCGCTATGCGCAATGTAACACACCGTTCGGCCCGTTTTTTTGGCGTTTCCGCATCCATGAGGACGGACAGCGTTACCGCAGGGGCCTTCCTGTCACGGTTAGCGATGTGCGGTTTGAACAGGTTGAGCCGCAGGGCGTTGGAAACAACACAGAAGCTGGACAGGCTCATGGCAGCCGCCCCGAACACCGGGTTCAGCGTCCACCCGAAGAAAGGTTGCAAGACTCCCGCAGCCAGCGGGATGCCCAGAACATTGTAAAAGAATGCCCAGAACAGGTTCTGCCGGATGTTGGCCAGAGTGGCCCTGCCCAGGCGGATTGCGGCGGGCACGTCGGCAAGCCGGTTGTTGACCAGCACCACGTCGGCGGCATCGACGGCCACGTCCGCGCCGGCGCCGATGGCAATGCCCGTGTCCGCACAAGTGAGGGCTGGAGCATCGTTGATGCCGTCGCCCACCATGACCGTGGAGCCCTTTCCCTTCAGCTCCCTGATGACGCGCTCCTTGCCTTCCGGAAGCACTTCGGCCACAAGAGCGTCAACGCCCGCCTGCCCCCCCACTGCGCGGGCAGTTCGCTCGTTGTCGCCAGTGAGCATCACCACGCGGATGCCCATGTTCCGCAACTGACGCACAGCCTCATGACTGTCCGGTTTGAGGGTGTCCGCCACTGCAATGCATCCCAGCACAGAGTTGTCACGGCTGAAATACAGCGGGGTCTTGCCGTCCTTAGCCAGAGCTTCGACCTGGGCGGCCACGCTATCCGGCACAGAGGCCTGTTTGCTGATAAAGGCACGATTGCCCCCGGCCAGCCGCCTGCCGCCCGCCACGGCGGAAAGACCGTTGCCGGGTACTGCGCGGAAATCTTCCACCGGGACTGGGACCAGACCCCGCTCATCTCCCGCCTTCACCACAGCTCGAGCCAGGGGATGTTCGCTTTTGTTCTCCAAGGCTAAGGCGCAGGCCATCAAGTCGTCTGCCGCCACGCCGTCCGCAGGCAGGATGTCCGTGACTACGGGGGAGCCGGTTGTGAGGGTGCCTGTCTTGTCCAAAGCCACGATGCGTGTCCTGCCCGTTTGTTCCAGGGCTGCGGCGGTCTTGAACAAAATGCCGTGCCGCGCGCCCACCCCGCTGCCAACCATGATGGCCACAGGTGTTGCCAGGCCCAGTGCGCAAGGGCAGCTGATGACCAGTACGGCAATGCCCCGCGCCAGTGCATACCCCATGCTTTCCCCGGCCAGCAGCCAGCCGGCTGTGGTTAGCGCGGCGATGCCGATGACAAGGGGCACAAAAAATCCAGAAACACGGTCTGCCAGTTTGGCAATGGGCGCCTTTGTGGCAGCAGCATCACTTACCATGCGTATAATCTGGGCGAGGGTCGTATCCTGCCCCACGCGCGTGGCACGGCAACGCAAAAATCCGGACTGATTGACCGTGGCAGCGGACACATGGTCCCCGGCTCCCTTGTCCACGGGAAGGCTCTCGCCGGTGAGCGCTGCTTCGTTGACAGCGCTCGCCCCCTCCAGCACCTCGCCATCGACCGGGATGCTGCCGCCGGGACGAACGATAAAAATGTCGCCCACACGCACGTCGGCCACGGGAATTTCCCTCTCCGTATCACCGCGCAGCACAGTGGCCGTTTGCGGGGCGAGCCTCATGAGGCTTTTCAGGGCGTCGGTGGTTTTCCCCTTGCTACGGGCCTCCAGCATCTTGCCTACTGTGATGAGAGTCAGGATCATGGCGGCAGTTTCAAAGTAGAGGTCCTTCATGCCCGACAGCACGGCGGCGCTGTCGCCGTCCACCTGGGCGCGCGTCATGGCGAAAAGGACCCATGTGCTCCAGCAGAAAGAGGCGGCGGCCCCCAGCGACACCAGCGTGTCCATGTTCGGCGCTCCATGGGGGAGGCCGCGCAGCCCGCTGACAAAAAACTTCTGGTTGATAACCATGACGGCCGCGGTAAGCAGTAGCTGCGCCAGTCCCATGGCCGTATGGTTGTCGTCAAAAAATCCGGGCAGGGGCCAATCCCACAGCATGTGCCCCATGCTCATGTAGAGAAGGGGGATCAGCAACAGTAACGACCAGATGAGGCGAAGGCGAAGGCGGGGCGTTTCCGTGTCCTCCAGCGGATCCGTCGTGCCAGATGGTCCGGACGGGGCGACAGAGGCTGTCTCCGCTGGATGAGCTCCATACCCGGCGACTTCAACGGCTTTGACTATGGCGTCGGTCGATGCTTCGCCATCGACGCCCATGCTGTTAGTGAGGAGGCTAACCGCACAGGATGTGACGCCCGGCACGGCGCGAACGGCTTTTTCAACGCGCGCCGAGCAGGCCGCGCAACTCATGCCGGTGACGATGTATTTTCGCATGACGTTCTCTCTCAATTTTCGAAGGCGGCGGTCACAGGGCATCCACGACCGTGATGCTGCTGCGTATCATCCCCATCCAGCAAGTGAAGGCGAAGACGCCGGTTTTTGCGGGTGTGAACGTTATGCTGTTCACCCCCGGAACAAGCTTCTGGGAGATGCCTAATTCCTGGGAAACAATTTCATTGTTGCAGCCTATGAGCTTTTCCTCCGGCATGACCAGCGTCCAGGTCACAGGCAGCCCACGCTGCACAACTATCGGTTCATAAGAGTCATAGTCGGCGGTGGAGGTCACGGCCTGTCCGCCGCCGACGCGGCGCGCCCTCGCTCCAGCCGCATCATGCCGTGATTCGGCCAGGGATGGCGTTTCTGAAGCAAGACCGCTCAAGGCGAGGCCGCTGTGCGTCATGCCCAGACCCAAAACCATCACCAGGACGGCGGCCATCTGAAACAAAAGCCCTCTGCCGCGCCGCCCCATGCCGCCGGAAAGCAATGAAAGGCCGAGCATGGCCGGCATGGTGCCCAGGCAGAACACGGCCATGGCGGAGGCCCCCGCCCAAGCGCTCCCCGTGCCCAAGGCATAGAGCTGCATCGACTGAAGAGGGCCGCAGGGCATGAGGCCGTTGAGAAGCCCCGTAAGGAGGGGGCCGCGCCAGCCTGCCTGCCCGGCGGAGCATTTCCCGGCCAGGAACTGGAGCCTGATTGCCAGCCAACGTGGAGGACGAGGCTGCAGACGACGCAAAAAGGAAAAGCAGCCCAGCATGTTCAGCGCCATGAGCAGCAAGAACGCGCCGGCCGCCATCATGACGGCACCCCTCGCGGCCGGAGAGAGCGTCAAGCCCGCACCAAGGCTTCCGGCGAGGCCACCCACGGCGCTGTAGGAAAGCAACCGACCGGCCTGATAGCAAAAGGCCGACCTTCGCACGGAAGACGATTGCCTGATGCCGGCGAGGCCCTGCGTCATGGCGATGCCTCCGCACATGGCAAGGCAGTGCAACGAGGTGAGCAGCCCCACGCCCCACAAGGCCCACAGGCTGGACGCCGTGCCGGGATCGGGGAAATAGCCGGTCCACCGGCCCGGCAGGGTCCGCTCCAGAACCCAGAAGGCCATAAGCGCCAGGCCCAGCACGCACAATCCGCGCGCCGCCGCCCACACCCCTGAGAAAGCACTCCCACCATCCGGAGGGGCGGTATGATACCCCGCCTGGCGGACGGCTTCCTCAAGCCTGAGACGCAGCGGCCCGCCCTCGCATCCCGCAAGGAGGGTGACGTCCGCCCAGCCGCCGCTGTAGCTCGCGCGCGCCGTTGAAACGCCGGGCACTGCGGCAAGCGACTTCTCCACGGTTTGTTCACAGTGAGGGCATGTCATGCCCCAAATGCGGATGCGCATGGAAACCGGAGGCATCACTGCCCCCGCTTCCAGTTGCGGAACGCATCGGCATGAGCTGCCAGCACTGCGGCGGGAACGACGATGTCGCCTGAAGCCGTCGCCTCTACTCCGGGCACGGCCAGGGGATTACAGCCTTTTGACGCGATCCCGACCTGTTCCGCCGAGAAGAAGTTGCCGCAATTCCGACAGACCACGCCGCCAACCTGCGGTTCGAAATAGGCTCTCGGAGAGCCACTGCACACCTGACAGGTGTTGAAGGCCAGACGCACCTTTCCGTCCCCGCCCCGGATGACAAGGACCTCCATGCGCTTGCCGTCCGCCAGCAAGGGGATGAATACGGGCTCGCCGGGGACGCGGTCTGCATGGATGGTCAAGTTGCCCTCCGCGTCCGTCGCCCAGACGTCTTCACATTGGGAATCCGCTGCCGCTGCCGGGGTGGCACCCCACAGATACAAGGCTCCAAGCAGCGCTATCACACTGAAATATTTTTGTTTCATCATTGTTAATCTCTCTTTCTTTCCGAACATTTCTCTCACCTGGACAGCAACCTAGTAATTTAGTAAGAAATAAGCGCCCAGCTTGCCTTTCCTAGCAAAACGCTATGTTTTAATATAGGCGATGACAGCTTCCTGCGCAATACTAAGTGTCTATCCCGAACTTTTTGAGGTTTTATACCTCAACAAAGGACTAAAATTTTAAACAAAATTCTCTAGAGTTTTTTTTGCATTTTCTCATTTAGGAAACGCACGTAGTAAAGCAAATTTTTTTGCCAAAAAAAGAATTCAACAAAA
>JAILMX010000032.1 GCA_024692205.1 Desulfovibrio sp. | reverse complement strand
CGACATCCTGCTTGTGGCCGGGGACATCGACCACCGCGCGTGCGACATCAGCTTTGTGCAGCTTTCGCTCCTGGGCTACGCCGCCGTGGTGCAGCACGCGGACGCGCTCGCCATGAGGAGGTTCGCGCCCGACCGTTTCACGCCGGGCTATTTCCTCCACGGCATGCCGTTCCGTCGGCCGTTCGCCGCGAAGGAGGAGGCGCCGGCGGTCCCGGCCGCGCCCAGGGTGTTCGTGCAGCCGGAACTGTTCGAGGTGGAAGGAGGCGCGGCATGATGAGCACGATGGCATTGTGGGATGATGTGCCGCGGGTAGATCTATCCGGCTACAATCGGCCGATGGCCGAACGGCGGCCCGGCACGTGCGAACGCTGCGGCCGAGTTATCCCTGAGGCGATGAGCAGGAACCATCTGCCGAAGCGTTTCTGCTCGGAGCTGTGCCGAAAGCGCGCCGAGAAGGCACGGTGGAAGGCGAAGTGGAAGGTGAGAGGCGTAAACAAATACATCGGAGGAAAGTCGAAATGACGGAAACGCGAAAGTGTTTGGTCTGCGGCAAGGAGTTCAAGGCGCGGATCCACAAGAAGGGACGGAAGAAGGCATACTGCTCGAACGCATGTCGGCTCAAGGCGTCGCACATGGGCGTGAAGGTGCCCACGATGAGATCGACCGGCCAGATGCGTCGAGTCTGCCCCGTCTGCGGCGTGGCATTCACCGCCGACCGCCGCAAACGCAAATACTGCAGCGTTTCATGCTCGGCCATAGGCCGTGAGGAGAACAGCAAGGACAGGCAGACCGAACTCCGGCAGAGGCTATTCGGAACGCAGCGGATGTTGCCCCGCGAGAAGAAGCGCCCCGTCACATACGCCGAGATACGCCGGGCCAATCGGCGGCGAGGCAACCAAGACGGATGGCGCGGGACGCCCGTCATGGGCGGCGGGGGAGTTGTGAACATCTTTTCACCAGTTGTCAATAACTGACTAGGAGTAGTCAAGAAATGAACAGCACCTATATCTTTCCGTCAATCCTCATCGCGCTCGACATCGGCGCGGCCATGCCCTACGCAGTGAAGGGAAACTGGCGCATGATGATCTACTGGCTAGCGGCGGCGACGCTGACGGCCTGCGTCACATTCACCGGCAAGGAGGTTGCGCAGTGATCCGTCCTGTCCCGCATCCCGGCAGACCTGCGCGCCCGTGCGCACAATGTCCGCATTGGCCAAGCCCGAAGCTTCAGGGGTGGTGTCCTATCCGTGCAGAATACCGCATCGCCAGCGCTCCGTCCTGCGCCTGGGGGCAGCGCGAGATGGACAGGGCCGCGAGGCGGCAGGCGAAATCGCCAAGCCGCGCGGCGCGCCTTATTTTTTATTTTTTAATTTGGAGCTCGTTTTCAACGAGCCATCATGACGTGACATCATACAGCATCGTTTCCGGCGGAAACGATGATTTGAGCTGCAATCAAGATCGTCTCGTTTCGGCCGACATGACGCGCATTAATCGCTCGATCGAGCGCCATGGCGCCGTGTTTGACGGATGCCCAATACGCACAAAAGCGCAAGTATGCGCAGGATATTGCGGTTTTATCGGTCACGCACCCTCCCCCCCGCAAAGGTTCTGGGACAATACCTCGACGCCTTGCCGGACACGCGGCGGTGCAGCGTCCGGACACCGTACCCACATTACCCACATCTTGACAGAGAAGGAGACCACATGAGAGACCACAGACCACGGCGCGCCGGCAGACGCGCAGAATCGGCCCCAGGAGCGCTCGGCGCGCCCTGGGCGAACATCCACACCCCCATGGCCGCGGCCGCATTCCGCGGCGGCCAGACGAAAGGCAGCGAGGCATGAAACGCGAGCAGGGATTCTGCGTCCATGGCGTCATGACCTCGACGCTGCTGGAGATCCGTCCGGACGCCCGGGCCGCTATCCTCGGCATGGCGTTCGCGCTGACCTTCGGCGCCGAGGATTATGCCCTCCCCAAGAAGTTCGAAGTCTACCTTCCGATCGCCAAGGGGATTGCAGCGGAGGCGAAGCGCCTGATAGTCGAGGCCGAGAGCAAGCCCGCGCCGAAGTCGGGAGCGGAGCGGACCGCCGCCTACAAGGCAAGGAAGAAGGCGCTTGCCGGAAGTGCCGAGGTGACGAAAGTGACGCAAAGTGACGTGGGTGACGAAGGTGACGCTAGAATGAATGAAAGAATGAATGAAAGAATGAATGGGAGAACGTCGTCACCACCCCCCTCCCGATCTGATGGCAGACCGATTCATGCACCGACCGGCGACGACGTGTTCTTCGCCGGGAAGAAGCTCGGCATGGGCGAGGATGCCGTGGCCGAGTTCGTCCGGGGCATGGAGGAGCTCGACTGGAAGGCCCGAGGCAAGGACGGGCGGATGTTCAACGTTACCCCCGCCAACCTCGCAAGCGTGATGAGAGGTTGGCGGGATTGCAAAAAAAATTTTCCGGCGCGCGCCGGTGGAGCTGCGGACCTGCCGCCCGGCTATGAGGGCGCCGCCGTCGGCACGGAGCTGCCGTCGCCCTGCA
>JAILMX010000261.1 GCA_024692205.1 Desulfovibrio sp. | reverse complement strand
AGATGCAGTGTTGCCGAATTTGCGGCAAGCCCTCCTGAATGCAGGATTTCGAGAAGCTGAACTTAAGTCCTCAACGGGTTCCGCGCTGCTGACTTGGGATGCCGGGGCGTGGGACAAGTCGGAGTTCCTTGCAGCCGCCTTGCCGTTGGGCATACACCTGCTGAAGAGAGATCGTCAGGCGGGCTACTGATAGCTGAAGGATGCGTATGTATGCCGACATGGAGAAAAAACGTGTCAATTATCGCTCTGTATGGCATTACTGCCATCTTGCTTTTATGGTCATGGCGGTGTGACAAGAAGAAAAGCGTAGCGGCCTTGAAAAAAGGCTGGAAAGCATTTGAAAACCTCCTGCCGCAATTTCTTCCCATTATCTTGCTCATCGGTCTTGGTCTGGCGGTATTGGAGCCTTCAATCATATCGAGAATTCTCGGCAAGGAGTCCGGTCTGACGGGCATGGCCCTTGCGGCCGTGCTAGGCTCGATAATCCTCATGCCGGGATTCATTGCGTTCCCGCTCGCGGCGACTCCCTAGGAGAGCAATGTGATTCCTATTCGCCGGGCGCAGACAGGCAGCCGCTTATGCCTGGCTTCAGTCCAAACTGTTCAGCAGCCGTGTTCACGGCGATGATTTCTCGGCTTTTCTGGGTTATGGTCACAGGTTCGGGGAAATTGTCCCCCATCGCATGAAAGGCTTCGATGAGTTCGCTGTCAGTCATGTCGTCCCTCCTTTGCACGTAGCGTTCTCACTTCATAAAACCCGGCGGAGGCCCCTCTGACGGAATAGATGCCGGCGCGGGATGCGATGCAGCGATGTTCCCAGCTTTGTCTAAGTCCAGACCAAGAGTCTTCGCAGTTGCGGCGAAATCGCGCGTTGCCAGACGCAAGGCGCCTTCCGAAGTCACTGTGATGGCAGAAGGTTCCTGCGGGCAGTATTTTTCGCAATAGCCGCAGCCATAGCAGCGCTTCGCCTGCACCTGCGGTACAGGGACCGTTTGTCCAGGCAGCAGATTTATTGCGATGGCACTGTATGGGCAGTTTTCGTTGCAGACCATGCAGCGCTTGTTTTCGTTCCATGCGAGGCATGTCGTGCGATCGATAACAGCCGTGCCCATTTTAGCCCAACGTTTTTCTTCCAGAGGCAGAGGCAGAATGGCACGGCTGGGGCAGACATGGCAGCAGGCAGTGCATTCAGGGCGGCAGGGACCGGAGCGCGGATCCAGACGCGGGCTGAAGATGGCATGAAAATTCCCCTCCATCCAGAGAGGCTGCAAGCCGCCCGTAGGGCATGCCCGCAGGCATGCGCCGCAACGCAGGCACAGGGTCAGAAACATGTCTTCCGGCACGCTGCCCGGCGGCCTTACCGGTGCAGCGTCTTTAGTATTCGTCATTGTCGCAAGGCCTGCCAAGCCGCCTAGAATCGTCCCGGAGAGCAGTGTGCCGAAGAAGGCACGTCGCGAGGGCAGACTCGGTTCGGATGCGGCCATGGCGGGGGCCGCATTGCGCAGGCCGAATCGGACGGCCCCCTGCGGGCAACGCCGTTCGCACCTGCGGCAGGCGATGCATTCGACAACGGATGTTTTTGCAGGCATGTCGTGGCAGATACCGGTGGGGCAGCTTTTGGCGCAGCGTCCGCAGGAGAGGCAGACATTGCCATCCACGCGCCGGCGCCATGTCGCAAGAAGCGCCAGCAAGCCCAGCAGTGCGCCTGCGGGGCAGATATAACGGCACCAGAAACGCGGGGCGAGATGCTCAAGCGCTATGCATATGCCCCAAAACATGGCCACAACCCAGGCTGTGGCATAGGTATGAGCATCCGGCTGCCAGTAGCGCAGGGCATCCGAGCCCCAGCGTTCCATGAGCGGCAGGAACAATGTCAGCGCCTTGTCCATGCCATGCTCGCCCAGGGGATAAAGGACGAGCGCGTAAAGTCGCGCCGTCAACGGCAAGGGGCTGGCCCAGAAGGCCAGGTTCACCCCTAAGATGGCGGCAAGAAGAATAGCGGCCAAGAGCAGATATTTCACGAGCCGTGGACGCCGGAACGGCGTGGGCTTCCATCTGCCTCGAACACGCGCTAGCCAACCCAGCCCATCCAACGTCGCCCCCATGGGGCAGATCCAGCCGCAAAAGACGCGGCCCAGCACAATGGCGCTGGCATACACAAGCAGCACCGGCCACAGGGCAGCTATGACTTTGCGTGCGGCCAGCGGAACAGCAACGCCGGACAATGGGTCAAGGGTCAGAAAACTGCCTGCTGAAAGCCCCAACGGCCCGCCCTCTGGTGCCCAGCAGAGCAGAAGGCAAAAAAATGCGAGGCTTGCGGCCTGCACCCACCTGCGCAATGGCGGCACGATGCGCATGACCTACAGACTCATTCGCAGCACAGTGAGGTTTTCCACATCCATGCGTCCCAGTCCCCGGGCCTGGGCCTGGGCGATATGCGCCACCTGGCGGGGCTGGACGTGCCGGCCATACCATGCGTATGCGCTCACGGCCAGTGCATCGGCGGCCACAGGATCGGCTGATGCGATGATTTCGCCGGGCGTGAGCACCGTGCCCGGGCCATGGGGACCATTGGTGCTCAAGACCCGGCTGGCGTCTATGACGGATAGCGAAGGCTTGAAGGCAAAGGCCAGGTCGACTATGGAGGTGTCAAGGTCATAACGTCCGTGCATGCAACCGCGGTCAAGAATAAGCCCCATCTGCCCCTTGAGGGACAGGCTGACTCCCGTGGACGAATGAGATTTTGCCACCGGGCAGGCAATGAGCACGTCAGCGTCCAGCACGTCGATCATGGCGGCGTTGGTGCGCATGTCCCTGGCGTTCTGCAGGGTGAACTCGCTATAATGCCGGCTGCGGGTGAGGTTGTGGCAACATCCGGGAGCGATGCTTTCACAGGCGGCAAGTATACCGGAGTACTCCAATGGCTGCCGCCCTTCGCGAAAGGCATGATCAAGCACGCGTACCGAGGCTGCCCCGGCTTCCAGACAAAGGGCAAGCAGCTCCCTCACGACTGCGGGGTGCGTATTGGCGGCGCTTTCCACCGGTGCGGCAAAACTCATGTTCGGCTTGATAACGACTTTTTGTCCCGGACGCACAAAGGCGGCCATGCCGCCCAGCGCCTCCACCGCAGCGCGCGTGGCAGCGCCGGGATCGCCCTTGGCCACGACAATGTCTGGTCGCGACCCTGCAATCAAGAAGGATGGAACACCCGAAAGGATAGCAGTCCCCAAAGCCGCAGTTTGCAATTTGAGAAAATCACGGCGCAGCATGCCTAATCCCCTTTTTCTGTAATCCGGCAACGCTCCTGATCCATCCCCGCGCATGTGTTCTGCGGCTGGTCCAGAACCTTCAGTTCGCATCCGGCTGAACGAACTCATACGAGTATGTTCCATTGGTCTTCTTGAAAAGAACCGCCCCGGGATTTGCGAAATGGCCTCCAAGGACAATTGTATCGGTATCGGCAACGCGCTCGAGAATTGCTTTGCGCGTGCTCTTGGCCAGGTCCTGATCTGAATCCCAGATCACGGCCACGTCGGGATAGGGGGTCTGCACGGACAGGCAGTGCAGAAAATCGCCCGCCAGGAGAATGCTCTTTCCCCCCTTTGCGAGGAGAAATCCTGAGTGCCCTTCGGTATGGCCGGGCATGGCGACCGAGGAAAGCCAGGGAAGGATCTTTTCACCCGCCGTGAAGAGATGAATCTTGTCCTTGTAAAGACGCGAAAGCTTTTCCGCATTGTCAAAGCACGAGGTCATGCCTGACGGCGCCCGTGCAATGTTTCTCCTGTCCGTCCAGAAACGGTATTCGGATTGTTCAATATACACGTCGGCGTGAGGAAAAGCCTTGCTCTCCTCCGAAAACAACCCTTGAACATGATCGCCGTGCATGTGAGTGAGAAGTATCTTCGTGATGTCCTCTTTCGACACGCCGAGCTGCTTGAGCAGATCAAGCGTTCTTCCCTTGCGGGCCTCTCCGTTGCCGGTGTCGACGAGGATGAGGTCCGTCGGGCTGTTGATGAGAAACGTCAGGAACATGGCGGGGCAGATGCCGCCGTGCAGCACCTTCTCAAGCATGGCCTTGTCCGCTCCGACAAAAACCTCCGGCGGAACCCCGCCTTTCTTATCCGCGATGCGCACGATGGAAATGTCGTCAACCCTGTAAGTGCTGAGTTCATCATTGGCGCGGCTGCTTCCCAAGTGGGCAAAAAAGAAAATGGCTGCAAGAATGACAACGCCTGCGTGTTTGCTCATAGAAACCTCTTTTTTGTAAGAAAGAAGGGCATTCTCATAAGCTATACATTTCAAATCAGCCGTTCCCTTCGTCAATCACGGCGCCTCCGTCCGAAATCACTATGTGCGGCGGCTTCGAATCGTCCACGACGCATTCATTCCAGTCGAATTCCGCCATATCTTCCGCGTAGCTGAACACTTTCACTATCATGCTTCCAGCCCCCCGATCCAACCTTAGCGAAAATTTCCGCGCCTGTCTCAGGTTTTCATATGAAAACATTTCTTGCCATAGGCGATATATCTGAGTGCCGGGGATGCCCGAACATCGACCTGCGAATGGCTTTTGGCGACTCCGCATTAGAAAAGAAAAAGCCCAAGGAAGGAGTCCAGTGGGTCAGCTACGCTCGAAGCCCCCGCGACAGCTCAATCACGCCGCCGGGGCCGATAGCCGGCGCGGCATCCGACGGACGGACATCGCCTGAACGCAGCATTGACGGATACCGCGCGATGACGGCCTCATTTATGGCGTAGCGGCAGCACATGGCATTGCCCTCATATCGGCAGGTTTCGTTTTCCCGTCATTTTTTCGAGGATGATTTTCCCGACGAGAAGATGCCGGACGGACTTGCACCGTTCAAGCGGATAATCGAGGTAGTCGTAGTGTTCCGTGAGTAATTTCAGCCCGTGCCGTATCTCGTCCGCATCGGTAACGAACCTGCATTCGCCGAACCCGATGACACTTTCATAGCGGGTCGTGATTCCGTGCGGCACCTTTTCCGTCCTAATGAAAATGTCGCCTTCGACGCATACATGGGGATTTGCCGCAAGCAAGTCGACCTTCATGCCTTGCCGGGCGCAGTGGAAGTAAATGACAGGCTTTCCGCCCTTCAATTCGGCGCCGAAGGAAACGGGAACGACATAGGGATACTTCTCCCCGCTGATGCCTATCCTGATGGTGTCGCACCGAGTCAGGATGCCGAACAGCTCCGCCGTGCCGGTCACTTCTCTTTCTTTGCGCCTCATGTTTCCTGTCCTATTCGTTAGACATGTCCGCCAGCGCGTCCATCGGAGGGGCAGGGCGCTTGTCGGCGCGGCGTTCCCGCAGCCCCCGTCGCAGCCCGGCTTTCTTTCACGAGCTCCATGACGCGCCCGTCAGGAAGGACGTCCTCCAGAAGCACGCTGACCCAGTTGGCGCGGTTCATGTGATAGCAAGGATAGATGCCCTCTTCTTCAAGGAGGCTTTCCGGATTTGTCTGCCCGATCTTGATGTTCAGGATTTCTACGATGTTCCCTTCCGCCTGCGTGCGCGATTTTGTTTTGCTCGTCAATCGCGAGAAAGGGATGCTCATAATCAGGGCGTACCATTTTCGACTGCCGGCATGGCGGAATACGCCGTATGCCGGGAATTTCCTGAACGGAAAGTCCGGCTCGTCGCCGTAGTGGAGCATCAGCTTTTCCGCCAGCCTGTTTGCCTGGGCGTGCAGGAACGGCTGCGGCGTGGAGCAATGTTCGGCTATGGAACGCAGCACCCTCGCGTAGCCGTCCCTGATTTCGCTGACGAATGCGCCTGCGTGCCCTTCGGCATGCAGCGGCAGGAACTCGTCGCCGGCGTCGAGGTCGATTACGCGGCCTGACACTTCTCCTTTTTGAGAGACGAGGATTTCAGCGCGGAACATGCCGTTCATGAAAGTCTCGGCATGCCTGTAGCCGGATTCGCACGGGGAGAATCCGAAGCCCTCAAGGCGCTGAAAATCTATGCGCCTTCGTTGAAAAATGTCCGTTTCCAGCGTCATGCGTGGATGATAGCCCGTTGAGAGCGCGCATGGCAAGAGAAAGGGGCTGCTCAGCACTTCGCCTGTGGCGGCTCGTCTCACCGCTCTCGCGGGCATGGAAAATGGTTATGAGTTCAGCTCAGAGGCATTATCGCGCATGGCTTCGATGGCGAGGGCGAGAAATTCGTCCAGTTCCAGCCCGATCTCGGCGTATTGACGGATGTTTTCCCTGCTGACGCTTGCAGCGAAGGCCTTGTCCTTCATTTTCTTCTTAATGCTTTTGGGGGGCATGCCCTCAAAGCCGGTGGGGCGCATGAGTGCGGCCGCAGCAATGAGCCCAGTCACGGTTTCTCCGCAGCGCAGTGCGAAGTCCAAACGGGTTGATGGCGCAACGCCATTCATTTCGTAATGATGCGCGCGGATGGCGGTCAGAGATTCTTCCGGCAACTTATGGCGACAGAATAATGAAAGCCCCCGGCGGAATTCCGTCGGAGGCGTGTTGCTGGGTATCGATGTGTTGCGGCGTGCGCCGTCGAATGGCTACTGAAGGGTTTGCAGTTCAAAAGTGGCCTGCTGGATTTCGGAGTCGGCATTGCCGGTCGGCTCCACCTGCTGCATGTTCGTTGTCTCGAGGGTGAGATCGACCTTGTCGTCTGCGCCCACATGCTCGTAGACGTTCGTGTTGTCGTCGTGCCGCCATGTTCCGTTCTTATCCGTGAGCGTCATGCTTTCCGCGTTGCCGTCGCCATCTGTGTCGCCGAGCTTTAAGCCGTACCTATCGGCTAGGACATCCAGGTTCGTCAAGTTGTTCAAATCCGTGTCCGAGCCCTTCACGAGGACTTCGACGTTGCTCACCTTGGACGAGCCATCTGCATTCAGAGGAAAAAGTGAAGACAGCGGATACGCCGATATGCAAATGGCAAAGCGCCGTCGTGCGGCGGTGGTCGTCGGAACTGTCGCATCCCCTGTCCTGGCGGGAACACTGCGGGGCGTACTTTCGCATCCTTAATACCCGGCTACTTCAGGCGCCAACAATTGTCAATACCCCGCGCGGAAAAATTTCGGGCAAGCCTTCGGACGAGGCCGCCCACCTTCTCCATGAAAACAGGTCCGCAGGCGACAGCGCAATGGCCTGCGGGCCTGACGCAGGGCCTATTTATAGCGATAACGAATAGCGGCAAGGCCGCCTCAATCTTTCCAGCCCCGCTCTTCATCAAGCGGGGCTTTCTGCTTGCTGGATGCCTTAGCGTGCTTGGGTTAGGATGGCGCCGTACGGCTGCCC
>JAILMX010000129.1 GCA_024692205.1 Desulfovibrio sp. | reverse complement strand
CGCCCGTGGCGCTTGAGCCGGGGCCCGCGGCGGGCATAAGGTCAGGCCCGAAGGCCTCGAAGAAGTCCGCGCCGGCGATGAGCTGGCCGTCAACCTCGAATTCGGGCATCTCCTCCTTATTGTGCTGCTTGTAGAAATCCTGCAGCTCGATGACGGAACCGTCATCGAACCTGAAGACGAGATTGTCCGATCCTTCGGGACGCTCCAGGATCGCCTCGTCGGAGGGGAACTGCATGACATAGCGCGCCTTGGCGGCGGCGGGGACGGTCTGCGTGGCACCGGCCTGGGGACGGGCGAGAATGATGTCAGCCATGGGACACCTCTTCGGCTAAAGGGTTCACCGTTACCGGAGGGCCTAGCATCCGCTGGATTCGTTTCTGTGGGGAGAAAAAAGAAAGACAGCGAACACGAACAGGCTCGACCGCCGCTGCCAGTCGTCGGCAGCGTATCGTCAAATCCGTCGCATCCCCTGTCCTGGCGGGAACACTGCGGGGCGACATACCGCACCCGTAGTTTTATGTTAGACCGATGCCGGAATTTGTCAAGCCTTCTACGCGGGGATTTTTCAGGGCGTACGGCTTGTACAGTCGACGCTCTTCACAGAGAGGCTGTTGCAACGATTCGCTTGCCGTCGGGCTTGACGTGATCATAAAATATCAATAGATACGATTTAATGGTATCGCAAGAGGTGTCTATGAAAAACACGTCCGTTTCCCTTGCCCCATATTTCACTGAGTTCATTGACGCGCAGATAGAGGCAGGCCGCTATGGCTCGGCCAGTGAAGTAGTGCGCGCCGGACTGCGCCTGTTGGAAGAGCATGAGTTAAAAACGAGGGCCTTGCAGGATGCACTGGCCGCAGGGGAGTCTTCCGGGCCGCCAAGGCCCTTTGACGGAGAAGATTTCCTGCACCGGATGCGCGCGCGTCATGGGCAGTAAGATGCGGGACTACCGCCTGACGCCCTTGGCGGAAGCCGACCTGGAGGAGATTTGGCAATATACGTTCCGTCATTGGTCGCTGGAACAGGCGGATGCCTATGTGCGCCGCATCGTGGCGGCAATAGCCGGACTGGCGAGGGGCGACGCCGTAGGGTTGCGAACCGACGTTCGTCCGGAGTACTGGAAATACCATGTCGGACTGCATGTGGTCTACTTTCGCCAATCCGAAACATTTTTGGACGTCATCCGAATCCTGCACGGGCGCATGGATGTTGAACGCCATTTGATTGAGGAAGGCGCATAACAGCCCACGGCACCGCTTGACAGCGGTTGCGAGAGAATCTAGGATGACGCGCTTACACTACCAGCATGGAGGTTTCCCGATATGGCTCAGCTTCAAAATGCCACCAAGACCGCCGACGGCGTGCAGGTGAACGGTTTTCTTCTTTCCCCCATCATCGACAAGTGCGAGGGCTGCGACCGCGTGCGTGAATTCGAAGGCGAGAATTTCTGCGCTTCCTACCCCAACCCCGCCAGCAAGTGGAACGACGGCCGCTGCAATTTCGCGACCCACGTCAAGGTCGAAGTCGCCGCCGCCGCCAAGGTCAACCCCTTGAAGGCGTCCAAGCGCGCCGCCAAGGGCCGCTAGGCCTTCCCCCCGAATTCGGGGATACGACGCACGATTTTCACGGGCCCTCCGCATGCCGCGGGGGGCCTTTTCGCATTCCCGCACAGGCGGGCGGCATTTGCAGGGCGCGGCGGTTCTGGTATCCTCGCCCCATGCAGAAACCCGACCCCTCGACCATACCGACCACACCGGGCGTCTACCTGTACCGCGACGCCAGGGGCCGCATCATCTACGTCGGCAAGGCGCGGATGCTGCGGCGGCGCGTGCTCTCCTACTTTCGCGCCGAAGGCCTCACCCCGAAGACGCGGGCCATGATCGGCCGCGCCCAGAGCGTGGAGTTCATCACGACCACCACCGAGAAGGAGGCCCTTCTTCTCGAAAGCAGCCTCATCAAGAAGCACAGGCCGCACTACAACATCGCCCTTCGCGACGACAAGCAGTATTTCCTCTTCCGCATGGACCTGAAGGCGGCCTTCCCCCGACTTGAGATCGTGCGCCGCCCACGCCGCGACGGGGCGCGCTATTTCGGCCCCTTCACCTCGGCGGTCGCCGCGCGCGACACGTGGAAGCTTCTGCACCGCACCTTCTCGCTGCGCCGCTGTTCCGACAGGGCGATGAAGAACAGGGTGCGCCCCTGCCTCTACCATCACATGGGCCAGTGCCCGGCCCCCTGCATGGGCTGTGTCGAAAGCAGCCGCTACCACGAGACCGTGCGGCAGGTCTGCGCCCTGCT
>JAILMX010000063.1 GCA_024692205.1 Desulfovibrio sp. | reverse complement strand
AATCTGCTCTTTCTCTGCTATGCCGGGGCGCTCGCCTATAAAGCGGGGGCGCGCACGCTCGTCACCGGCGTGAGCCAGACGGATTATTCCGGCTATCCCGACTGCCGCGAGAACACCATGGCCGCCATGGAGAAGGCCCTCTCCCTCGGAATGGAGGTGCCGCTGACAATCGAGACGCCGCTCATGCACCTCTCAAAGGCCGAGACCTGGGCCCTTGCCGAAAAGACGGGCGGCAGAAAACTCGTGGACTTCATTCTGGAGCGGACGCATACCTGCTACCTGGGAGAGCGAGGCATGCGCCATGCATGGGGCTATGGCTGCGGCGAGTGCCCGGCATGCGTTCTGCGCCGGCAGGGCTGGGAAGAGTACGCAGCGGGTGCATGCGCCCATGCCTGAGCCGGACATGCGGAAGAAAAGAAGGCTCTGACGGCTTCGTCTGGAACGGGTAACAAACAATTCTCTTTTCTTAATCCTTGGGGATGATTCTTTCATGCCCTTCTGTAGCAAATCAGGCCGGCTCTGTGGCCTGATTTGCTACAGAAGCGGGCGCTCGCGGAAAAAGTGCGCGCAGCCTATCATTTTCGAGAGGCGGGAACGGGCAGAAGCGAGTCTTCCTTGCCGCTGATGGCGGGGCACCAGAGGTCCGCGCCCATGCCAAGCACGGCGGTGACGCAGAGGCTCGGCAGGTTCTCTGTCATCATTTCTTCTCTCCCTTCCACGAAAGGGCTTCGTTGAGCATGTTCCAGAAGCGGTCGGCATCGAGCGCGCGGACGATCTTCGCCTTCTGCGCGCCCATGGGCGGCTGCACGGGGTAGGCGAGCGACTGGCCGTAGGAGGGGCCCGGCTGGTCGTTCACGTCTATCCAGTTTTCCACGACGTCCGTTGCGAGCGTCGGGTCAATGATGTAGGCGGCGATGAGCACATCCCACACGTAGTGGGTGAAGTCGGGATTCTTCTCAAAGGTCTGGCCCACGAAGGTCTTGCGAAGCATGGAGCCGAGCGGCCTGTCCCCGAGGGTCCTGAGCAGTTTGTCATAGTGCTGCCGCCTGAAGAGGACGCGTTCGCACACGTCGAGGCCGAAGACGATCTGTTCCTTGAAGGGGGAGCGCACGACGATGCGGGCGGCCTCGGGGTCGAAATACCAGTTGAATTCCGCCGCGGGGGTGGTGTTGCCCGGCTGGAAGAAGGCGCCGCCCATGTAGATGACGCGCTTGATGAGGGGCACGATGTCAGGGGCCATGCGCACGGCGAGGGCCAGATTGCCGCAGGGGCCGATGGCGGCGATGGTGATCTGGCCGGGATTGGCGCGCACCGTGTCGATGATGAAGTTGACGGCATGTTTGTCCACGGGCCTGAGTTTTGGCTTTTCGCCGTAGGCCTTCTCGTAGGCGGCCTGCCAGCTGGCAGGTCTGGGCAGGCCGAAGGATCCCGTCCAGTAGTCATGCCCCCGGCCAATGAGCTGGCGTTCAAGCGCGAAGAGGGCATGGCGGTCGGGGCGCAGGGGCATTGACAGCCCGGGCACGACGGGAATGTCGCTTATGCCCGCATCTTCAAGCTGGCGCAGGGCGAAGGCCGTGCCCTCCTCCACCCAGGAATTGCCGGTGAGGGTCGTCACGCCGACGATCTCGACGTTGGGAGCCCTTGCCAGGAGCAGCATGGCGATGCCGTCGTCGAAGCATTCGACCATGTCCGAGTCGAGCAGCACTTTCTCCCGTGCGGGCGAGGGGGCCGCGAAGGCCGGCAGTGCGGCGAGGCATGCGAAAACGAGCGCAAAGGCCGTTAGCAGGGGGCGTTTCATGGCATCTCCTTGGTTTTTTCGGGTTGCGGTTTCCATTCCATTTTGCTGAAAAGGGGCGCGCATGTCTAGACTCTTGCGCGGCAATCGCCTATCATTATGGACAATCTGGCTTGCGGGTCATGCAGCGCCCGCCGTTTCCCGTCAACCGCAATTCGGAGGTGAATCATGAACTGGAGATTTGTCAGCCTCGCCCTGCCGCTTTCCCTGTCGCTCATCGCAGGGGGAGCGATGGCCGCCCCGTCCGTCAAGGTGGGAACGCTCACCGTCATCAAGGAGGGCATTGATGCGGCGGTGGAAGGGCAGCTCAAGGGCGCGTCCAACCTTGCGAAATTCCAGCTGGAAAAAGGCACGGACCAAGACCTCGCGAAATTGTGCGCGCTTTTCCCCGACATGAGGGAACTGCAGATCAAGTCCGGGGCGAAGATCACAAACCTCGCCCCCCTGGCCGCGCTCAAGAGCCTCACGCGGCTGGAAGTGCGGGACAGCACCGCGAAGGACATGACCCCGATTTCGGGCCTGACGGGCCTGACGAGTGTGCACATGGATTCCGCCATGGCCGACCTCGCCTGGATGGAGAAGCTCACCAACCTGACCTATGTTTCGGTTTCCTCCAAGAAGCTGACCTCGCTCAAGGGCCTGCCCAAGCTCCCCCGCCTCGCGAAGCTTGAGATAAACCACGGCGCCCCGACAGACCTGACCCCCATTGTGGAGGCCACGCCCAATATCAAGTCGTTGAGGCTCGGCTACGTGACAGTGCCGGACATGACACCCCTGACCAAGCTGTCCGATCTTACCGAGCTCGACCTCTACGGCGCCACGGTGAAGGATTTTTCGCCCCTCGCCGGCTGCGCCAAGCTCAAGACGCTGACCTACTACGCCACAAAGGGCGCGGACTATTCGACGCTGGGCAAGCTGACTCAAGTGGAATCCCTGATGGGCGGCCTGTCGCAGCTTAAGGATATCTCGTGGGTCGCGAACCTGCCCAAGCTGAAGAAGCTGCGCCTCTTCGCCGAGGAGATCACGGATTACACGCCGCTTGCGAAGACCAATCTCGAGTATCTGAAGATCTGGTCGATGAAGGTTCCCGCCGACCTCGCGCCCGTGGGCAAGATAAAGACCCTCAGGGAGCTCGTCATCTGGTCGCTGGACAATGCGAGCGGCAGCAAGGCGCTTGCCGGCCTTGAGGCGCTGGAGACGGTGACGATCAATGACTACAACAAGAAGAAGGGCGGGGAGAATTTCGACCTGGCGGCGGCCGCGGGCTGGAAGAACCTCAAGACCTTCTCCACGCAGGGCACCT
>JAILMX010000010.1 GCA_024692205.1 Desulfovibrio sp. | reverse complement strand
TCATCACGCTGTTCCTGGCCCTGTATTCTCCGGATACCGGCGAAATCCTTTACGCAAACGGCGGTCACTGCCTACCCTATGTGATGGACGCCCAGGGCCGGCTGCGGCAGCTTGAAAACCTGAGCGGTCCGCTCGTGGGCGCCATGCCGGGCGTGGAATACCTGCCATTCAGGGATGCGCTCACCCCCGGCGAAACCTGTTTCCTCTATACGGACGGCCTGACCGAAGCCATGAACGCCGACAAGGAGCTGTATGGCGAAGACCGCCTTGCCGCCTGCCTGACGGCCCATGCCTCGGCTGCTCCCGGCGAGCTGCAGAAGGCCGTTTTCGCGGACATCTGCGCGTTCAGGGGGAATGAGCCGCCCTCCGACGACATCACCATGCTGACAATGTGCCGCCATATCATGACGGACAACGAAGCCGTATGACCCCGTTTTTTTCGTGCATCGCCGCAAGGGAGCGCCGTGCGCTCACGACCCTGTGCCTTCTTGTTGTCTGCTGCCTCGGCGCCTTTCCGGCTTTGGCGGGCCAGCCGCTGCGCGTCATCTATGTGGAAGGGGGTCCACTTGATGAATACCGCCAGACGCTCCAGGGCCTTGCTCACACCCTCCGTCTGGCGGACTGCCTCACTGCGCAGCCGCCGGTCCTGACGAACGCGGACGACGCCCGTTCACTCTGGCGCTGGCTCGGCACACACAGCGACGGCAAACTGCAGTTTTTGGAGGACGGCTTCTATTCTGCCAAATGGGATGACAATGCGCTGAATGACGTGCGGCAGGCGGTGCAGCGACGCCTTGAAAGCCGGGGCGACGTGGACGTGATCCTCGCGCTCGGCACGCGGGCGGGCAAGATCATGGCGGGCCTGCCCACAAATGCGACCGTGATTGTGGCGAGCGCCACGAATGCCGTGGAATCGGGCATAGTGCGCTCTGTGGAGGACTCCGGCAAAGACAACCTTGCGGCGCTTGTCAGCCCCTGGCGTTTCCGGCGACAGGTGGAGTTTTTTCACACAATCTTCCCCTTCAAAAGGCTTGGGGTGGTCTATGAGGACTCCCCGACCGGAAGGAATGTTGTGGCGTTGAAAGAAATTGAAAGCGCCGCCGAGCGTCTCGGCGTGGATCTGGTGCGCTGCCGCACCCTCCTGCACGACGACGATTCCGACATTGTGGCCGACAATGTGGAGGCCTGCCATAAAAAACTGGTGGAAGAAAAGGCCGATGCCGTCTATCTGACTGTCAATGTGGCGATGACGCCCGCGCAGACGCGCCGCACGCTGGCTCCGCTCATTCAGGCGGGCCTGCCGACTTTTGCCCAGTCCGGCATAAACATCGTCAAGTGCGGCGCCCTTGTCAGCTTTGTGGATGACAGCGTGGAGGAGGGGCACGCCGCCGCGCGTCTTCTGCTCGGCGTACTGGCCGGAGTACGGCCGCGTACCCTGTCGCAGCTTTTTCAGGGGTCATCCCTGCTTGCCATCAACCTGCGCACGGCCACCCACCTTGGCTGGAACCCTTCCCTGGAAGTGCTCTTGAGTGTGGATGAATTCTATGACGAATGAACACCGCAACCCTCCCCGGCGGAGGCTGCCATGCCTTGCCGCTCTTCTGGCGGTGCTTTTGAGCTTCTGCCTGCCGGCCTTCGTGCAGGCCGCCCCTCCCTTGCGGACGGTGCTGGTATATGAAGGGCCTCACATCGATTATTACGATATCCTCATCAACCTTTCGCGTGAACTGAAAGCATTGGGCATTATCAGCAAGTCCTCGCACGCCTACGCCACGCTGAACGGAAACACGGAGGAACTCTGGCGCTGGCTGAGCGCCAACGCGGGGGGAACGCGGCTGACATTCCTCTCGGACGGCTTTTATTCCGCGGAGTACACTCCCGACAAGCGCTCCGCGGTTACGGATGCGCTTCGCACTAGGCTTGCCACACGCAAGGATGTGGACCTGATACTGGCCTTCGGCACATGGGCCGGGCTTGAGATGACCCGCCTGGACACCGACGTGCCCGTCATCGTCTGCGGCTCCACTGACCCCATCGGCGCCGGCATCGTGCCTTCGGAGAAGGATTCAGGCAAGGACAATGTCGTTGCCGTGGTAGAGACGGACCGCTTTCTGCGGCAGATGGATCTGTTTCATCAGATTTTCGGCTTTCGCAAGCTCGGCGTGCTGTACACGGACACGCCCGCCGGGCGGAGCTGCTCCGCCCTTGACCAGATTGAAGCCTCCTGCGCCAAAAACGGCGTGGAACTCGTGCGCTGCACCGGCAACTTCCTCGAGAATCTGGACACCGCCCAGATTGCTGAACAGATGGAGACCTGCCACAGAAAACTGGCGCATCAGCGCGTGGATGCCGTATACCTCACCTATAATTCCCTGCCGGCCGCCCAGCTGCCGCAAGCGCTGAAACCGCTCATGGTGGCGGGCATTCCCCTCATTTCCCAGACAGGGCCGCGCGAAGTGCAGATGGGGGCGATGGCGAGCATCACGAGCTACTGCACGCAGGAAGGCCGTTTCGCGGCCCGCCTGATCGTCAGCCTTTTAAATGGCGCCAAGCCGAGAAACCTGCCCCAGCGGCTCCACTCTCCCATGCTGCTCGCAATCAATATGCATTCGGCTGCGCGCATCGGGTGGAACCCGTCGCTGGAAGTGCTCTTGATCGTGGACGAGTTTTTTCAGTAAGGGCTCCGCCTGACCGGCGCGGTCACGACTGGTTTTTTCTGCTTTTTTTCTGCGTTTTGCCGCCGCGCTTCTTTCTGGAGCCATGACGGGAGCGCCTGTCTTTTTTGTCTTCCTCCCGCATCGCCCGGTCCGTGCCGGACCGAGCCCCCCCTCCGTCCGCCGCAGGCGGGTTCTGCCTCTCCTCGCCCTGCCACAAAGCCATCACCCGGCGAACATAGTTCTGCGTCTCCGCGTAGGGAGGAATGCCGCCGTATTTGTCCACCGCGCCGGGGCCGGCGTTATAGGCCGCAAGGGCCAGTTCTGTGGAGCCGTACTGTAGAAGCAGTTCGCGGATAAACGCGCAGCCTGCGTGAATGTTGGCCTGCACGTCAAAGGGATCCTTCAGGCCGAGCTGCGCCTGCGTGCCCGGCATGATCTGCATGGCCCCCTGCGCGCCCTTTGAAGAAACCGCCAGATGGTCAAAGTTGGATTCCACCTTGATTATGGCGGCAATGAATTGCGGGTCAAGGCCGAAAAGTCGTCCCGCCTCCTGA
>JAILMX010000058.1 GCA_024692205.1 Desulfovibrio sp. | reverse complement strand
TCCGTAGCGGCCCGTGCCGGGGGCCGGGCGTGACGAGGGCTGACGGTTCGTCGGGGCAAGAGCCGTCGGGCGGGAGATGATGCGCACCTTCGGCTGGGCTGGCTCGGGAGCGGCTTTCGCCTCGGGGGCACCGGGAGTGTCGGCTTCGCGGGTGTCAGGCGCGGCGGGGCGTTCCTTCGGTTCGGGCACGGGCAGGGTCGGTGCCGAGGGGCCTTCGGGCGCGGCGGAGGCATCCGGCTGCGCCAGACGCACGGGCCTCTCAGCCCTGACGGCTTTCTCTTCGGGGGTCGGCTGCGCGGCGGGCTTTTCCTCAACGGGCTCGGAGACGGAGACAGGCTTCGCCGGTTCAGGCTTTTCCTGCTCGGGCAGGCTTACGACACGGGCCTTGGCGGGGGCCACGACGCGGGCCTTCTTGTCGGGGGCGGGAACAGGGGCAGGCGCGGGGGCAGGCTCGCCGGCCTTCTCTGCAACGGGGGTATCCGCCTT
Organism: Desulfovibrio sp.; assembly: GCA_024692205.1. Classification (GTDB taxonomy): domain Bacteria; phylum Desulfobacterota; class Desulfovibrionia; order Desulfovibrionales; family Desulfovibrionaceae; genus Desulfovibrio. Next base: position 10,370 of record JAILMX010000058.1, on the reverse strand, counting down.
CATCTCGACAGGCTCAGGGGCGGCAGGCGCCTTTTCCTCGCCGGCCGGCTCTGCGGCCGCGGGGGCTGAAAGGGGCTTTTCCTGCTGCGCCGTGTCGGCTTTGGGCGTCTCCCTGCGCCGGCGGCGCACAATGACCTTGGGCTGTGCCTTCTCGACGGCCTCTTTTTGCTCCGCGTAATGCTTGCGGATTCTCTCCGCCGCCTCAAGGGAGACGGAACCCAGCGTGGACTTTATCTGGGTGTCGAAGGTCTGCGCGACCGGCAGCAAGGCCTTCGCGTCAACTTTCAGCTCAAGGGCCAAAATCTTCAGCTTCATTTTTTCCTGTGGCATAAAACCCCCTTCTTGCGCCGGACTCCGGGCCGGAACTTCGCGAAGCGTTTCCGGCATTCCGTATCCGAGCACACGTACCATCCCCTGCCCGGCATGGTCTTTTCTTCGTCAAACGTCATCCCTGATGCACCGGCCACGTAGCGCGCCAGCCCGGCCTTGGGGAAACGCCGCCGGCAGATAACGCACATCCTTTCCGGCGCGGTGACAGTCTCCCCGTCCGCGGGCGCGTCATCTGCCCTATTCGGCCGCATCACCCGTCCCGGCGGGCCTTTCGCCGCCATCGCCTTCACCCTGCGCCTCATCCGCATTGACCGCTAAGGATTCCGGCATATCCTCGACGACAGGCGCGAGGAAGTTGATGGCCTGCCGCAACTCTGAAATACGCATCGGCGTGATGAGAAGCTTGTCGGCAAGTTCCTCGTCGCTCGCGGCCCGCAGATCATCCAGCGATGAGTACCCGGCCTGCAGCAGCGTCTCGAGCGAGACCTCGGCCACGCTCGCCACCTGCTCCAGCCCGGCGCCGATGGAGTTGGCCTCGTTGTAACGGGTCTCGGTGAAAATATCGACCTTCCAGCCGAGCAGGCGGGCGGCGAGCTTCACGTTCTGGCCCTTGCGCCCGATGGCGTTGGTCAGCTGGTCGTCAGGCACGATCACCTCAAGCAGATTCTCCTCTTCGTCCACGACAATGCGCGTCACCACGGCCGGAGCCAGGGCGTTGCGCGCGTAGGTCGCGATTTCGGGGCTCCACACGACGATGTCGATGCGCTCGCCGCGCAGCTCCTGCACGATGTTCTGTATGCGCGAGCCCCTGACGCCCACGCAGGCGCCCACGGGGTCGACCTCGCGCTCGCGCGAATAGACGGCGACCTTCGCGCGGGAGCCGGGGTCGCGGGCCACGCCCATGATCTGCACGAGGCCGTCGTCGACCTCGGGCACTTCGCGGCGGAAGAGCGCCGCCATGTAGTCGCGGTGCGCGCGGGAGATGACGACCTGCGGGCCGCGGCAATCCTTGCGGACCTCGATGATGATGGCCTGCACGCGGTCGCCGCGCTTGTAGTGCTCGCGGGGTATCTGCTCGTCGCGGGGCAGTATCGCCTCGGTGCGGCCGAGGTTCACGACCCAGCCGCCCCTGTCGCGGCGCTGGATGATGCCCGAGACGATCTCTCCCCGGCGATCCTTGAACTCGTCGTAGATGATCTCCTGTTCGGCGTCGCGCATGCGCTGGATGATGACCTGCTTCGCGGACTGCGCCGCGATGCGGCCCAGATCCTTGATGGGCACGGCGAAGCCCACCTCGTCGTCGATCTGCACCTGCGGATCGTGCTTGCGCGCGTCCTCGAGGGAGATCTGCGTCACGTCGTTGGCAACGTCGCCGTCCTCGACGACGATCTTGAACTGGAAGACCTCGATGTCGCCCGTTTCGTCGTTGTACTTGACCTCAACGTCCATGTCGTCGTTGAAGCGGCGCAGCACGGACGTGCGCACGGCCTCTTCGAGCGTGCTCACGAGCATGTCACGGTCAAGGCCCTTGTCCTTGCTTATCTGGTCAATGGCTTTCTTGAGTTCGAGATTCATTGTTGCCTCCGACTTTCCGAAAAAACTATCCGGCCTTGACGGCGGCCTTCTTTTTGGAAGGCCCCTTGCCCGGCTTCACCGGCTTGTGAAATATCGCCACCCTGTTCGCGCGCCGCACGGCACCCCACCGGATGCGCACGGGGCCGATCCCGAGCGGGCTCACATCCCCCTCCTCGCTGACGCCCGCGGGCGACAGGGTGAAGGAGGCGTCATCCACGGCGACGAGCGTGCCGCGCCACGTCCTGCGGGGCTCGCCGCCTTGCGGCCCCAGGGCTTCGTTCAGGCGCACGTCGACAACGTCGCCGACATAGGCCGCCATCTGACCCAGATCGAAGAAGACCCGCGAGAGCCCCGGGCTCGACACTTCAAGCACGTAGGCGCCGTCTATGGCGCCTTCGACATCAAGGGCCAGACCGAGGTGGCGCGAAATCTCCTCGCACTGGTCGAGCGTTGCGGAAAGCGCCGCGATGTCTGCGCCGTCCGTGACGGCTTCGGCGACGGGGGCGGCGCCCCGGGCGGAGGGCACGGGCGTATCCACATAGAGACGGACGAGCATGCGGCCGCCGGTCACGACCTCCACGCCCCAGATCGCGAGCCCCTGGGCGCGGACGAGCGGTTCCGCCAGGCGGCGTACCATGCCTTTGAGGGATTCCTTTTGCATACGGTGCGCTCAGGCTAAAAAAAATGGGGAGGCCTCGGATGGGCCACCCCGTTGCGTTCAGTATGATTCCACATCAGGATGTGACGCGCCGCGCGGGCAGCGTCATTGGTGTGGGAAAATAACCGAACCGTTCCTGCTTGTCAAGCGGTATCGGACGGACGCGCCAAAAGTTCCGCCGCCGCGTTCACAACCGCTGCGGCGTTGGAATGCTTTTCCCAGACGCCTTGCTCCCCGCGGGCTCTTCCCGTATGGTCGGAGCAATGCCCCCACGGCAGCGGCGTCTCTGCGGCGACGCGCATGGAATGTGTTTGATGGCGCGGCCCTTGCTATTGCGGCTGCCCTCGGCTATGCTTACACAACTGGCTGACATTACATGCTGACAGGGGTGCTTCATGCGGCGTAAAATCCCCCTCATACTGGCCTGCCTGTGCATCGTGGGCATCTTTGCCGCGCTGGCCTATCTCATCAATGAATCCGTGGTGCGTCGCGGTGTCAACACCATTGAGACGCGCCAGGTCGCCGACGACATGACCCAGCTGCGCAGCTATCTGCGAATGACGGAACTGCGCATGCGCCAGCATATGCTGGACTGGGCCTGCTGGGATGAGGCCTACCAGTTCATGGATGACCGCAACAGCGACTTCATCGCCAAAAATTTCGACAGGAGTCTGCTCAGCGAACTGTATCTTTCCGGCGCGGGCTTTTACGATCTTTCCGGCGCGCCCGTCGCCTTTGTCGACGGCACGAACCTGCAGTACGGCAAGGACTGGCTTGATGAGGAGCAGCGGATTTTCGCGCAGCTGGCGGAAAAGGTTCTGCGTGGCGGGCTGACCTCGCTGGAAGGCTTCGTCAATGTGGGCGGCAGGGGCATGGTCGTCGCCGCGCACAGGATTTTTGACGGCAACAAGAGCAAGCCGCCCAGGGGGCTGCTCATCATGTCCAGCATCCTTGACAAGGCCTTCATGGAGGATGCCGAACGGATCACGCGGCTGCGCTTTTCCGTTCTCCCAGGCGCCACCTATGGCGCCGTGCAGGCCGACGGGGCCCGCGGCACCGGATACAAGATCGTCCACTCTCCTTCATCGGTCCGCGTCTATTCCATCGTCTACGATGTGTTCGGCAACTCGGCCTTCTGTCTGGAACTGCAACGAGACAGAGTCATTGCCGCCCTCGGCAGGCAGATTTCGCAAAAGAACTTCCTCCTCATTCTCGGCCTGGGGATTGTCATGCTCGCCGCGGGCCTTGCCCTCCTGCAGCATGCCCAGCGCCGTCTCATACGCGATGAATTAGCCTACCGCGCCGGGCACGACGCCCTGACGGGCCTGCCGAACAACAGCCTTTTTCCGCAAAGGCTGCGTGAACTCATGGAAACAGCGCGAAAGGAAAACGCCTGCCTGGGCGTCCTGCATATTGACCTTGACCGTTTCAAGGGCGTCAACGACAGGTACGGGCACGCGCAGGGCGACAGTGTGCTCGTCGAGACGGCAAAACGCCTTCAAGACCTGATCTCCGGCGGCTGCGTGGCGCGTCCGGGCGGCGACGCCTTTCTGGCCGCCCTTGCGGCGAGGGACAGAAGCCGGATTGAAGATCTGGCCCGGGAGATTCTGGCCGCCCTGAGCAAGCCCTTCCCCATCGGGAACGACTCTCTTCGCCTTGGCGCGGGCATCGGCCTCGCCTTCTTCCCCGGCGACGGCGAAAATGCCGAAACGCTGATGCACCGAGCGGAGCTGGCCATGTACGACGCCAAGGAAAAGGGCCGGGACGCCATTTCCTTTTTCACGGCTGAGATGGACGCCGCGGCCTCCCGCAAAATGGAGATGGAAATCGCGCTCTACAAGGCTGTGGAAGAAAACGCCCTGACCGTCCACTATCAGCCCAAGGTCAACGTGGCCGCAGCGGATGTCGCCGGCTGCGAGGCGCTGGTGCGCTGGCAGGCCGGCGACGGCAAATGGGTGCCGCCGCCGGCCTTCATCCCCCTGGCCGAAGAGATCGGCCTGGTCACGAGCATAGACATGTTCGTGCTGCGCAGCGCCTGCCGCCAGGTCAACGCCTGGGCGGAGGACGGCAGCGGGGCGGTGCCCGTCGCCGTGAACATGTCGGCCCGCAGCATCCTCTCCAAGGGCTTTGCCGACAACGTCATACGCATCCTGCAGGAAGAAGGGACCCCGCCGTCTCTCATTGATGTTGAAATCACCGAAACAAGCATCATGACAGATTTTGACACGGCAAACGCGGCTATCACGCGCCTGCACGACGCGGGCATACACATCGCTCTGGACGACTTCGGCACAGGGTATTCCTCCATGCAGTACCTGTATTCCATGCCCATCGTCTGCCTGAAAATCGACAAGCGCTTCATCGACGTCGTCACTGCCGCTGACGGCGATTCCAGGGCGCTGGTGAAGGGCATGCTCGCCCTGGCGTCGAACCTCGGCATGAGCACGGTGGCAGAAGGCGTGGAAGACGTGAAGCAACTGTCCTTCCTCGCCGCCAACGGATGCACCATCATCCAGGGCTATCTCTTTTCCAGGCCGCTCAGCGGCGCTGACTGCGGAGAGTTTTTGCGCAACCGCCGGGCGCGCATTCTGGCCGCGGCGGGGAACGTGCCGGCACAGCAGCGGCATACGCGCGATCTTCGCGAAGCGGAGGGCTCTTTACGCGCCTCTCTGCCTGATGGGGGGTAAGCATGGACAAGAAGACCGACAGCCTGCTCTTCACCTTCGCGGCTGTTTTCACGGTATTCACCCTCTCGATCCTGCTTCTGAGCGGCGTCATCGCCTACGTCAGCCAGCGGGCCATCGTCAAAGCCCAGTGTGAAAGAAACCTCGTCAGCACCGCCAACCACCTGGCCCGCCTCGTCGAATCCGAGGGACGGGTCTTTGCGGATTGCCACCGCTACCTCATCGCGCACAAAGACGCCATCCGCGTCCCCGTTGACTATGACGGCGACTGGAAACCGGCATGGCGCGACTTCGAAAGGCTCTTCAACGCCAAATATCCCGGCAGGAACCTGGGCACCGACATCGCGTTCCCGCAGATGGACAATGATGCGCAGATGGCCTGCGCCGTCTCCATGTACAGAAAATGGCTCGCCGTTTTCGAGGGCGCGGCCAGGGATTTCGGCATCCGCCACGCCTGCTATCTCGTGCCGTCGGACAGGCCGCTGCACATGTTCCGGGTCATCGACGCCGTCCCCGGCGAAAAGCTCATTCCCGGCAAAAAGTATATCGACCTGTGCGCTGAAGTGCGCGAGCCGCTTGAAGAGCACCGGAAAATGTGGGAGGCGTGGACGTCAGGCGGGGCCGTCACCGGCTTCGACACCCACGACAACGCGCAGGGCAAGACCTACGCCTATTACACCGTCGTGCGTCCTGACGGGGAGAAGGCCGGCGTCATCGAAACGGAAATCGACATCGCCGACGTGGACACGGCCATTCTGAAAAACACCCTGGTACAGATGGCGGGCCTCGGCGTCATTCTGATCCTCGGCGTCATCTGCCTGCTTTTTGCCATCCACAGGAAACACATCGTGAAGCTGAAGCAGATGCAGAAATGCGTTCTTGCCTACGCCCAGACCAAAAACGCGAGCATTGCGACGGAGATCGAGCGCAATGCCACAGGCCAGGACGAAATCTCCTCTCTGGCAAGGCGGATCTCCTCCATGATCCTTGAACTTGAGAATTACATGAAGAGCCTTGGCGAGGCCACGCTGGCGCAGGGAAAAGAACTTGCCAACAGGGACGCGCTCACCGGCATCCGGAACAAGGCCGCCTATGACAAGGAAGCCAAACGGCTGGCCTGGAGCATTGAGGACAGAAGCGCGCAGTTCGGCATCGGGCTTATCGACCTGAACTTCCTCAGGCGCATCAATGAAACCTTCGGGCAGGAGAAGGGAAACATCGCCATCAGAAAGCTCTGCGGCATCGTCTGCAATCTGTTCAAGCACTCTCCGGTCTTCCGCATCGGCGGTGACGAGTTCGCCGTCATTCTGGAAAACGACGACCTGGCCAACAGGAGCGACCTGACAGCGAAGTTCGCCGCCGCGCTGGATGAAATGGCGCGCGATGAGACACTCAGCGCGTGGGAACGGATTTCAGCCGCCATCGGCATAGCCGTCTTTGACCCGGCCAAGGACGACACCGTGGAAGACGTCTTCAAACGGGCCGAGAAGGCCATGAACACGATGAAACTCCAGGCCAGGGAGAGCGGGGCCCAGCCGTCACCGGCGCTGCCGAATCTGACCGGCTAAAGGGCGGCACGCTGTCCACCCCTACCGATTGACAACCGAGAGAAACGCATGACGCTTGCTGTGTGGAAAAAGACGTATCTCACCGTCATGGCCCTGTTCTTCACGGCGTACCTGGCCGTGCTCGTCGCGGACATACAGCCCGTGGCCGCCTACGGGGACATCATCGAGCTGGCGGGCATGGGCATCGCGTTCTGCGCCTTCGCCACCGGCATCCGCGCGATGAAAAAGGGCGGGAGGCTGCCATGGATATTGTTCGCGCTGACGGCATCCTGTTCGCTCATCGGCGAGGGGCTCTGGTCCTACCACGACCACGTTCTCGGGACTGAGCCGGGTTCGCCTTCCGTCTGCGACGTCTTCTACGTCGCCTACTCGCTCTTCTGCATTGCCGGAATCCTGGCGTTTCTGCGGCAGGGCAAGAAGCAGATCAGCCTTGCGGCCTTCTCAGGCGACCTCGTCATCTCGCTTGCGGCCGCCGCCGGGCTCATGTACATCTTTCTGATTTTCCCGACACTGGAGCATGCCGAGCAGATAACGGGCGCCCTGCTGCTGCAGATTTCCTATCCCGTCTTCGACTTCGGCATCCTATTCGGGTGCATGATCATCTTTTTCAACGCCGGAAGGGAGGGCTATTCAAACGCTTCCCTCCTGCTGATGATCCTCGGCTTCATCGTCGTCTTCATCGCCGACCAGCTCAACCTTCTCTCCGAACTGCACGACTTCGACTTTGTTTCCTTCATTGAACCCCTCTGGCCGCTGGCCTACTGCATCCTCGGCTTCGCCTGCATTCTTGCGGCCGAAGAGGACATCGCGCAGAAACGCATTGGAATCATCGCATCGCCGCTGCGCGAGAAGACCATCGAGATCGTGCGCATGCTCGTGCCATACGCCATCATGTTCTCGGCGCTCGGCGTCGCCTTCGTGCGCTACCGACTCTACAATTTCGTCTTCTGCTTGACGATGTTCCTCATCATCATCCTCTCCATCCGGCAATTCTGCGTGCTCCTGAACAACAAAAGGCTGAACAGGGAACTGCGCAGCCTCAACCTCAGGGCCACGCGCGACGCCCAGATGGACTTTCTGACCAAGCTTGCCAACCGGCGTCACATCAACGACGTTCTGGCGCACTTCGGCCAGGAAACCGACAAGCAGCCCCTGGGTCTGCTTTTCATCGATGTCGACTTCTTCAGGAACATCAGTGACACCTACGGCCACGATGCGGGCGACAAGGCGCTGTGCGGCGTGGCCGACGCCATACGCGCCTCGGTGCGCGACTCCGACGTCGCGGGCCGCTTCGGCGGCGACGAATTCATCGCCATCCTGCCCGGCGCGGATACCCAGGCCGTCTCTGTCGTCGCGCAGCGGATCATGCACCGCATCCGCGACAATCCCGAGCTCGCGTCCATGCATGTCACGCTCAGCCTCGGCGGCGCTTCCATGCCGTCCGACGGGGACATAAACGCCCTGCTCAAGACAGCCGACCTGGCGCTCTACGACGCCAAGGAAGCGGGCAGGGACAGATTCGTCATAAACGGAGCGTAACCGCCGAAAAAGATTGCGCCCTCTCCCAAGGTCAGCCGAAAGGAAAAGGCGCTGATGCAACGAAAAATGCGCGGGCATCCGGCCCCGACGCGGCCAAAACGGCTCGAAAGCCGCACGGCGCCACGCGCACCCAGCCGCCCCGTTCGCGTTTCGCACGCCCCCCGGGACGGATGAACCCCAAGGAGACATACATGGTCGTCAAAACACGTTTCGCCATCTGTTCCGCCCTTCTGGCGGTGGGCCTGCTGACGTTCTGGACGGGGGCAGCGCTTGCCGCGCCGTCCGCCGACCCCCAGGTTCTGAAAAGGCAGATCGGCTACGCCGAGTATTATGTCAAAGAATTTGAAAACGAGGTGGCCCGGCAGCGCGGGGGCGAAAAAATGGTCTGGCGGAGCAAGAAGGAAGCCCTGAGCCGCGTGCAGCAGCTGAAGACTGACTATCCGAACGACCCCGACGTCGAAAAGCTGTATCAGCGCGTGCGCGCCGCGCTGATGAAGAGCAAGGGCGAGTATGTCGAGGTCCCGGCGGCATGGACGGCGTACAGGCGCAATGAGGACGACCTGCGCAAGCGCATCGCCGAAGAAGGCAAAAAGGCGTGGGATGCCTTTTTGCAGCGGCATAGGGACAAGCTCATAGAAAACGCCCTGCCGGCGCCGGATTCGACCAAGGTAACCGCCAGTGACCTGAAAGGCACGCATGTTCTTCTGAACGACGTGCAGTACCCCGGCCACCAGTTCTACGGGGCGACGGGCGAGTACGTGTACGTGGGCAAGCCTTCGTCGGGGTATTATTTCGTGCGCATCGACGGGCGCGACTGGCTTGGCCCTTACGAAGCCGTCAAGCGCTATCGGCGCAATGTGGACGCGACCCTTGCCGATGTCACGAGCTGGACCGTGCTGGGCGAGATCGTCGACATAATCGCTGAGATTCCCCAGGCAGGCGGCGAGAAAACGGGCAGCTTCCAGTACGGCTGGGTGGTGCGGCCGGTGGCGCTCTATGTCCCGGGCCACGTCATGGCCGTGCAGGATGGCAACAGCGACGTTCCCGCAGGCTATGTCGGCGAGGAGCGCGTCGATGCCATCAAGAACGGGTGGTACACCGTGAAGGACATTCCCGCGGACGTGTCCCCCGACCGTCTGATGGAGATATTCATGACATCCATCAAGGAAAAGAACTATTCCCTCTATGAGAACTGCATCGACCCGGAACGCCAGAAAACCGAAATTGCGAAGGATCTTCTGCGCTACCACTGGGACCTGCACCAGGAGCGCTTCCACGGCGAATACGTCCACGCGACCTTCGGCAAGCCGAAGATCAGCGTTCTCAAGGGCTTTGACGACGGCAACGAACTCGAAAACTTCTTCCTGAGCGAATCGCAGAAAGACGCCCTCGCCAAGCGAAGCGGCGTAAAAATCGAAGAGGCCGTCGTCGAGAGCCGCGCCTTCGACGAAAAGGGCAAGCAGATCGGCAGTCCCCATGAGCACAGGCTCATCCGCAAAGACGGCGGCCGCTGGTATGTCAAAGACTACGAACCGAGATTCTGACGTGAAGTGAAGGAGAGGATGGCATGACCGTTACCCTGAAAAGAATGCTGTGCTGCGTCGCTCTGGCAGCCCTGTTCCTGACTTCCGCGGCGCAGGCCGAACCCCAGAAACGCGGCCCTGTCGGCCATCTGTCCGCCGTTGACGCCGAGGAAATGGACAAGGATTCCTATGTTCTCACGCTCAAAACGGCGCACGCGTGCATAGACGCCATCGTGCGGGCCACGCAGGCCGCCATAAGCGGCGAGGCCTTCCACGACTGCACCCGCGCCAATGAGCTCGAAACGTTCAGAAAATTCCTTCTGGACAAGCCCTTCAAGGAATACGGCTACGGGCTGGCTATCGCCAGCGGCAACGAGCCCTACAGGGAGGAAATAACGCAGATCTTTCTCATGCTGCGCCATCTCGGGGCGGATTTCTACACGCCCATGTTCCGCCTCGTCAACATCGTCAAGACAGGGGAATACGCGAAAAG
>JAILMX010000254.1 GCA_024692205.1 Desulfovibrio sp. | reverse complement strand
CAGGTGGTGGCGATGGCGGTCGAGAGCGTGAAACGGTGCGCCGCGTACACGCCCAACGTCGAGTTTTCCTGCGAGGATTTCTCCCGTTCCGAGAAGGATTTTCTCTGCCGCATTGTCGAGGCCGCCATTGATGCCGGCGCGACGACGGTGAACCTGCCCGATACCGTGGGCTACGCGCAGCCCGATGAGTTCGCCGAGCTCGTCAGCCACGTGATACGGAACACCCCGAACAGCGACAAGGCGATCTTCAGCGTGCACTGCCACGACGATCTGGGCCAGGCCGTGGCGAACACGCTCGCGGCCCTGCGCGTGGGAGTCCGTCAGGCCGAGGTGACCCTGAGCGGCATCGGCGAGCGCGCCGGCAACGCCTCCCTTGAGGAGATCGTCATGGCGCTGCACGTGCGCCGCGACTACTACGGCCTGACCGACGGCATCAGGACAGAGCAGCTCTATCCCTCCTGCCGGCTTCTTTCGCACATAATCGGTCAGCCCATACCGCTCAACAAGGCGGTCGTCGGCGCAAACGCCTTCGCGCATGAGTCGGGCATCCATCAGGACGGCATGCTCAAGAACCGCGCAACCTATGAGATCATGACCCCGCAGTCCGTGGGGCGCACGGAGACGACGCTCGTCATCGGCAAGCATTCGGGCCGCAACGCCGTGCGGCAGAAGTTCGAGGGGCTGGGCTACACCCTTACGGAAGAGCAGCTGAACGACGTCTTCGCCGCGGTCAAGGCCCTGGCCGACCGCAAGAAGACCCTGCACGACGAGGATCTCATGGCCCTCGTGCAGCAGGAGGTCTACCGCATACCCGACCGGCTGCGTCTCGGGCATGTGAGCGTGCAGAGCTCCGACGCCGGCGGTGTGCCGCCGACGGCGGCCGTGCTCATGGATGTGAACGGCATTGAGAAAAGCGGGGCCGGATTCGGCGCCGGGCCGGTGGATGCGCTCTTCAACGTCATCTCCGATCTGTCCGGCATCGCGCCGGAGCTTGAGCAGTACGCCATCAACGCCGTCACGGGCGGCTCGGACGCGCTCGGAGAAGTCACCGTGCGCGTCAGGGAAAACGGTTTCTCGGCCGTGGGCCGCGGCGCGCATCCCGACATCTTCGTCGCGAGCGCCCGCGCCTACGTGGACGCCCTGAACAATCTCCTCAAATGCCAGGAGGAAGGGCAGCGCGTGCACGCCCAGCATGACGTGGATCCGCGCTAGCACGAAAGACGAAATCCCGACGGGAAGGAGTATCATCCTATGGCTCAGACACTCGCGCAAAAGCTTTTGCAGGCGCATACGGACGAAACGATCAAAAGCGACGGCCAGATCGTCCAGTGCCGCGTATCCGTGGTTCTGGCGAACGACATAACCGGGCCGCTCGCCATAAAGTCGTTCCGCGGCATGGGGGCCGAGAAGGTCTTCGACAGGGACAGGATCGTCCTTGTCATGGACCATTTCACCCCGCAGAAAGACATCGACTCCGCCAATCAGGTGCTCATCAGCCGCCGTTTCGCCGAGGAGCAGGGCCTGACGCACTACTACGAGGGCGGCGAAGCCGGGGTGGAGCACACCCTTCTGCCAGAGCAGGGTCTCGTGAAGCCCGGCGACCTGGTCGTCGGCGCGGACAGCCACACCTGCACCTACGGCGGAATCGGCGCCTTCGCCACGGGCATGGGCTCGACGGATATCGCCGCCGCCATGGCCCTGGGCGAAACGTGGCTCAAGGTGCCCCCGACCATCCGCGTGAACATCGCGGGCGCCATGCCCGCCGACCTGCGCGCCAAGGACCTCATGCTGATGCTCATCGGCATGATCGGCGTGGACGGCGCCCTGTACAAGGCCCTTGAATTCGGCGGGCCCGTCATCGACGCGCTTTCCGTCGAGGGGCGTCTCACCATGGCGAACATGGCCATCGAGGCGGGCGCGAAGGCAGGCCTTTTTGCGGTTGATGCGCAGACGCGCGCCTACTGCGCCGAGCACGGCTCGCCCTGTCCGGATGCCGCCATCGCCGCGGATCCCGGCTGCGCGTACGAGCGCGTCGTCGCTATCGACGTCACCGGCAGGGAGCCGGTTGTCGCCTGCCCCCATCTGCCCGGAAACGTGAAGCCGGTCTCGCAGGTCGGCTCTCTGCCCGTGCAGCAGGTGATCATAGGCTCGTGCACGAACGGGCGCATCAGCGACATGCGCGACGCGGCCGCCGTGCTGCGCGGCCGCAAGGTCAACAGAAAGGTACGCTGCATTGTGCTGCCGTCGACGCCGACCGTCTGGAAACAATGCCTCAAGGAAGGCCTGATGGAGGTCTTCATGGATGCCGGCTGCATCGTCGGCCCCTGCACCTGCGGGCCGTGCCTCGGCGGGCACATGGGCATACTGGCCGACGGCGAGCGCGCCGTCGCCACGACAAACCGCAACTTCAAGGGACGCATGGGCAGCCTGGATTCGGAAGTGTATCTGGCAAGTCCCCTCGTTGCCGCCGCAAGCGCCGTGGCGGGCGAGATAGCCGGCCCCTCGGCCCTGTAGTCCGAGCCGCACAGAAGGAGATCCGCATGATTTACAAGGGCAAGGTACACAAGGTGGGCGAACATATCGATACGGACGCCATCATTCCCGCGCGCTTTCTCGTCACGAGCGATCCCGTCAAGCTCGGCGAAAACTGCATGGCCGGTATAGAGCCCGACTGGGTGCGCCGGGTGAACAAGGGCGACATCCTCGTGGCGGGGCGCAATTTCGGCTGCGGTTCCTCGCGCGAGCATGCCCCCATCGCCATTCTCGGCGCGGGCATGCCCGTGGTCATCGGCCACAGTTTCGCGCGCATCTTCTACCGCAACTCCTTCAATATGGGCCTTCCGCTCATGGAAGTGGGCGATGCCGTCGACAAGATCAACGACGGGGACGAGCTGGAGATAAACGCCGAAACGGGTGTCATCCGCGATCTGACCAACGGCGCGGAGATAACCTGCCCTCCGCTGCCCGCCTCCATGGCCGCAATCCTGGCGAGCGGCGGCCTTGTCGGTTACGTAGGTGAACGCCTCAAGCAGAAAAACAGGGGAAAATGACCATGGAAAAGAAAATATGCCTTTTGCCGGGTGACGGCATCGGTCCCGAGATTCTCGCCGAAGGCGTGCGCGTTCTGCGCGCGGCCGCCGAGAAGGCGGGACATTCCTTCAGCTTTGAGGAAGCCCTCATCGGCGGCGCGGCCATTGATGCGACGGGGTCCCCCCTGCCGGCGGAGACGGTCGCGAAGTGCAAGGCCTCCGACGCGGTTTTCCTTGCCGCGGTCGGCGGGCCCAAATGGGACGGGCTTGACCCCAAGATCAGGCCGGAGCGCGGCCTGCTCGGCATACGCAAGGAACTGGGGCTGTTCGCCAACCTGCGCCCGGCCCTGATGCTGCCGGAACTCGCGGGAGCCTGCCTCCTGCGCCCGGAAGTGGCTGCGAAGGGGCTTGATCTCATCGTCGTGCGCGAACTGACCGGTGACATCTATTTCGGCGAGCCCCGCGCCATCGAGATGCGCAACGGCCTGCGCACGGGCTATAACACCATGATCTACAATGAGGAGGAGATACGCCGTATCGCGCGCGTCGCCTTCGAGACGGCGCGCCAGCGCAGAAAACGCGTCTGCTCGGTCGAGAAGAGCAACGTGCTTGAGACCTCCCGCCTGTGGAAACAGGTCGTCATCGAGGTGCATGACGCCGATTATGCCGATATCGAGCTGAGCCATCTGTATGTGGACAACGCCGCCATGCAGCTCGTCCGCGACCCCTCCCAGTTCGACGTCATACTGACGGGCAACATTTTCGGCGACATCCTCTCCGACGAGGCCTCCGTCATAACGGGTTCGCTTGGCATGCTGCCATCCGCCTCCATGGGCGCCGACGGCCCCGGGCTCTTCGAGCCCATCCACGGTTCCGCCCCCGACATCGCGGGGCAGGACAAGGCGAACCCTTTGGCGACTATCCTTTCGGCCGCCATGCTGCTGCGACTCGGCCTGCATATGCCGGATGAGGCTGACATGATAGAGAAGGCCGTGCGGAAGACCCTGCAGGACGGCTACCGCACGGGCGACATCATGGAGCCCGGCAAAACCCTGGTCGGCTGCAGGGAGATGGGCTGCCGCGTGGAAGAGCGCCTGTAGCGGGCCGCGCTTCAGAAGAGAAAAAAATGGCCCTTCTGGCCCATTTTTTTCGGTTGAGAACGAAGAAACGCGACCGAAGTCGCGTTTCTTACAGGTCGGACACCCGGAAACCACTGTTGCCGCTGCTTCCTTTCGGACCTGACGGGGTTGGCAGCGCTTCCGCCGCCCGACCTGTGCGAAATCTATACGAAACCGTTCGCCGTTGTCAATGAAAGAGTTATCGCCGTGTTGCCAAAAAGCGCTTTCTGCGTGTATGGTGTCGAGCAGGACAGGAATCGTGCCGCCGCAGGCTTTTTGCGTATTCGATGCGGGTTGCGGGCGGCATCCTTTTTCATGGCGACTATATGACGAGAGAGACTTTTCTGACGATAACGCCCCTTGGGGGCCTTGGCGAAATCGGTCTGAACTGCCAGCTGTGGGCGACGGGCGATTCTATGGTCATGGTCGACTGCGGCCTTATGTTCCCCGATGATGACCATTTGGGCGTGGACGTCGTCATCCCCCATTTCGGTGCGGTGGCGGCCGTGCGGGACCGTCTGCTCGGCATCGTGCTGACGCACGGCCACGAGGATCACATAGGCGCGCTGCCGTGGCTCGTGCCCCAGCTGCGCGGGGTGCGCATCTTCGGCTCGCGCTTTACGCTGGCCCTTGTGGAGCACAAGCTGCGCGAGCACGATGTCCTTGACTGCGTAACGCTGTGCCCGGTCGACGCCTTGAGCGTCGTGCAGCTCGGAGACCTCGTCTTTCATTTCTTCCCCGTATGCCACTCCATACCCGAAGGGTTCGCCCTCGGTGTCGATACTCCCGTGGGACGCATCGTCCACAGCGGCGATTTCAAGATAGACCCCAATCCCGTGACCGGCCCGGGAACGGACCTCGCTCTTTTCCGGGACTTCGCGGGTCCCGAGGGCGTGCGGCTGCTTTTCGCGGATTCAACGAACGTTCTGCGCGAGGGACGCTCCATCGGCGAAAGGGAGGTCAAGGAGTCCCTCGGCCATATTTTCGACAGGGCTGACGGGCGCATCGTGGTGACGCTTTTCTCCAGCCACATACAGCGCATACAGGAGGTCTTCGACCTCGCCCGTGAAAGGGGCCGCACGGTCGTCATCAGCGGCAAGTCCCTTGCCAACAACATCGAGATCGCCCGCGATCTCGGCATAGCCCACCTTCCCCCGCAGTTCTTCAACGCACACAACGGCGTGCCGGATCTGCCGGACAATGAGCTCGTCTTTATCGTGACCGGGGCACAGGGCGAACCCCTGTCGGCCCTGTCACGCATGGTCCTCGGCGGACATCGGCAGCTCTCCGTGCGCAAGGGCGACACCGTCATCATGAGTTCCCGCATGATACCCGGCAACGCCAGGGCGATTTCGCGGCTCGTCAACGAGATGTACCGGCTGGGCGCGGAAGTCCTCTACGAGCAGTGCCATGTCATCCACGCATCCGGGCATGCGCAGCGCGATGAACTGCGAGAGCTTTTCCGCGCGGTACGGCCCGAGTGTTTCGTGCCCGTGCACGGCGAGTACGAACATCTCGTCAAACACGGGCGCCTGGCCGTCGAATGCGGCACGGCCGCCGACAAGGTCATCATTCTGGAAGACGGTCTGCCGCTGACCATGCTCAAGGAGGGCTTTCGCCTGGAAGATCGCGTGCCCGTGGAGCGCACGCTCGTGGACGGAAAGGGCGTGGGCGACGTGGGCACGTCGGTTCTTCGCGAGAGGCGCATACTCGGCGACGAGGGCATGGTCATCGTCGTGCTCGTGCTCGATTCGGCGACGGGCAGCGTTCTCCACGGGCCGGAGATGCTCTCCCGCGGTTTCGTCTTCGAGCAGCAGTACAGCCATGTGCTCGAGGATGCGAAATGCCTTGTGCTTGATGAGATTGAAGCCGCCAGGCCCGGCCAGATAACGAGGATTCAGGAGGGGATCAGGGCCTCGCTGCGGCGTTTTTTCCGCCTCGTGCTTGAAAGGGACCCCGTGGTCGTTCCCGTCATTACGGAGGTTTAGGAAAACACTGTCTGCGTCCATGGCTGAAAAATCACATCCTGTTATTTTAATGTATTATAGCAAAAAGATTGTAAAAATCACCGTTGCGCAGCGTTGCTTCTGAACGCCCCTCTCCGTTTGTTTTTCTCCCGGACACAACTTTTTTGGGAAAGAGTCTAAAAAATATCTTGAAAAATGTGGCCACTCGTAGCATGGTTTGTGCCATGCGTCCCCTGACCGTCGCCCGTGACGAGCCGCGGTAAGGGGACTTTCAAGCGTTATCGATCTATGGAGTCTTGCATGGAATTCAGTTTCTTTCAGATGGTCACCAATGCCAGCCTGGTGGCAAAGTGCGTCCTCGCTCTTCTCGTGCTCATGTCAATCGTGAGCTGGGGCATAATGATCCAGAAGGGCATCGCCCTCAGCTCCGCCTGTCGCAAGGCCAAAAACGGCATCGAAACCTTCGACAAGTCGGTGAACCTGCGGGATGCCGTGCAGTCGCTTGGCGTCGACCCGACCTCCCCGCTGTACTACATCGCCCACCAGGGGGTTCATGAGTTCAACCGTTCGAAAGAGCTCGGCAACGAAAGCGACGTCGTCGTCGACAACGTGCGCCGTGCGTTGCGGCAGGGCGTGGCGAGCGAGCTGGCGCGCCTTGAGAATTCTCTTTCCCTCCTGGCGACGACGGCGAATACGGCCCCCTTCATCGGCCTTTTCGGCACTGTCTGGGGCATTATGACATCCTTCCACTCCATCGGCATGCTGAAGACAGCATCCCTCGCGACGGTGGCGCCCGGCATATCCGAGGCCCTCATCGCGACGGCAATCGGCCTCGGCGTTGCCGTGCCGGCCACGGTCGGCTTCAACCTCTTTATGGGCAAGCTTTCGCAGATAGACACGCATCTCGTCAATTTCGCCGGCTTCTTCCTGAACCGCGTGCAGCGTGAGCTCAACGCCCACCGGCATGTTTCGCGCAACGGCGCCACGGAGCTGTAGACATGTCCTTCAGCGGCAGGAGCAAATTCGTTTCGGAGATAAACGTGACGCCCTTCGTGGACGTCATGCTCGTTTTGCTCATCATCTTTATGGTGGCGACTCCAATGATGAGTCAGGGGCTCGACGTCGATCTGCCCCAGACGA
This sequence comes from Desulfovibrio sp., assembly GCA_024692205.1. GTDB lineage: Bacteria > Desulfobacterota > Desulfovibrionia > Desulfovibrionales > Desulfovibrionaceae > Desulfovibrio. The sequence goes on along the minus strand of JAILMX010000254.1, from coordinate 6,036 downwards.
AGCAGGTCGAAGTCTTGCCCACCGATGCCGACCACATGATCTTGACCGTGCGGCGCGACGGCAAGCTGTACCTTGACGAATACGCCGTGGACAATATCGAGGAGCTCGAAGGCTACCTGCAGCGCCTCGTCAAGGAAAAGAACAAGTCCCTTTTCCTTCAGGCCGACAAGGAAGTTCCCTACGGCATCGTGGTCGAAGTCATGGGGCATATCAAGGCCGTGGGCATTGAAAAGCTCGGCGTCATGGCCGACCAGCCCGATGACGCGGCGAAGCCCGGCGCCGCTGGCGCCCCCAAGGCCGGACAGTAATAGGTACGGGCATGCAGGCAGCATCCTTCCTCCTTTCTCTTTGTCTGCATATCGCAGTCTTTCTGCTGCTTTGGTTTTGGCCGACGACACCGCCGCTGCATCTGGAAAGGCCGCCGGTTATGATAAGCCTTGTCGATGGTGCGCCCGGCGGCAACAAGACGCCGTCGCCCATACTGGGCCATATGGGCGAGCCGGGTGACGGGCCGATGGCCCCGACGCCCCCGGCGCCGAAAAACGAAGTCGCTGCCCCCGCGCGTGATGAGGTGAAGGAAACGAAGCCGCAGAACGTGCCGCCGAAGGAGGCCGTGCCAACGCCGTCGAAGCCGGAACTGAAGAAGCCTGAGCCGAAGAAGGAGCCGAAACCGGAACCCAAACCGCAGCCCGAGCCGAAACCGGAAGCCAAGCCCGTGTCCGAGCAAAAGAAGGAGAAGCCCAAGCCCGAGGAGAAACCCAAGCCCAAGGACAAGCCAAAGCCTAAGGAAGAGAAGCAGGAAAAGCCGAAGGAACCGCAGAAGGATAAGAAACCCGAAAAGGATCAGAAAACCAGGAACAAGGACAAGCCGCCGCAGGATCCTGTCGCCGCAGCCTTGCAGCAGGCGCGCAGAAAGGCCAGCTCCCGTTCCGAATCGGGTGACAGGGGCAACGCCGTCGAACAGGCCCTCGCCGCGGCCCAGCGCCGTGCCGGCGGTAATCGTGGCGGCGGCGGCGGAGAGGGCACAGGCCCCGGAGGCGGTGGTCTGGGTGACGTCTACGTTGGTCAGGTCATGCTTGCCGTTCGCCCCAACTGGGGCTTCACCTCTGCAAGGCGCCTGAATTTGAGCTGTGTCATCAGGGTGGATGTGGACATGCAGGGCAAGGTGCAGAATGCGGTCGTGAGCCGCAGCTCCGGCAACCATCAGTTCGACGCCTCCGCCGTCAATGCCGTGATGCGGACGAGTAATGCTGGCAATTTCCCGCCTCCGCCTTCACGGGAATACTGCGATCTGGAGCTCGTTTTCACCTATGACGAGATGATGGGGAGATAGCGGAGAGACTGATGCGGCATCCATGCGTTCTGATCGTTCCCTCGATCCTTCTGACGCTTGTGCCTTTTGCCGGGCCGTCGTTCGGAGCAGGGCGCTCTGGCGCCGCGACGGCCTCGAATGACCGGTATGCTGCAACAGTTCTTGAAGACGTGTTTGAAAAGTGGATGCCGCCCAGGCTCGTGGGTTCGTTTTCCGTGCGGATCCGTCTTGACGTGGATGCCCGCGGAAGACTGGCCGCCTGCCGCGTTACGAAGCCTTCCGTATTGGAGGCTTTCGACAGGGCTGCGTGCGGCGCGGCGGAGAGGGCGCAACCTTTCGGTGCGCCGCCCGACGGGCCGGTTTCCGTCGACATTTCGTTGCGGATAGGCGATACGGCAAGGGGGAGCGGGGCGGATGCACTTTCCCTTGAGGACGCTATGAAAGCCGAGCAGAAAGCCCGGAACAGGGCGGAACGTCAGATGGAGGAGGAGAGAGCGAGCCGGGCAGAGGATGCCGCCCGTGAGCGGGCCATGCGGGCCGCGGAGGGTATCGGCGCTCCTCTTCCCGATGTGCGGGCCGAACCGCCGGCTCCACCGGCCAGACGCACGAAAGATGCGACGGCTGGCGAGAAGCGGCGCAGGCCGGCCTTCGGGCTCTCTGGGGAGGAAAGAGACGGCGTTCTTGTCAGGCCCCGCAGGCCCGCCGCTGACGAGGAAAGCACGCCCGCGCTGAAAGCGCGGTGACGCATAAGGAGGAGTCGAAAGCATGAGAAAATTTCATCTAACCTTTCTGATGGCGGCGGCATTGCTGCTGGCCTCGCTCGTCCCGGCGCAGGCCGGTCTGCGGGTGGATATCTACGGCCCCGGCCAGAACATCGTCAATCTGGCCCTCGCCGCCCCCCTGCGGGGGCCGAACAGCGAGGCTACAGGCATGGGCCGCAACCTGCAGAAACTTGTGGAGGAGAACCTCTCCTTCCTGCCGTTCATGCGGCTAACCGATCCCAAGGCTATTCTGGGCGGTACCGTGCTCGGCGGTTGCGAGCCGCCGGCGCTCGACTTCAAGCGCTTCCAGCTGGCCGGCTCGGACATCGTCGTCACCATGCTGTGGCCGGGAGGTGACAGCGGCACGACTTCCGTGCAGATTCGCGCTTTTGAAACGAGCAGCGGCGGGCGTCTCTTCGGCAAGGAGTACGGCAAGGTTTCCCCCAAGGATCTGCCGGAGGTCGCAGACCGTTTCTGCGCCGACCTGCTCGAGGCCTTGACGGGCAACGGTGCCTTTTTCCGTTCCACGCTGGCCTTCATCAAGTCGAACGGCAAGATGAACTCCAACGTCTGGCTGTGCAAGCCCACGGGACGTGACCTTCGCCAGATCACCAACATCCCCGGCAAGTCCATGTCTCCGGCATGGTCCCCCGACGGCCGCTTCGTCGTCTTCACGCACATAGACGAGAAGTCGCACGCGCTGGGCGTGTGGGACAGCTCGTCTCATAAGGTCCAGCGCATACGCTTCCCCGGCAACGTCGTTATCGGCCCGGCCTTCACGCCTGACAACAAGGTCGCCGTGGCGCTTTCGAACGGCAAGTACCCCGTGATCTATCTGCTCAACCATGCCTTCCAGAAGGAACGCGTGCTTGAGCAGAGCAATGCCATCAACGTGTCGCCGACCTTCGACAGCACCGGCCGGAAGATGGCCTTCACGTCCTCCCGCATGGGGGGACCGCAGATATTCCTCAAGGATCTCGGCAGCGGCTCCGTCACCCGCGTGAGTCAGGGCGGCTCGTACAATACCGAGGCGAACCTTTCCCCCGACGGCACGCTTGTTGTCTACAGCCGCATGACGGATTACGGCCACAGGATTTTCGTGCAGGACATGATGACCGGCCAGGAACGCCAGGTGACGTTCGGCCCGGGCAGCGACGAGCAGCCGTCCTTCTGCGGGGACAGTTATTTCATAGCCTTTGCGTCGACCCGCGGCGGTTCCCGCGGCATTTATCTCACAACCCGTCACGGCGGTGATGCAAAGAAGGTGCCGACCGGCGGCGGGGCGGTTTCCTTCCCCCGCTGGGGCATGCCCGGCGGAAAAAAGTAGGCGTTTTTTGCGTCTCGGCCCTCCTTATGTCTTGACAAAGATTGAAGGGCCGCTAGTATCATCCTTGCGCAAACGGTCATGGGACCGCATGCGAAGAAAGGAAAGCTTTTCTTAGTACGTTGTTCAGGAGGACACACACAATGAAACGTTTCGCACTCGTTATGGCTTTGGTCATGGCTCTGGCTGCCGGCTTCGGCTGCGCCAAGAAGACGGGCAACGAGCCCGGCTATGATGACGGCATGACCCCCGAAATGCGCGCTGCCATCCAGCAGATCACGGATGCCCGCGTGTACTTTGCCTTTGACAAATTTACCATCAAACCCGAATACAAGGAAGTGCTGAAGAACAAGGCTGCCCTCATGAAGCAGTTCCCCAGCATCAAGGTTCGCATCGAAGGCAACTGCGACGAACGTGGCACCCAGGAATACAACCTCGCCCTCGGCGAGCGTCGTGCCCGTGCCGCTTACGAATATCTGGCCGGCCAGGGCGTGAACCCCAGCCAGATGGAAATGCTGAGCTACGGCAAGGAAAATCCGGCTGTTCAGGGCTCCGGCGAGTCCGTGTGGTCCAAGAACCGCCGCGACGACTTCCGCGTGGTCGCTCACTAGTCGTCTGACGTCATCATCAAGGGCCGCCTCTTCGGGGGCGGCCTTTTTTTGACCCCGGATGCGTGACATCAGCTCTTTCCGAGGAGGATGCTGTGGAAATAACCTGTCCCGATTGCGGCTTCAGCCGGAACGTGCCTGAAGACCGGCTGCCCGACGCCACTGTCGTGGCGAACTGCCCGATGTGCGGCTGCCGTTTCCGCTTCTCTTCGAAGGAAGGCCCACTGGCCGTGCTGAAGCGGGGAGACCGCGCCGATGCCGCTGGCGGGGGGGATGATCCCCTGCCGAGCTGCGCCACGGTCATTCATCACGATGAAGCCGTAACCGCCGATGACGCGTCTTCAGATCAGGGACAAAGAGCTGATGTCGGTGCGGAGAGGCGGGATGCATACCCCCCGGCGGGTTCACGGGATACTGACGGGAGTATCCCTCCGCGCATACCGGCGGATCCTGTGGATCGCGAAAAGGCAACAGGTTGTCGCGCAAACCCCTGGGACAAGGCACCCGGGTGCATCGGCTGGACGGCGTCCTTTTACCAGACGGTGATGCGCGTCATGTTCGCGGCACCGCGCTTCTTCGCCTCTCTCGCCCCTGACGCTGAGCTGAAGCGACCCCTGATTTTCTATGTCATCCTGTGTGCCGCGCAGGCCGTTATCGAGGCGTTCTGGGGCAGGGCGCTCGTTTCGGTGCTGCAGCCCGCGGTAACGAACGACCCCCAGCTCGAGACTCTTTTGGCAATGCTCACGCCGCCCATGAACATTGCCATGTCTCTTCTCATCCAGACGAGCCTGCATGTCCTGCAGATTTTTTTCTTCGCCTTTATCATCGCTCTCGTCTGCCGCTTCATCGCGCCCGAGCGCGCCCAGTTCTCCCTCGTCTTTCAGGTCTTCGCCTACAGCGCCGCCCCAAGTCTGCTGTGCGTTGTCCCCGTTCTCGGCAGCATCGTCGGCTCTCTGTGGTGTCTCGGCTGTCTCGTCGTCGGCCTGCGCCAGGCCCTGTCCATCAACTGGGCTCAGACGGCGGCCTGTCTGGCGCCGATTTTCCTGCTGATGGCCTTTTTCGTGCGCGAGATATTCTCACTCCTGCATTGATCGATGGCGTGATATTTGCATGCCCTTCGTGAAAAAAGGGAGGCATCCGTAATGTCCAAAATAGTGCTGCGCATTGTCTGTCTGTTCTGCGTCGTCTTGGCCGCCGTTTCCTGCGCCCGCAGCCCCGATGACAGCCTGATAACCCGAAATGTCACGGGCAGCCTGCGCAATCCCTTTGATATTCAGGTCGATAATTTCGTGCGACGCCAGCAACCCGCCGTCTATGTGCAGCCCCTGCGCAAGGCAGATCACAGGCCGACGGCGCTCTTCGTTCCCCTGCGCATGACGCAGGGCATATCCAATGCCGTGACCTTCAGCAACGCCCTGTCGCGTCAGGTCTGGCAGATCTGGCTTTCGCTGAACGCCTTTCAACGGCTTGAGTTCGCCCCTTCCGACGTGCCTTTCGAGCCGTCCCATGCTCTGGCGCAGGCGCGTCGCATCGGCGCGGAGCTCGTCGTGGGCGGCTACATAACCCATTACTTCGACGGCGGAACGGGGGGCACGAGCTCGCTTTCGCTCTCCATCGAGATATACGACGTCAAAAGCGGCGTTCTTTTATGGTCCATGTCCCAGGGGGGCATGATGGAGTCGCGCCAGGTGCATGATTTCTACTTGTTCACGATTACGGAACGCAACCCCGGCGATCCCGCGGGCCTCATAGCCCGTTCGCTCGCATGGGACATGGGCCGACTCGTACTGAAGTGGGTCGACCCCTATGCCGCCAGCCGCGGAAAGAGCGGCGGGCTGCTGTCGCCTTTCCAGCGGGAAGCTTTCTGACGGACCCCGTCGTCTTTTTCATTGGCTCTGTTAAAGAAAATTTGTGATGGTTTTTTCTTGTGAAATCAACTGAGTATCAGAAAGCAGATGCTGATTTCAAAGACCTTTTTGCCGTCATTGATACCTAACTCAGTAAAAACCTAAAATCATTCATCTGGCATCA
>JAILMX010000246.1 GCA_024692205.1 Desulfovibrio sp. | reverse complement strand
CCTTGTCCCCGGGGTTGTGGTCGGGGTGGTATTTCATGGCCAGCTTGCGGTAGGCGTGCTTTATCTCATCCTCGCCTGCCGTGCGGCTTACGCCAAGAACCTCGTAATAATCGCGCTGTGCCATATCCTGTCTCGTCGCGTTTCGTCACGCCGCGTTGCCGGCGGACGGAAAAAAGGGGGCCTGCTAGCCCTCGGCCACGGGGGCAGCGTCCTCTTCCGGCAAGGGGGTATAAAGGGTCTCATCCTCGGGGCGGATTTTGCCGGCGGCAATTTCGCGCAAGGCTGTGACGGCCTCTTTGTTGCGGGACGTGATGAGGGCCTCGTACCCTTCCCGATACTGATGCACCCGTTTGATGGCCATCTGGACAAGCAGAAAACGATTGTTCACGCGTTCCTGACAGTCTTCCACTGTGATGCGGGCCATGTTGCCTCCATGAATGGATCTGGATGGGGATCGTCCGAAGACGTGCGGCAAAGAAGATACCCCTGCCGAAATTAAAATTATTATACATCGAATCTTTGGCTGTCAAGCCTTTTGTGGATCGGAATCGTGCGTTTCGATGACGGGGGGGCGCGTCAGTCGTGGGCCGGTTGACAACGCCCGGTTTTCTGTTGATTTTCGCCAGAACGAATGCAAAGAGGGAGGTGCGGAGATGGCTCACGGCAGACGATCGTATGCGCAGGAGGTCTGCGTCAGAGCTGCGGGCAAGGCCATGCAGAAGGCCGGCATGCTGTGGCCCGGCTGCCGTGTGGGGGTGGCGGTCTCCGGGGGTGTGGACAGCTGGGTGCTGCTGAAGACGCTGCGCATCCGTCAGGGCATCGTGCCCTTTCCCTTTGAGCTGATGGCCCTGCACCTGAACCCGGGCTTCGATGCCGAAAGCCATGCCGTCCTGCTGCCGTGGCTTTTACGCGAGGGCATAGCCGCCCATATCGAGGTGACGGATTTCGGCCCGCAGGCCCATTCTGAGAAGAACCGGCGCCGTTCGGCCTGTTTCCGCTGCGCGTGGCTCAGGCGCAAGCGCCTATTCGAGCTCTGCCGAACCTATCGCCTGACCCATCTCGCCCTCGGACACAACGCCGATGACCTTGTCTCCACCTTTTTCCTGAACCTCTGCCGCAACGGCAGGGTCGACGGCATGAGCATGAACGAACCCTTTTTTGGCGGCAGTCTGCATCTTATCCGTCCCCTTCTGCTTGTGGAGAAGAAATACATACGTGCGGCCGCCCGTCGCTGGACGCTGCCCGTTTTTGAAAGCGCCTGTCCTTCAGCCGGGCATACGGCCAGAAGCGACATGGCGGAGAGCCTTGAGACGTTCTATGGCATCGACAGCGACGCGCGCCGCTGCATTCTGAACGGCCTGTCACGCTGGCAGCTTACGAAGGATTCCGCCCCTCAACGCGGGGGCAAGGGCTGATTTTCTTTGGGTGTTCACTCCACAACGCCCATGAGATCGGGATTCGATACGTCCCCGTCAGCGGTCTTTGCGGTTCAAGCCTCTTGCCGGCAAGGCCAGCGCGTCGCGCGGCAGTTGCGGGGGAATTGGGGGGCTCAGACGGCCTTGGGGCTTTCGCGGGAGAGCATGCTCAGGGTGGCGCGAGCTTTCTCCGCCTCCCCGCGCAGCAGGAAGATCTCGGCGAGCAGGGCGTAGGCCTCGGGCAGGGCTGCGTGCGCGAGGGCCTGTTTAAGGCATCGATGTGCGTCGTCGTTTTTCTTGAGGATGAGAGCGGCACGGGCACGTAGCGTCCAGATTTCGGCGAGGTTCTCGTTTCCGGGGACATCGTCCGCTCTCTGCGAGTTCTGTTCGTCCTCCCAGTCCGCAAAGGCTTCGGTCAGGCACAGCAAAGCTCGCTTGACGTCGTGCCTGTCAGGCGGGGCGGGCGGGCTGTTCCGCATGCCGCTGTGCGGCGAAAGCCAGTCTCGTGCGGCAGCAATGGCGTCGATGGGGGCGGCCCTTCTCGTCTGACCGGTCGACGCCATTGGCATGGCGGCAGTCGGCATGCCCTCTGCGACGGCGTGTCGCACGGCGGGCACGAAGGGGAGCAGGCGTTCGTCCGCCTGCGTGGGCAGGGTAGTCTGTCGTTCGAAATCCTCCATGCGCCGCGTGATGCGGCAGGGGTTGCCGCGTCGAATTTTTTCGGCGAAGCATTGGCGCGATTTATAGTAGTAATGGTTGATAGCGCAGCTTTCGGTCTGCGGGGGGGCGAAGGGATAGCCGTTCGGAACGGGGATTAGTCCGGCATCGACCATGTATGAGCCCTGTTTCACAATGAAGGCGTGCGGGTTTGCACAGTGGAGCACTTGCCTTGGTCTGACGAAGCATTTCAAATGGATGTCGTCGCCGAGGCAGGCCGTGTAGTTCGCCATCACAAGGCCGTCAGGGCGTGTTTCGTGTCCGTTCCATGAGAACATGCGCCAGTTCATGGCAAGACCCGCATAGGGTTCGTAATCAGAGAGAAAGACGCGCAAATCCGCCTCACGCGAGGGGGGGGGCCCGATGCGAACGAATTCGTCCATGTCGAGAAAGCCGATCCAGCAGAAGCGGGTGCCGAAGCGGGCGAGGCATTCGCCGTAGGTCTGTTGCTGGGTCTTGGGCTCTTCGTGACGGATGATGGTGACGGCCGCCGGGGCGGCCCATCCTTCGAGCACAGAGCTTACCGGCAGAGCGCTCACGTCGTCGCAGATGATGAAGTGCTCCACGCCGAGCAGGGCGTGGTAGGCGATCCATTCCTTTATGAAGGGGGCTTCATCCTTCACCGTGCAACAGAGGGCAAGGTACTGCATGCTGATGGTATATACTCTCTCTCCGTGAGGAGCAAGGGCGCTTCTCGGGGGGGCTTACCCGGGGCGGGGGAAGATTCCTGATTCCCTCAAAGGTATCGGCCGTGGCCCGCGGCTATTGAATTGCCGGCTGAAAACTTTTATCATGCGCGCACACGGGGCGACAGCCCCGAAGCAACCATCACACCACGGAGGCCCCATGAACGAAACACCGGTTGAAAAAGCTCCCGTCTCCATAGAGAATCTGCCCGTCGACGCCGCGAAGGTGCAGGCCGCAGCAGCAGAGATAAACCTGAACGACCCCGCGCTCTCCCTGAGTTACGGAGCGAAGACGATGGAGGAGATCTCGCGTTTCGCCGACGACATTTTGAGCGCCGTGCGCGTCAAGGATTCCGGGCCGGTGGGCGAGGGCCTGTCCGAGCTCATGCTCCGTATCAAGGATGTGGACGTTTCGGCCATCGCCGGGCAGAAGAAGGGCTTTCTCGAAAGCCTGCCCCTCATCGGCGGCCTTTTCGACAAGGTGGAGCGCACCGTGGCCCAGTTCGACACCGTGCTCAACCAGGTCGAAGGCATATCCGCGAAGCTTGAGGACGCCATGGTCGGCCTGCTCAAGGACATCAGCGTGCTTGAGCAGCTCTACGACCACAACAAAAAATTCTACGAGAATCTGAGCGTCTGCATAGCCGCCGGCGAGCAAAAGCTTGAGGAGGCGCGCACCGTCGAGCTGCCGAAGCTCGAGGAGACCGCCCGCACGAGCGGAGACAACATGAGCGCCCAGTCCGTGCGCGACATGGCCGACAAGCTGAACCGTTTCGAGCGCCGCCTGCACGATCTCAAGATGTCGCGCACCATCACCCTGCAGACAGCGCCGCAGATACGCATGATACAGAGCAACGACCAGAATCTCGCCGAAAAGATACAGACGAGCATTCTGGCGACCATACCGATCTGGAAGAACCAGATGGTTCTCGCCCTGTCCATCCACAGCCAGCAGAAGGCGGCCCACCTCCAGAAGGAGGTTTCGGACACCACGAACGCCATGCTGCAGAAGAACGCCGATATGCTGCAGCAGTCCACAATCGAGACGGCCCGCGAGGTCGAGCGCTCCATCGTCGACATCGACTCCCTGAAGGCCGTGCACGAAAAGCTCATCGGAACCATCGAGGAAACCATGAAGATTGTCAGCGACGGGCGTGAACGCCGCCGCGCCGTGGAGCAGGAGCTTCAGAGCATGGAAGACGACCTGCGTACGCGCCTGACCTCCCTTGCCGAAAGGAAGACCCAGGACATGATAAGCGGTGCGCGCGCCGATCAGCCCGCCGTGCCGCCTGCGGCCCCTGCGAAGGATGGTCAGCCCGCCGTGCCGCCTGCGCCTCCCGCGTCGGCCGAATCCGAGACGAAGGCCTAGCCGTAAGTCCGCGCTGGAGAGATCGCCATGAGCA
>JAILMX010000079.1 GCA_024692205.1 Desulfovibrio sp. | reverse complement strand
GAAAGGCGACGACGCGGCCGAATATGCCGCCGCCGGCGGGCCGGGCGTTGCGCAGTTCGGGAGGCAGGTCGGCGCGGGGCTGTCCGACGTCCTGGCCGTTCTGGACATTCTGTTCCTGCTGAATATTCGCGTTGGCGACGTTGAGATTGATCTGGCTCACAGGTTTCTCCTCTGCTGTCGGTTTCGTCACGCGGTGTGGGCCCCGCTTGTTTTTCTGAAGATACGCCGACAGGAAGGCAAAAGAAACAGGAAAGTTTTTTCGCCTTTTTTCGCCATTTTTGTCGAAGGCGCGATGGACAGAAGGGCGGGTAGTGATTCTTTGTCAGGCGGCCCCCCATGCGGCAGGCAAAGGATCAGGCAGACGGACGGCTTTTCGACGGGATTTTCCGCAGGCAATGCCTGCAATTGAAAGGGGCCGCTCTCTTTCCAGCGAGGGCACATGATGATACAAGGCTATGCAAGAGGTTCCTTCGATGAAAATCAGTTCGATAGCATTGTGCCTTTGCCTGAGCGTTCTCTTCCTGTGGCATCTGCCGGCGCACGCGCGTGGTCCGATGCGCATTCTCGCCGTTGAATCGGGCCCGTTTATCGAATACTACCATATGCTGTACGGAATCGCCGTCAGGCTGAAGGAAGAGGGGTACTTCAGGACAGTCCCGCCTTACGAACCGAAAAAGAACGGTGCCGCAGCCCTTTGGAAATGGATGAGTGAAAACAGCAATTCCCGTCTGGTTTTTTTGGAGGACGGCTTTTTTCCCGGGCAGTGGAATGATGAAAAACTCAAAGAAATACAGCATAATATAGTAAATCGCCTTAAGAAAAAGAAAGATATTGACATCATTTTTGCATTCGGTACGAGCGCCGGCCTGACCATGGCGAATATCAAAACGGATGTTCCTGTCATTGTTGCGAGTTCGACAAACGCCATAGAAGCGGGAATTATCCCTTCAGAGAATGATTCTGGAAAAAACAACCTCATCGCACTCGTCGATCCATTGCGATATAAGCGACAGATTGAATATTTTCATGCCATACTGCCCTTCAGAACATTAGGAATCGTGTACGAGGATACGCTGAAAGGGAAATCTATCGTATCATTGAAAGAAATTGAGGCCGCCGCAGAAAAGCTCTCCGTGGAAATCGTTCCGTGCCTTGCCGATAAATTATATGATCTGGAACCGGTCATCATAGCCGACAGGCTTGAGGCCTGTCATAAGACGCTGGCTGAGAAAAAAGTTGACGCTGTGTACCTTACCTCACTTTCAACATTGGATCCGGAGCAGATACCGCGCGTTCTCTCCCCGCTTCTTGACGCTCATATTCCCCATTTTTCACAGACAGGGGACGACGAAGTAAAACACGGCGTTTTGCTCGGCTTCGTCGGGAGTTCTTTTGCGGAGGGTCGCTACGCAGCGGACGTTCTGCTCAGAATATCCGAGGGAGTTCTTCCCCGCGCATTGTCGCAGCGTTTTCACAACCCGCTTCAGCTTGGCATCAATCTTGGAACAGCCGCTTCCATCGGCTGGAATCCCTCGCTGTCAACGCTTCTGGATGTGTCAGACTTTTATTGATGGAAATTTTTCTCTCCAAGACTGCGGTGCCCATCACGCCCGTGACGACAGCGGTATGAAAAAAGATACCATTCTCATACGGTTTTCCGGCATTTTTTTGCTCTTCATGTCCATCATCATAATTCTCAACGCCTGCAATACCTATTCCCTCCAAAGAGAAAGCCATAAAGCAAATATTGAAAAGACGCTGAGGCACATATCGGCGTATTTGGAAAATCTGATCCGGATAGAGGGAAGAGAGTTCCTCTGCATGCAGGATTTCATCGTCAACAATGCCTCTGCCCTCAAGGTTCCGTCCTCTTTTGCGGGTGACTTCCGGCAGGAAAAAGAAATCTTTGATACTGCCTTTGCCAGAAGCTATCCCGGCAGAATATTTGAAAAGGATGTTCCCTTTGATGCCCTGCCATTTGAAATGAAACTGCTCTTCGCAGAATATATGTTCAGGAAATGGCTTGCCATTTTTGAAACGGCAAAAGAAAAATTTGAAATAAAGTATGCGTATTACCTAGTGCCTTCAAAAGACCCTCTGCATATGTACTGGGTCATTGATTTTCGACGCGGCGAGAGCAGACATCACGGCCCTCAGTTTATCAATATCTGCGCCGATGTCTTTGAGCCGACAGATGAACACCCAAAAATGTGGGAAGCATGGAATACAGGAAAAGCACCAAAAGGCTATGACATATACGATAATGAATACGGAAAAACATACGCCTATTTTACACCGCTGATTCTGGAGGGCGAAAAACGCGGCGTCATAGGCATAGAAATTGATACAGCGGAGATAGAATCAGCAATTTTTTATTCCGCTTTGCTGCAAATACTCTATATGAGCATGGTGACAATCCTCTGCATTTGCGCCCTGCTGTACATCATCAACAGGACATATCTGACGAAAATTGAAAATCTTCAGAAATTTGTGAATCTCTATGCGACAAGCAAGGACAGAACAATAGCGGAAAGAATTGACGCTGCGGTTACAGGTTGTGACGAGATATCGCTGCTGGCAAAGAGCATTTCAGCCATGATCCATGAAATAAGCACCAACACCGCAACTCTCAAGGAAACGCTTGCGGAATTCTATGCCGAGCGCAAACGCGCCAACGCCCTGCACGACCTTGCGCAAAAGGACGCGCTGACAGGCATAAAAAACAAACTGGCGTATGATATCGCCTGTGAAGGCCTGGCGCGCGACATCAAAGCCGGAAAAGCATGCTTTGCCATTGCCGTCGTCGACCTCAACTACCTGAAACGGACAAACGACACCTATGGGCATGAGCGCGGAAACAGCCTCATCAAAAAAGTCTGCGCGCTTTTGTGCGCCACCTTTGCGCATTATCCTGTTTTCCGCATCGGCGGCGACGAGTTTGCCGTCATCATGAAAAACACCGACGCCGAGCAGGCGGATGCGCTGATAGCGCAATTTGCCGACGCCATGCGCGAAAGCGCGTCGGATACGTCTCTTGAGCCGTGGGAGCGCGTCTCCGCAGCCATCGGCGGGGCGTTATTCAATCCGGCGGTTGATACCGACCCGGAGAGCGTCTTCAAGCGAGCCGATAAGGCAATGTACGACATGAAGCAATGGATGAAATCCGAGCAGGCCGCCTGAAGGCAGAGCGCGGCGTGCCGCGTTTCCCTGGCGGGGGCGTGGTGCTCTGCCGCGAGCCCTTGCGTCGGCCGACGAAAGAGCCTCAGGCTGCCTCAACTGGAAGCCAATCACCGGCATGATCAATAATGATGAAGCGAATTATCCGTGGATACAGGCCGTTAGCTGCTTTTTGTCGTCAAAAATGACGAAAAAAGAACAGAAGAAAAACAGAAAAAAGTCTTGCCGTTCCCTCAGGAGGCCTGTAGTCTGAAGTCAAAAGGACGTTTTTGTCCGTGATTGCGCATTGAGGCTGAAGGAGATGCCATAAGCCGGATCAGTCTCAACGGGTGGCCAGACCCCGCACGGCAGCCGTGACACGGACGCGGCCCGAGCTCAGGCGCGTGACCAAACCACACGGGAGCGGAAGAATTGCAGGATGCCCGGCCGCAGACGCACAGAAAAGGAGATGCTTCATGTCCCAGGTCGCTAACAACAATCCCCAGGTACCGATCAATAACAATCCCATCATCGACAACAATCCCAACGTCGGCAACGTGAATGAGCAACCGCGGCAGAATGTCCAGAACGCCCCGATCGGACAGCCCCGCCCCGATCTTCCCCCTGAACTGCACAACGCCCGGCCCGCCAAGCCCGGAATACTCTCCCGCATCAGCGCCTTTATCTTCGGCAAGGGCCCCCTTTCAGCTGTGGGGAAGTCTTACCTGACCTCTCTTGCCATAGGCACTGTAGCCGCCACCATAGCTACGGGGCCCATCGGCCTGATCGCCGGCGCCATCGGCCTCGGGTTTTACGCGGGCCTCAGGGCGCTCGTCAGCTACATCGCGAAGAGTCCCGCCCCCGAACCCCGCGTGCCGGAGAACAGCAACAACCTGCCGAATGCCAATCCCGAGGCGGACGCCTACAACACCCGAATCGCGAACGACATCGTGGCAGGCCGCGAACTCACCGGCTCCCTGAAGACCGCCGCGGACGGCGTCGTCACGCAGATGCGGCAGAGATACGGAGAGAATTTCGTGCCGCAGGGGGCTACGCTGACGCAGCTCCTGGGCGGGGAAAAGAACAAGCTCGCCAATGAGATCAAAGCGCTCGACGGCAATGTCAACCCCCAGAAGATGCAGGAGCTTGTCGAAAAGCATATGAAGACGAAAATGGCCATCACGGCGCTGGAAAATGCCTTCAAGCCGCTCTGCGGGCAGAATGACAACAAGGCCGCGCGGCTGCGCGAGATCGCCGCAGAGAAAAATCCCCAGTTGCTTGAGGATCTGAAGAATGCGCAGGATCAGCAGGCTGTGCAGAACATCCTGAACGGCCGCACGGATGAATTCAGGAGCATGGCTGCGCTCTACGAAACGGCGCACGCGCAGCGCGAGGTTACCAAGGGGAATATGATCACGTCTATAGCGCAGAAGCTGCAACTTGACCCGGAAACCGTCAGGAACAATGTGAACTTCAGAGTATTCGAAATCCGCCTCCGCGAGCTGGAGAGCTCCGTCGTGCGGGGCCAAGTCGCCCAAAATGCGGTTGCAGAGGCATTTTCCAACCTGGCCGAAGAGCTGGCGGAGCAGTATAGGGTCGCCTTCCAGGCCGTGGATGCTGACCAGACCCTCTCCGAGCAAACGAGGAAGGCCTTGAAGATGTGGATTCTGAAGTCGCATCCGTCGAACTGCAGCACGGCCATCCAAGCGGGAAAGAACGTTAACGTCACGGAGCTGAAGAATGCCCTTGCGGGGAACGCGGCGCGGGAGGAGGTGAACCGTATCCTGTCCGGTCTGGGCGTGCAGCTCAACGATGCCCTTAAGAACGCGCTCGGAGAGGATGCATGGGCCGCCATGAACCGCGACCATGCCCGCGACATCGAGGCGCTTCAAGTGGCGGCCTTCCTGGCCATGTTCTCCAAGGAGAAGGTGTCCATAAACAATGAGGAGAAGACCCTTCTTGAGGTATTGCGCAGCCGCACCGAGCTTAACGTGTTCGATGCGATGCGCGGCATTCAGAATGACGAAGGTCAGAGCGAGGCCGCGAAGAGAGGCGCCTATGCGATCGAACGCGGCTACAGCACCCTGACGCAGCTGCCCGATCTCAGTGAAGAGTTCGATCAGATGCAGAGGCCGAATCAGATCATTGGATGATGAACAGGGCGCACGCACCGCGAGGATGCTGACATTTGCAGGAAACAGACACAGGAGGATGCTATGAACGGAAAAACCCTGATAGAGGAACTTGGCAAGGCGCTCGGCTTTGCGCTGGAAATGTCCGACCAGAACACGTGCGGCGTGTTTTTCGACCAGGACGAGGTCGTGTTCGAGCAGCATGAGGATCAGCTCTACATCATGGCCGACCTCGCCTCTGCCGTGGGGCGCAGGGACGCGCACACGCGCCTGCTTGAGGCCAACTGCCTGGGGGCGCAGTCCGGGCAGGCCTGCCTTGGCTTGGACTCGCAGCGCGAGGTCTTCACCCTGCACCGCATACTGGAAGGCGAGCTGACCTACGGGGAGTTCGAAAAGATCCTTACCCTCTTCATCCGCGCCGTGCGTTACTGGAAGGAGTGGCTGGCCCAGCCGGCCTCCGGGCAGCCGGAAGGGACGTCATTCGTGCCGAACGGCATGCGGCCCTGACACTCGGGCGGCGGGGGCGCCGCGCGGGTTGCCTCCGTCACCTCACCGTGAAAATGCCAAGCGCCCGCTTTCGGCTTCAAGGCCGGGGCGGACGCTCTTCGTTGTGCGTGTCAGGCATGCCGTTTCGTGCGCGCAACGATTATCCCCGGAATATCCGCCGGCAGGCGGCCCCCGCAGGTCTTTCGCGCACGCGGGCTCAGCCACCGTCACACCGGACAGGACTTCACTTGCAGTATTTCCGGTACGTCGCGATAATCCTTTGGGAGTATTCTTATGGTTGAGGATATCGGAAAGCTTCTCGCCGCACGAGGTCGTATAGGCGCAGAGCCCCCTGCCATTGCGCAAGAGGACCGCCAGGCAGTCCGGCGTTCCCGCCACATCGAACAGATGGTCACTGCGGGAGCAGTCGCCGTCCGTGCCGCCTTCCGCCCATTCTTTTTTTTATCCCGTTAGCCGGACAGCAATGCCCTGTCACGAAAAAGTTGCCAGCGTTTTTTTCGGCTTCTCCGTTTCGTCATTTTTAATGACGAAGCAGGCTAATTTCCTTAAAAATGGCTACGGAAAACAGGGCGAAAAATTTTCTGTTTTTTCGCGGACGGTCAGTATGCATAAGAGGAAAGAGGCGAGAGCGCCCCGCGGAACGAAACAGCCATCAGGAGAAAGCAATGTCGCAGACGCAATTCTCG
>JAILMX010000210.1 GCA_024692205.1 Desulfovibrio sp. | reverse complement strand
TTCTTCAGCTTTGATCTGCATGTACTACTCACCCCTTTTGAAAGTCTCCCGCAGGATACTCAGTTGCGCGCGCAGACTTGCATCCAGCACCCGATCTCCCATATGGAGCACCATTCCACCAAGAATACTGTCATCCACGGCAAAGTCCAACTCTATGTCGCCCCCGCTCTTCTTCTTCAGTTCAGCACGAATCTCGTCCTGACGCTGAGCCGAAAGCGGAACAGCCGTCGTGACACGGCCGCGGATCACACCCCGTTTCGCATCAAGCAACTCGCCATACTGCGTGGCTATGTCGCGCAGAAAGGCCAAGCGCTCCTTGTCTGCCAGCAAAAAGCAGAAATTGCGCATAATCTTGTCAGCTTTGAGCTTGTCAAGCAGCTTGCCTACGACTGCCTTCTTCTCTTCAATGCTGACGACAGGACTCTTCAGGGTCAAGTCCAGACCGGGCGTCTCGGTGATCATGCTCTTCAAACTCGCCAGACACTCGCCTCGGGAGGCGAGAATCTTGTCCCCTTCCTTTCCGCTCAACGAAAAAATCGCGTTGGCGTACCTGCGTGCAACCACGGTATTGATCAATGGAGCACCACCTTCTTGAGGGAATTGGCGATCAGCTTGTCATGATCTGCGGGCCCCAAATTCGCCCGCAGCAGCTTTTCCGCCGCATCCACGATTTCATCGGCCATAGTCGACCGAACCTGTGACAATATCGTACGGCCTTCGCTTTCCGCTGTGACGCGGGCCTCCGCGACGATACGCTCGGCCTGCTGCTTGGCATCATTGATAATGCTCTGCTTGAGGGCCTCTGCCTGGGCGCGGCTCTCATCAAGAATCGCTTTACGCTCTTCATCAAGGCGGGCTATGTGCGCCTCGACCTCGCTCAAGCGCTTCTTGGCGTCTTCACGACGAACATCCAGGTTGTCCAAGGTATCCTGAATCTCCTGACGACGACCCCTGAAGAAATTTTTGATGATCTTCCCGGCGAAATGCCAGAGGATGCCGAAGAAAATGATGAAGTTCAGCACACGCCAGAAGAAGTTCATCCACTTGTTGTAGCCGCCTGCGCTCTCCTCTTCGGCGGCGAGCACGTCGAACGCGCCCAGCAGTGCCAGGCCCAGCAGAAAGAGCGCCGCGAAAACCGTTTTTCCCTGTTTGCTTGTAATCAAGTTACACCCCCGATTCATGAAAACCGTTCTGCGTAGCCTTAACCCTGAACCAGCTTGTCCGCCACGCGCTTTGAAACGGCGGCCACCTGACCACGCAGGGCGGCGAGGGTGGCGTCGGCCTCTTTCTTCAGAGCGAGACGGGCATCGTCAAGAATGCCCTTGGCTTTCTTCTGGGCTTCGCCGACGATGGCCATCTGCTCGGCGGTGCCGGCTTCACGCCCCTGCTGGCGGGCGGCTCCGGCATCCTGACGCGCCCGCTGAAGAGCCGCCTCGTAGTCGGCAAGGCTCTTTTCAGCCTGTGTCTCAAAGCTAACAGCCTCACCTGTCATGTCATCGATGATGCGACGACGTTTGGCGAGCACTTCACGAACGGGTTTGATCAGCAACTTGTTGAGAAGGAATAGTGCGATCAGGAAGTTCGCAAGTTGGAAAAGCAGTGTGATGTCAAAATCCAGCATGAGCCGCATCCCCCCTGATGAAGAGGCCGTTTATGAAAGTTGACCGATAAAAATTTTACCCGGTCAATGTAGCCCGTATAACAACCTGTGTCAACGCCTTGTTCCAAGAATCCTTCGGAAAGTTCGCCTTCCGCCGCTACGAGCAGGGAGTCTCCAGCACGCTCTTTACGGCGGCGCAGACGGCTTCCGGCGCTGCGGCGGCATCCACGGTGAAATGCGCGCAGGCCCTGTATAAAGGTTCCCGTTCCGCCATGACCTGACCGACCTCATCGGCAATCGCCCCGCCTGTCAGCGAGGGCCGCTTTTCGGCATCACCGTTTCGTGCAAGGCGTCCGGCAAGCACAGCGAGCGGCGCGGAAAGGTATACCACGACGCCCCGGCTGCGCATATAGTTCCGGTTTTCGACGGAGAGCACCATTCCGCCCCCGGTGGAGACCACGAGCCCCTTTTCTCCATCGCCCTCACTCACGTCGCGAAGAACGCGGCTTTCCGCCTCCCGGAAGGCTGGCCAGCCGTTCTCGGCGACGAAGTGGGCAATGCCCATCCCCACATTGTTTTCAAACCGAACGTCCGTATCCACAAACAGCCAGCCGAGAGCCCTTGCGAGCATTCGGCCAACCGTGGTCTTGCCCGACGCCCGAGGGCCCACAAGAAAGAGCCTTTTTCCCGTATCGCCCATGCCGACGCCTCTACAGGACCTCGACGCCGTCTTCAGTCACGAGCACGGTATGCTCGCGGCGGACGCCGCCCCAGGCTGGATAGTAGAGGCCGGGCTCGACCGTCACGACCATGCCGGGCAGAAGCACGCCCGTTCCCCGTGTCGAGAGCGCAGGTCTTTCGTGGGTCTCAAGTCCCACGCCGTGCCCCAGGCCATGGGTGAAGGCATGGGCCTCACCG
>JAILMX010000195.1 GCA_024692205.1 Desulfovibrio sp. | reverse complement strand
TGTCGGTCATCTGCCTCAGGCGGGCGTTCTGCTCGTCGAGCATGTCGAAAAAGGGCAGGCTCTTCGGCATGAGAAATCCGAACATGGTGTCTCCATCAAAAAACCCCCTGCGACGGTATGCCGCAGGGGGTTTTTTTTACATTCAGGGGAAAAGCCTACTCCATTGTGGCAGTGCCGTCTGACTTCAGCGTAATCTTGGACTTGCTGGTGAAATCCAAGCCCTGGAAATCAACCTGGCCGCCCTGCCCGTCCTGAACGGTGATGTCGACCTTGTTGATGGTGATGTTGACTTTGACGCCCTCGCCGGGTTTGATCGGCTCAGAAAGCAGATTTTCTGCCTGCTTGGCCTCAGCGGAGGTTATGCCCAGGAAGGGGATAGGGAAATCGCAGCCGTTCATGACGATGATTTCCTTGGCCGTGGCGGAGCCGGCGGCGAAGGCGACGAGGCCCAGCGCGAGGACAAGCGAAGAAAGAATCTTTTTCATGTCAGTTCCTCATGAAGAATAAAAGCTGTTATCCGGTGAACGACCTAGTCCGAGGGCAGGGCATTTATGGCGTCCATGAGGGTCTTGTCACCGTTCTGCTTGCAGTAGCCAGCCAGGTTCATGGAGAGCTTCTTCATCCACTCTTCACCCATGACGGTGTCGCCGCTCTTGGCGCTCAGGTAACCGTCGACCCAGATAACAATCGTCACGATATCATTTTCCTTCTGCGAAAGAAAATCCTTGCATTTGATCTTCGCCATGTCCATGTCTTCGGCGAAGCTGACGGCGGGGGCGCAGAGGAAGGCGGCGGCCAGAACGGCCATAATGAACTTTTTCATCCACAACTCCTTACATTTTTTTGTCCGACCATTCATAGCATCACAGACGAAAATGCTGACTGACGGACACAGTTGACACGCTCAGACACTGAAAAGCTGCTGTGTTATACCATTGTGCATCGTCAGGCGCAAGAAAAAAAAATGTCAGAAAAGCCGCACGCCACCTATCCAATGGTGCTTCACGCGCCCTCTGAGCTCCTGCCCGAGGAATGGGGTGTTGTGCCCCTTTGAGTACAGATTATTGACAGACGGCGTCCATGCCTCGGCGGGATCGAAGAGAATGAAGTCGGCGGGGTCGCCGGGGGCGAAACCGTTGCAGGGCAGGTGGAATATCTCCGCCGGACGGCGGCAGCACAGCCGGTGCAGATCGGCCTCGCAGATGGCCATGTCGTGCACGAGCCCCCAGATAAGGGAGAGCGCCACGTCAAGTCCGGTGAAACCCTTCATGGCCTCGTCCATGCTTGTCTCCTTCTCGTGGAGGGCATGGGGGGCGTGGTCGGTCACGATGATGTCGATGGTGCCGTCGGCAATCGCCTTTACAAGGGCCTCCCGGTCGGCAGCGCTGCGCAGGGGCGGGCTGACCTTGCAGGCGGTATTGTAGTCCTCCATCGCCGTTTCATCCAGAAGCAGATAATGCGGACAGGTCTCAGCGCTGACGGCAACGCCGCGCGCCTTGCCCCAGCGGATGATGTCGACTGTCATCGCGCACGAGACATGGGCGATGTGCACGGGCAAGCGGAGGTATTCGGCGAGCATGATGTCGCGTGCTGCCTGCAGGGCCTCTCCCACCACGGGCTGCCCCTTGAGGCCGAGCTGCCCGCTTGCCACGCCCTCGTTCATCAGCCAGCCGGGGGCGAGCGTCGGGTCTTCGCAGTGGTCGCTCATGACAAGACCGAGGTCCGCGGCGTACTCCATGACGCGACGCATGATCTCGCTGCTCGAAATCGGCACGCCGTCGTTGGAGACGGCGCGGCATCCGGCCTCGGCAAGCTCTGCCAGGGGGGCTATCTCCTGCCCTTTCAGGCCGATGGTCGCCGCCGCCATGGGATAGAGGCGCGGCCCGTTCGGATGGCTCTTGGCCGCCTGTGACAGCATGTAGGTGGTCACGGCGGCGTTGTCGTTCACGGGCCGGGTGTTCGCCATGCACATGACGCTGCCGAAGCCGCCGCGCGCCGCGGCCTCAAGGCCGGTCGCAACGGTCTCCTTGTACTCGTAGCCGGGCTCACGCAGATGCACGTGGGCGTCGATCAGGCTCGGCATGAGCACGAGGCCCCTGGCCTCAAAAATCTCGCAACCTTCCGGAGGCGGCACATGCCCGGCCGGGGTCATGCTGACGACATGGTCTCCGTCGACGAGCAGATCGACCGGGGCTTCAAGGTGAAGGGCGTTGCGTATGCAGAGCGTCATGATCTTCCTCCTTGCATGGCGAGCAGATACAGAACGGCCATGCGCGTTGCGACGCCGGCGGAAACCTGGTCGAGCACGCGGCTGTCCGCCATGTCGGCCACGTCGTCTGAGATCTCAAGCCCCCGGTTCATCGGCCCGGGGTGCAGCACCTGCGCGCCTGTCTTCGCACGGGAAAGGCGGGGAAGCGTCAGGCAGTAGCGGCGCGAATATTCGGACAGAT
This sequence comes from Desulfovibrio sp., assembly GCA_024692205.1. Taxonomy (GTDB): domain Bacteria; phylum Desulfobacterota; class Desulfovibrionia; order Desulfovibrionales; family Desulfovibrionaceae; genus Desulfovibrio. The sequence continues at coordinate 20,604 of JAILMX010000195.1, read as the reverse complement.
CGGGCAAAAGCCCCGCCTGCTGCCGCTCCAGCTGAAGCCGCAGGCACATCACGGCGTCCGCCCCGTCAACGGCGCGGTCGAGATCGCCGAAAACCTCGACGGGCCATGTCTCGACACCTGCGGGCAGAAGCGTGCGCGGGGCGCACAGGCGTACCTTCACTCCGAGCATGGTCAGAAGATGCATGTTCGAGCGGGCTACGCGGCTGTGAGCGATGTCGCCCAGTATCAGAAGAGTGCGCCCTTCGAATCGGCCGCCCCAGGCGTGGCGCAGGGTGTAGCAGTCAAGCAGTGCCTGCGTTGGATGGGCGTGCCAGCCGTCGCCCGCGTTGACGATGCCGCAGGAGAGCTTGTCAGCAAGAAAGGCCGCGGCGCCGCTTGACGAGTGACGGATGACGATGAGGTCCGGGTGCATGGCCTGAAGGGTCAGCCCCGTGTCCAGGAGACTCTCGCCCTTGTTCAGGCTTGATCCGGCCTTTCCGAGGGCGTGGGTATCCGCCGAAAGACGTTTTGCGGCTATCTCGAAGGAGACCTTCGTTCGCGTGCTGTTCTCGGCGAAGAAAAGAATGACCGTCTTTCCCTGAAGTGTCGGCACACGCTTGACGGGACGGCGGTTTATCTCCTGGAAGCTGGCGGCCAGATCCAGCAGGTGCATGACGTCGTCGGCCGTAAGCTGGGTGACGTCAAGCAGATCCTTGTGCGGCCAGAGATAGTGCGTGTCATACATGGTGGCCCCCTGCGCCTGGATACAAAAAAACCCGCTGCGACATGCGGCGGGGAACGGAAAGAGGCCGGTCCCGAGATGTGGGGCACATAACCTTCTCAATCAAAAAAAAGTGTTTGCACATGAAAAAAAATCTACGCGCCGCACTTTTCTTTGTAAAGCGAAAAGTCGCCGGCCGCTTCCACCCGGGCGGCATTGCGTTCGCGGGATTTTCGGGGCATTATCAGCGCAAATTGTTCCAGGAGGATTGCATGATTCTTTCCATAGTCGTCTATCTCTGTTGCGGGGCCGCGGCGGGTCTCATGGCGGGGCTTCTCGGTGTCGGCGGCGGCATCGTCATCGTGCCCATGCTCGACATGGTCTTCCCATCTCTCGGCCTGCCCGCGCAGTATGTCCACCATCTGGCGCTCGGGACCTCGTTCGCGACCATCGTCATCACGGCTCTGTCAAGCAGCCTCGCCCACAACAGACGAGGAGCCGTGCGCTGGAAGATCGTGCGCGACATCACCCCCGGCATCCTCATAGGCACCTTCCTGGGCAGTCTGCTCGTCAGCCGTCTGCCCGCGCGCTTTCTGCTCATCTTCTTCGTCTGTTTCCTCCTCATCGTGGCGGTCAAGATGCTCTCGCGCTATCAGCCCCCAGCTGGCCGGGAGATGCCGGGCTCGCTTGGCACAGCGGGTGTCGGCGGCGGCATCGGCCTGATATCGAGCTTCGTCGGCATCGGCGGCGGCACGATGTCCGTGCCCTTCATGACCTTCTGCAACGTGCCCATGCACGAGGCCGTCGGCACCTCGGCCGCCATTGGCTTTCCCATTGCCCTCGCCGGCACCCTCGGCTACATCTGCGGAGGGTGGTCCGCGCCCGGTCTGCCCGCGGGCACGCTCGGCTTCGTGCACATGGTGGCCTTCGCCGGTCTCGCCTCGGCGAGCTTCTTCGCCGCCCCCATCGGGGCAAGGCTTTCCCACTCCCTGCCCACGGGCAGGCTCAAGCAGGTCTTCGCCTGTTTCCTCATCCTTATGGCGCTCAAAATGCTCTGGGGCATACTGTAAAAACGGGCGAGTTCATGCCAGACGTCATCCTCGCCATACGCGCCCGCACCGTCCTGCCGCTTGCCGATGAGCAGCCGGCGCGCGGCGTGCGCCTTCTGGAGGCTCTCAAAAAGATAGACGACGCCGTCATCGTCACGCGCGACGGCATCGTCGAAGAAATCGCCCCCTTCAAACGCGCGCGTCTACCGGCAGGCTGCACAGTGCAGGACTTTGGGCCGGTCACGCTGGCTCCGGCCTGCGTCAACGCCCACGCGCATCTGCAGCTTTCCTTTCTCGCAGGAAAGACCTGCTTCGGCAGGGGCTTCACCGCATGGATCAACAGCTTCATACGGCTTCTCAAAACGATCGAAGACGACGTCGTGCTCGACGCGACGAACGCTGCCTGCGCTGCCATGGCTGCGGCCGGCACGGCGCACGTGGGCGACATATCGGGCTCAATTGCGCACGGCCTTCTGCCCGTGAGGCAGGCATGCCGCGAAGCGGGCATCGGCGTGACGCACTTCTGCGAATGGTTCGGTTTCGTCCCCCCGCTTGCCGACGGTCTTCGCCCGTGGCCGCCGCGCCTGCGCGACGAAATGGCCGAAGCCCCCGACCTGCCGCTCATCTGCCAGCCCTCGGGCCATGCGCTCTACTCCACAGCCCCTGACGTGCTGCGCGACGCCAAGGCGTGGTGCGCGGAACACGGCCGCCCCTTCTGCCTGCATCTGGCAGAATCCCCTGATGAAACGGAACTTCTGGCAAGCGGCTCAGGCCCCCTGTACGAACTTTACCGCAACAGTGTCCTGCCCGAAGGATGGAAAGCCCCTGGCATGCGTCCCCTCGCGCTTGCCGCCGCCCTGGGGTTGCTCGGCCAGGGGACCCTCGCCATCCACGGTACGCAGCTGGATGATCAGGAGGTGGAGGTGCTCGCGGCAAGTGGCACGGCTCTTTGCCTGTGCCCGCGCTCCAACCGCAACCTCGCCGTCGGCACGGCCCCGGTACGCACGCTCATGGAGAATGGCAGCCTTCTCTGCCTCGGCACGGACGGGCTTTCGTCCAACACCGATCTCGACGTCAGGCTGGATGCCGTATGGCTGCGGGAAACCTTCGACGTGCCGCCCGAAGCGCTCATACGCATGCTGACGGTCAACGGCGCCGCGGCCCTCGGCATCTTCGGCACGGGCCTGGGCCGTCTCGCCCCAGGCTGCCCCGCGAAATTCTGCCGACTTCCCGAGGAACTCGTGTTCTGAAGGCGCTCATACCCCCAAACACAGTGTCCCCTCGCGTTGCGGGGGCTTTTTCCTGCCATTGGCATTACGAGTCCTCTCCTTTACCTCGTGCGCGGAAACGGTTATCCGAAGGGCATGGATGGACGCGAACTTCTGGCCGCTCTCGGCCGTCTTCACACCACGCGGCTCGGCGCCGAACGGATCAGAAACAATATGGCCCTTGACGAGGGCGACGACCCCGTCGCCTGGTGCACGGACAGGATTCTGTCGCGAGATATTGCGATAACGAGAAAGGGCAAGAACTGGTACGTATCGGCAAGCGATTGCGTCATCACGGTGAACGCGCACAGTCTCACGGTGATAACCGCCCATCGCCGCTGACGGCATGACAGGGGAGAAGGCATTCCTAACGGAACATCTCTTCCGCGCGGGAACGCTTTCGGATCGCGCCCCCTTTCTCCTTCAATTTCATGCCTGGCTCATATGCGGTATAGAGCGACACCTTGGGCTGAAGCTCGACGAGCTTGAGGCGCAGGCTCTCCATATGTTCAGGCTCCGCATGGCCGGCGAGCAGAAGATGCTTGAACTCGTTCTCAAGCGCGAAATACTCGGCCCAGAGCTGCTTGTTGACGTACATAGCCGCATCGGCACTGGCGACAAGGGTGTCGAGGTCGGTCTTCCCGTCCGCCACGGCAAGCCCCATGCTCAGCGAAAGCTCCCGAAAGCGCCCCTTCATGCAGTTGCGCATGCCCTTGACGAGCAGCTGCAGGCGCGTGGCGACGATTTTTTCATCGGTCTTTGCAAAATACAGGATGAACTCGTCGCCGCCGAGGCGCACAGCGATCGGGCATATCTCGCTGAGCAGACGCGCGATCATCTTGAGGGCCTGATCGCCGGATTCATGCCCCCAGACATCGTTAAGCTCCTTGAAGCGATTGATGTCGATAAAAACGAGCACATCCCCGGCCCTCGGGCTTTTCACGGTCTGCTCGAAAAAGCAGCAGCGGTTCTGCAGGCCCGTCAGGGCGTCGGTGAAGGCTCGGCTGCGCAGAAGGCCTTCCGCAAGGCGCTCTTCCGTGATGTCGCGAAAAAGGATGAAAAGCCCCACTTCCCGATCGTCGGCATCGCGGATCCCACGGCGCATGACCGAAAGAAAGACATCCTCTTTGCCGCAGTGCATGCGCCGCGTCTCGCATACGCCGCAGGCGGCGTTGGCATCTCCGGCTGTCAGCGCGCCGGCATTCTCAGGCGAGATGGCCTCAAGGCGCGACACACTGTCGAGAAAAGAGATGTACCGCCCCCCCGTAGAGAGAAAATCTGCCCCGTCTTTGCCGAAAAGGCTCAGAAAAAGCCCGTTCGCTTTCAGCGGACGGCCGATGGTATCCGTGACGAGAGCCGCCACGGGCAGGCTCTCTATCAGGCTGTCTGGGGTGATGATGCCCGCAAGCGTCCCCCCTTGCGAGGCGAGGGCCGCGGGAGGCATCGTTTCCGGAGACTTTTTCCGTGGCATGCCTTCGCCTCAGGGATTCTACAGCGTCAGAAAACCTGACATGGCGAGCAGCGTATCCATAGCCACGCTTTCGAACTGTTTCAGACTCACGGTATTATCCGCTCCGGCCCGGATCGCCATCTCAAGAAACATGCCGACGGCGGCGAGCTTCTTCGCGCCCAGTTCGTTCGCGCGCATCCGATTCTCATGCACGAGCTGGCGGGCCTTTTCCGCATCGCCCTGCATGAGGGCGGCGGATACGAGAGAGGCGGTGTCACGCTCATTGGCTATAAAATCGCGGATCCTTGCGGCATATTCCGAGCGTTGCAGCGTTCCTGCAGCAAGGACGCCCTGCCAATCCAGCATTTCAGTGGACATGACAATACTCCCCTCTTAACGAACAGTCAGTCTGAGAAAACGTTTCTTGCCGAGGCGGACAACATAGTCGCCCGCGGGCAGCGGGCTTACGGCGTCTTCGCAACGTTTCCCGTCGATTGAGAGGGAACCGCTCCTGATGAGACGCTTGGCCTCCCCGCGGCTTTTGACAAGGCCCGCCGCCTCAAGAAAAACAGGAGGGGTACTCGCCTCTCCGCTCGCGCACTCCAGCGAGGGCGCGTCCTCCGGCACGCCGCCGCCGGCGAAGACGGCGTTGAAATCCTGCCTGGCCGCAAAAGCGGCATCGGAAGAATGGTAGCGCGCCACCAGCTCGAAGGCGAGATTCTCCTTGGCCACCTTGGGATGCAGGCGCCCTTCGGCGACATCGGCTTTCATCGTTGAGATCTCATCCAGGGTACGGCTTGAGACGAGCTCGTAGTACCGCCACATGAGCTCGTCGGAAATGCCCATGACCTTGCCGAAGATCTGCGAGGGCGGCTCATCAATGCCGATGTAGTTGCCGTAGGATTTGCTCATCTTGCGCACACCGTCCGTGCCTTCCAGAAGGGGCATGGTCAGTATGCACTGGTTCTCCTGCCCGTAGTGGGACTGGAGCGTCCGGCCCATGAGCAGGTTGAATTTCTGGTCCGTGCCTCCCATTTCGACGTCGGCCTTGAGGGCGACGGAATCGTAGCCCTGACAGAGAGGATACAAAAATTCATGGATGGCGATGGGGCGCTTTTCACGAAAACGCTTCTCGAAATCGTCGCGTTCCATCATGCGCGCGACCGTATAGCGCGAGGCGAGGCGGATGAAGTCGGCGGCGCCCATCGTGCCGAGCCAGCGGGAATTGAACTCGACGAGGGTCTTTTCAGGGTCGAGGATTTTGAAGACCTGCTTCTTGTAGGTCGCGGCATTGGCCATCACCTGCTCCTCAGTCAGAGGCGGACGCGTCTCGCTTTTTCCGGTGGGGTCGCCGATGCGCCCCGTGAAGTCGCCGATCAGAAAGATTACGGTATGCCCCAGTTCCTGAAAATGACGCATCTTGTGCATGACCACAGTATGGCCGAGGTGCAGGTCGGGCGCCGTGGGATCAAAGCCGACCTTAACGCGCAGTGGTGTCCCGCGGGAAAGTTTTTTGCGCAGCTCGCCTTCGTCGATAAGCTCCTCGACGCCACGCTTTATGAGAGCCATCTGCTGATCAATATCCGTCATCGAAGTGTCCTTCTGTGGGTAATGAAAAATCATGCCGAAACGGCACGTTCGCTTACAAACGAATAGCTGTACAGAACGCATGTGTCAAATCTTTTCAAAACGGCGGAGCGACCATGCAGAAAAAGACAGCCCCCGCGCGCAAGCCCTTCCTCATGCGCCGCAAAGGCTGTCTTTCTCCGCAGGCGTTCAGAACGACTGCGTGGTGGGAATTGTATGCCTCTCTGCTCTACGCCATGCCGAGCAGGGCGTAGACGCGATCCTCGCTCAGACCCATGTGCACGCCGAGCGCGCCTTCAGGGTCGCCGGCGATCATCTGCTGCGTGTCGAACAGCAGAGCGTCGGCTTCCTCGTCGCTCATGGAGATGACGGCATTCAGGTCGAGCGAATCCTGAACGGGCGCAGGACCGGAACCGCTGCCGCCGCGCGTTTCGGGCATGATGAAGGAAAAGGGGGTGTAGTTTTCAATGCCGGATATGTTCATGACCGCCTCCGCAAAGACTCTTCGTGTCAATTTTGCCGCATCCTACGGCGACGCAAATCTTTATGCAAAAGCGATGCCAAACAACCATTCCTCTTGGGGTGAAGCGTCAAACGTCCCGCGTCAGCTGGGTGAATTCAGCGAGGTAGCTGATGATGTGGCGCAGGGCATCAGAACCGGTCTGCTCAATGTTCCGCCACTGCCACCCCTCGCTGCTCGTGGCCGAATTGAATTCATAGAGATAACGCAGACGCACGGCCGTCTTCTCGGCCTTGACGATGTCTCGCCGCAGGCCGACCTTCTTGCACAGCAGGAAATTTGGGCTCTCAACGCTTTTCTGCTTTGCCTTCAGGGCGAAAACGAAAAGGATATAGTCAGTTGCACTCAGGGTGGTCGCCGCAATCTTTTTTTCGACGAGCAGGCAGACGCCGCCCGCCGAGATATTGACGATTTCCGGGGAAGTATCCCTATTTTGCAGGCATTGGCTTAGGGCAACGCGCAGTTCCGGAGAAGTCTGCGGAATTTTGTCTATGATGTCCACGCCGGTCAGGGCTGCGACGCCCTCCGGCCAGTCGAGGCGCACGTCGCGGCGCATGCGGCGTATCTGTATCCTTCCGCTCACGCGCAGGGAGAGGGCGCTGGGGGCCTTGTCTTTGGAAAAGACCGCTTGCAGGATGTCGGCCTCGGTCGTGTGGAGCATGCCCTCGTCTCCGCCCTCGGTCAGGGTGAAGCTCATTTCGCCGACGATGGATCCGCGCGCCCGCACTGCCGGGTTGACGGGCGTGGTCGTCTCGCGCTGCTCGACGGAAAACACAGCGACGTTGCCGGAAACCTTGAGGATGCGCCCCTTGAGATGCTCACAGTCCGATTCGCCGTCAACGCCTCGTGAAAGAAGCAGATTCACGAGAATCCGGCCTTTCTGGAGGCGTTCCAGGATATCGAGAACGCGAGGCTTCCACAGGCAGAATGCGTCTGAGTGAAGGGCGCTTGGCATACGGGACCTCTTCCAAAGGAAATGCCTGCAGTCGTATGCGGGCAGGATGCGGAAAAAAAAGGGGAACGGCCCATCCGCCGTTCCCCAAGGCATGCGGAATAGAAAGATAGCCCTAGCTCTCTTGCTTGACCTTCGACTTGGTCATGGCAAGCCCCAATCCTTCGAAAAGCTCGAAGATAGAAAAACCATACCATAACGTATACAATATGTAAAACACGAGCATGGCGGTGAGCAGCACGATGTGGTCTGACACCTTCGTCGGAATGATCCCGAAGAAGTTGTTGCCCGGCTCGACGGCGCGACGAAGCACCTGATCAACGACCTGTGCCTCCTGGATCATGCCCTGCTTCTGAAGCTCCTTGATGGATGGAGAAAGTGCGTACCACCACGCTCCTGCGACAGCGCGGGCGTCCTTTTCCCCGTACTTGGCCTGCACGCTCGCCGCATCGTTGTGATAGAGCTTTTCAGAGTCATCCGTCGCGGCGGAAAGAACAGCCGCGAGATCGCCCTTGATGGTCAGCTTGGCACCGTCAGCCGTGGCTTCGGCCCCGGCCTTCGCCAGCACCTTGACGGCCAGAGGCGCGAGCTCAGCCTTTTTCATGGTGACCGTGACGGTCATGTTCCTGCCCTTGACGGTATCGACCTTCTGCCGGACGGCGGGGATGAAGTTCGAAGAGCCCTTTGAGAGCTCATTAAAGACGTTGTCGGCGTACTGCAGGCCGGTGAGTTTGTTGCCCTGCTCATCATGCATGACGGGCGAGAGCAGAACGACGAACAGCACGAGAAACGAACACAGCATCAGGCAGCCGCGGAAGAAAGGCTTCTTTTCGTGAATGAGCATGATCAGGCCTCCCCTCTGAGCTTGCCGAGGTTTACGAAGAACTTGCTGAAGACCCACAGGCCGAAGAAGGCCACGACGCCCCAGAAAATGTAGTTGCCGACCTGTTCGATAACGCCGCAGACGCTGGGCGACCAGTTGATCACCTCCATCTCGACAAGCTTCTTGGGAAGAACCGAAACGCGGTTGATGAAGCCGGCGATGATGGACATGGCGTAAAAGCCGCGGATATGCACGCCCTTGACGACCTTGGTGGTCAGCGCACCGATCTGGATTCCGAGGAGCGAACCGAGCAGCATTCCCACGGCCAGGGTGTAGAAGACGTAGCCGTAGATGGCGTACTGGCCGACGGCCGCGAAGCCGGCGGTGAAGATGATCTGCAGGATGTCTGTGCCGACGGTGGTCATGGAGGACACGCCGAAGATGTACACGAACATGGGGAAGGTGACAAAGCCGCCGCCCACGCCCATGATGGCCGCGAGCAGGCCCACGACAACGCCGCCAGCGGCGACGATCCAGCCGGAAATGCGGCGGCCGCCGGGGACGAGGTCTTCATCGAAAGTGATCATGGGGGGAACGTTGACGCTCTGCATCCTGACGGAAAGACCCGTCATGCCGGCGCTGGCGTTCTGTGATTCGCTCGCCGCCTTCGCCTGCACGCCGCGCGTCGCGCGGAGAAAGTCGAAGAGGGCGTAGAAACCGAGAAAACCGAGCAGCAGCGCGTAAATGGCGCTGATGAAAAGCTCGGAGAGAAGGGGATCCTTGTTGTACAGGCCCTTGTTGATGAAGCCGCCGATGAAGGTGCCCGCGATCGAACCGACAAGAAAGGCGATGGCGAGCTTACCGCTCACATTGCCGAGTTTCTTGTGGATCGTTGTGCCCATGATGGCCTTGGCGAAGATATGGAAAAGGTCCGTACCGACGGCGAGGATGCCCTTGACGCCGACCGCCATGAGGGCGGGGGTGATGATGAAGCCGCCGCCGGCGCCGATGCAGCCGGTGATGAGGCCCGCGGCCAAGCCGACCGCAATCGAGGCCAGGAAAATGGTGCCCGTATAGAAAGCGGGGGCATAGGCGGCCTTGCCGCCGAGGATTTCAGGCTCGTAGGCCTCCGCCAGGCATCCTGCCAGGATCGGCACGGCCAAAGCCAGCAGGATGAGAAGTTTTTTACGGTTCTTCAGTATCGATGTCGACACCTCAAGATCCCACCGGGCGTACGCCTGTGAACCGCTCAGCAGGAACTGATACACCTGTCTGCCAAAGTTCATATTTCCTCCGTGATGTTCCTTGCCATAAAGAGCGGGGGCTCCGCCCCGCTGCCCCTCCGTACGCGCCTGAAGCGGCTTCAGGTCGCGCTGTCGAAAACCGCCGTTCACCCATGACGGCAATCAACCGTCCCCCTAAGAAAACGAAAAAGGATTTCCCGGGGGGCTGAAGACGGCCCTTCACTCCGGGCCGACCCTATCGCCAAAGAAGCATCTATCCTTTTTTCCGTATTATTAAAAGATATTTTTCACGAAGATTGTAAAAACATTTGCCACGTCGGCAAAAAAAGTCCGTCATTTCAAGTGCTATGAATGTTCCAAACTTTCTGCTTTTCCGAAGATTATCAGTTCCATCCAGTCGAAGGCGAAATCAAGACAGGCGGTGTCCCCTTCGAGGGAGTTTTCCACTATGAGATTTTTCCGCTCTTCCGAAATCGCGACATGTGAAAAGATACGCATCTTGTCGATCATCAGGCGGAACTGATCGAGATGGAAAAGGCTCAGGCGGGCCATGGCGGCAAGACGGTCGTCGAGGGGGCTTCCCGTGGCCCGCACCATGGCCATCAGGCGCATGTAGCGGTCATTCGAGCGATTGTAGGGGGCTAGCCCCTGCCCCTCGAACCACTCTGCCGGGGTGCGGATCGTACCCGCGTCGAAACCGTGGCAGTGGTCCTCGCGCACGATGAAGAAACGTTCAGCCACACCATCGCGCCCCACCTTCGTGCCGCGGCCAAGCGGATAGGTGCGGCAGGCGCTCGGCCTGTCCTCGTACACCATGCAGCCCGCGGGGCTGACGAAGGGGCAGGGTTCGCCTGGCTCCCGGCTCATGCGCAGGGTCGGCATGGGAAAACCCGTGTCGGGAAAGACGTGGCTGTCGACGTACATCGTCTCGAAATCCGTGCCGGAAAGTTTCTGATTGCGGCACAGACGCATAACGTCGTATGGGGTAAGGGGCAAGGTCAACTCGGCGCAGCAACGGTTGAAGCAGGGGACTGCGGGGTTGCAGTCGAAGCAGAAGGTTTCTTCGGGGCCTATCTCGGGCAGGTTTTCCACGAGCTCGCGCTTTTTTTCAAAATCGACGTCGCCGCCTTCCATTTCAAACGATTTCAAATCCATGGCGCACTCCTGCGGGCTAGATCACCTTGTTCAGATCGTACTCAATGATGCCCTCCGCACCGGCGGCGCACAGGCGAGGGATGAGGTCGCGCACGACGGTTATCTCGACGACCGTCTCAACCGAAAGCCACTTCGTGTCACGCAGGGGGGAAACAGTCGGAGAATTCAGGGATGGCAGCATGGCGAGCAACGTGTCGAGCTTGTCCGCCGGGGCGTTCATCTTGATCGCCACAAGGCTCTGGGCCCTCATCGCGCCCTGCAAAAGCAGGTCGATCTGTTCGATCTTCGCCCTTTTCGCCGGGTCGGCCCACGCAGCCTTGTTGGCGACGAAGACGGGGTAGGAGGTCATGACCTCGTCGATGACGCGCAGCCCCTGGGCGCGAATCGTCGCCCCGGTCTCCGTCACCTCGACGATGCCGTCTGCAAGCCCCTCGACGACCTTGGCCTCTGTGGCGCCCCATGAATAGAAGACATCAACGTCGATCTTCTTGCGGTCGAAATAGCCCCGGGTCATGTGCACGAGCTCGGTCGCGATGCGCTTTCCCTTGAGATCTTCCGGACGGTGATAGGGCGAATCCCCGGCGACGGCCAGGACCCATCGGCACGGACGGTTTGACGATTTGGAATAGACGAGATTTGAAATTTCATGGAGCTTGCCCTTCACATCACGCTCGATCAGCCAGTCTAGGCCGGTCAGACCGGCATCGATGATGCCGTCCTCGATATAGCTGCCTATCTCCTGCACGCGGCAAATGGAAACGGCGATCTCGGGGTCGTTGATGTCGGGAAAATAGTTGCGCGTATGCCGGCGTATTTTCCAGCCTGCGCGCTCAAACAGATCTATCGTCGATTCCTCGAGGGAACCCTTGGGTATGCCGAGCTTGATGATCGGCTTCACGATGTCGCTCATTGTGTCGTCCTTGCTCGCTTATTTTCCGTAGACTTTTTCGGGGTCGAAAACGCGGGGCGAACACACGTCGACCCTGCCGGCCTTCCATTCCCTGTAGAAGCACGAGCGTCTGCCTGTATGGCAAGCGGCGCCGCCCTTCTGTGTGATGAGGAGAAGAATGGTATCGCTGTCGCAGTCGAGACGCACAGAAAGCACCTTCTGCACGTTGCCCGACGACTCTCCCTTGTGCCACAGCTTCCTGCGGCTGCGGCTCCAGTAATGGGCCTCGCCCGTTTCAAGCGTCCTCAGCCACGCCTCTTCATTCATGTAGGCGAGCATGAGCACCTCGCCGGATTCCGCATCCTGCGCGATGGCTGGAATGAGTCCCTTGGCGAAATCCGGTTTGAAAGCCTGGTCTCGGGCATCACAGGCATTCTCCGCTGTCGTTCCGGGCATGCCATCTCCTCCTTCTGATAAAAAATCGCAACGATTTTACACGCTATCCCGCACGGTGGCAAGCCGCGCGGCCTGCCGTATACCCGCAGTCTTGCAGACAACGGAGAGCTATGCTATTCAGTCTAAATATTTTTTAAATCAGGTGACGTATGAGCGAAGTCTCTCTCCCATCCGAAGACATATCCGTCCAGCAGCCCGAGAACGCCCTGCCCCCGGTCTCCCTTGGGGATCTGCCCGACGCGATGCGCCTTGCCTGCGAACGCGCCGGCTGGCAAACGCTCATGCCCGTGCAGTCGCTGGCCATGCCCTACATCATGGCGGGTCGCGACATCATGGTGCAGTCCCGCACGGGCAGCGGCAAGACGGGCTGCTACCTTCTTCCCCTGCTGCCCCTTCTCGACCCCGAACGCAAAGAAACGCAGGCCCTCATTCTCGTGCCCACGCGTGAACTCGCTGTGCAGGTGGACGCGGAGGCACGCACACTCTTCGGCGGGGACGGCATCGCCTCGGCCGCGCTCTACGGCGGCGTCGGCTACAAAAGGCAGACGGACGCCCTGAAGGCAGGGGTACAGGTCATTGTCGGCACCCCTGGCCGCGTGCTCGACCACATTCTGCGACGAACCCTCGACCTTGAGACGCTCAGAGCCCTCGTCTTCGACGAGGCCGACCGCATGCTCTCCATCGGCTTCTATCCCGACATGAAGGAAGTGCAGCGTCATCTCCCCCGCCGACGCATCCTGACGACCCTGCTTTCCGCGACCTTCCCGCCGCATGTGCTCAAGCTGGCCGCGGAGTTCATGACCGAGCCTTCACTGCTCTCCCTCTCTCAGAAGGAAGTCCACGTCGCCGAGGTTCAGCACCGCTTCTGCGAAGTGAAGCCCCTCGACAAAGACCGCGCTCTCGTGCGCCTCATCGAAACAGAGAACCCGGCCTCGGCCATCATCTTCTGCAACACACGCGCAAACGTCACCTATGTGACCGAAGTGCTTCAGGGCTTCGGTTACGATGCGGAGGGGCTTTCCTCCGACCTCACGCAGAACAAGCGCGAGGCCGTGCTCAACCGCATCCGCGCCGGCGAGCTCCAATTCCTCGTCGCGACCGATGTCGCTGCGCGCGGCATCGACATACCCGAGCTCTCCCACGTCTTCCTCTATGAGCCGCCGGAAGACCACGAAAGCTACATACACCGAGCAGGCCGCACGGGCCGTGCCGGCGCCGCCGGCACGGTCATCTCGCTCGTGGACGTGATGCAGAAGATGGAACTTGAACGCATAGCCCGGCACTACCATATTGACCTCTCTGCAATGACGCCGCCGACAGATGAGGACGTGGCAAAAGTGGCGGGGGAACGCCTCACCGCCATCCTTGAGGCACGGTTCCGCACTCTGAGCGGTCTTGAACGTCTGCGTGCGGCCCGCTACGCTGCCCTCGCCCGCGCTCTCGCAGCCGCTGACGAGAACGACGACAATGTCATGCTGCTCGCTATGCTGCTTGATGAAAGCCATCAGAAGACGCTGCGCATGCACCGTCCCCTCCCCGACGGAAAGAAAGACGCCGACCGCACCGAAAACGGCAGGAACGGCCGTCGGCGAGAGCGCGGAAAACGCCGCCGCAAGGGTGAAGGAGAACTCAGTGATGCGCCGCAGGACGCTAAGAACGCCGATCAGACCGCAGCGTCTTCGGCAAACGGTGCGCAGACCGGAGAGGATGCCCCCCGCAGGAGGCATCGTCGCTCCCGTCGACGCCGCAATGGCGGTGACGGCGGTTCCCCGAATGCCCCGGATGCGCCCCATGCACCCGCCGCTGAAGGAGGCGATGCGCAATGAGTCAGGTCGCGCCAAAGATTGACAATGGGGCTTTCGTGCAGGAGGCGATAGAGAATTTCCTTGTGCTTCTGGACGACATGGACTTCACCGATGTCTTCACCCTCTTGGGAATAGGGCGGCTGCAATTCATGCTGCGCCGTCAGATGGGCATCGAATGCCGCGGCCTGTACATCGGCCTGTGGCGACTCGCATTGAAACGATCCTTTCCCAATGAAGCGGATGCAATGCTCGCCGAATTTCTGGAACGTTACACCGGCAACCACCCCGACAAGCTGAGCGCTCGCGCAATGGAACGCGCCGGTGAATACTGGGGAATGCTCCAGGCACGAGGCGACACCGACTTCCGCGGGGTCGCGGCCCATCTCTGTTCCTTTCTCCCGCGGGAAAAGCAGGCGGACCAATCACTTATCTTGCGGCTTCTCCTGCACATCCGCAAGACCTATGAGCTCATATTCGCCCGTCTTCTCTAACGCCTCAGGCTCCGCTCATGCTTGTCGCACGCTCCATTGACGCCCTTCCCCGTTTCGACGCCACCGGCGTGACCATCGGCAACTTCGACGGGGTTCACCGCGGACACAGGGCACTCATACATCACGCACTCGATATCTGCCGGGAGCGCGACCTCAAAAGCGTTCTCGTAACATTCTGGCCGCATCCGCGTCTCGTCGTCGGCAGCTCACGCACCCATTGCCCCCTCTCCACGCGGGAACGCCGCCTAGAGCTTCTGGCCGAGCTCGATGTGGATTACGTTCTCGAGCTGCCCTTCACGGCCGAACTTGCCGCTCAGTCGCCAAAGCAGTTCGTCGAGGGGGCGCTTCTGCCTCTTTCCATGCGCCATCTTGTCGTGGGCTATGACTTCTCCCTGGGGAAGGGACGCAGCGGCAGCTTTGAAGAACTGTGCCGTTTGGGTGCCCGGTACGGCTTTTCGGTAGACCAGCTTCCCCCAATCATGACCGACGGAGAGATCGTCAGCTCAACCCGCATCCGTACGCTTCTGCGCGAGGGAGACGTGTCTGCCGCGGCGAGGCTCCTCGGCCGCAACTACGGCTTTTCCGGCCAGGTCGTGCACGGCGACGGCCGCGGTGAGATCCTGGGTTTTCCAACGGCCAACCTTGAGCCCCAGGACACCCTGCTGCCCGCCGAAGGCGTCTACGCCGCTCGCATGCGCGTTGACGAGCATTGGCACAAGGCTGTGACGAACATCGGCACCAACCCCACGTTTCGCGGCCGTCACGTGACCATAGAGAGCTTTCTGCTGGACACGAAAGCGAACCTTTACGACAGGGTCGTGCGTCTAGAATTTGTTCAAAGGCTGCGGGGCGAAATACGCTTTTCTTCTCCAGATTCGCTCATAGCCCAGATCCGCCTCGATGTCGACCACGCGCGCACATCACTCGCCGAAGAAATGTACTGACGTGCCAACAACGCACGTGACATATCGCTGAAAGCCCCGGCATTCACCGAGGGCTTTTCTTACAGCTGGCATTGCGCATTGGCGGTGACCGTCTGTGGCCTAAGGCCGGATGACCTTGTCGGCGAGGGAAAGGCTCGTGACGATATCCAACATGTTCGTCGTTTCCCCTACCTGCTTCTTCTCCATCAGGCCGTAGTGATCAAGGCAGGTGCCACAGACGAATACGCCGACGCCCGATTCTGAAAGTTTCTTCAGCGAATCCAATGCACTGCCTTCTTTTGCCGAGAGTTTGACGCCACCGTTCAGGAGAACGACGCGCCACAGCGAGGATCCCAGTTCGGGAAGGGAGGCGAGAAAATTACCCATAAGCTTCTCGCCGAGGGCGTCATCCCCTCTCCCCAACGTCTGCGTGGTGATGAGAACGAGTGTCCTGCCGACTGCGGCAGGCCGGCATGCAGAGAAGTCAGCGTCGTCCTCATTGACGGAGGACGCCCCCGTATCCTTTCCCGTCACCACCCAAAGACCGTCATCAACGACAGCAGATGAGACGGAGTACCCGTTCCGCGTCAGGAAACGGGAGACGTTTTCGCAGGCGGGCGCATTGTCCACCGTTACATTCAGTTCGGCAGGACGGAATGTCTCTATGAGTTTCCTCGTACGGACGACGGGTTCAGGGCAGGCGAGCCCACGACAGTCGAGTTCCTTCTGAGCCATAGCTATTATCTCCATAGGATTTCATTCGTTCATGGAGCAGAAGAATAGCAGCGTTTTCTGTTCTCTGAACGAACCAGCGGACACGAGCATCCTATCCCAGAGCGTTGACAATGAAAAGGCCCCGCTCATCGTGCGATGCGCGGGGCCTTGCTATATCGGAACCGGTTATCAGCCGCGGGCTATGTTCAGGCGCATTATAGCACGCTGAAGGGAGCTTTCGGCGCGAACCGTATCCACTTTATCGTCTTTTGCGGCAAGCCTTTTTTCGGCACGTTCCTTTGCGGACTGGGCGCGGGCAGTGTCGATGTCGGCGGCTTTCTCGGCCGATTCGGCCAAGACGCTCATGACATTGTTGTTCACATCAGCGAACCCGCCGGAAATAAAGACATGCTCGTCCTTGCCGTTCACGCGGTAACGCAGATCGCCGATCTTGAGGGCGGAAAGCATGGAGACGTGGTTCGGCAGAACGCCGAATTCACCCTGCACTCCCGGGCAGACCACCATTTCGACTTCGGCGCTGACAACGGTCGTGTCAGGCGTGACCACTTCAAGCTGCAATACGGACATAGCTTCTCCTTATTATGAAAGGCAAGAACTTAGCCCTGCTTGCGCTTCTCGTACTTCGCAACAGCCTGTTCGATGCCGCCGAGCATGTAGAAGTCGCCTTCTGCAAGCTCATCATACTCACCGTCAAGAATGCCCTTGAAGCCCTTGATGGTGTCTTCAATCTTGACATACTGGCCGGGAGTGCCGGTGAATGTCTCGGCCACGTGGAAGGGCTGGGAGAGGAAGCGCTGGATACGGCGCGCACGGGCGACCGTAAGCTTGTCTTCATCCGAGAGCTCGTCCATGCCGAGAATGGCGATGATGTCCTGCAGTTCCTTGTACTTCTGCAGAACCATCTGCACGCGGCGGGCGACGTTGTAGTGCTCTTCGCCGACGACGTCGGGCGAAAGGATGCGCGAGGTGGAGTCCAGGGGATCCACGGCCGGATAGATGCCGAGTTCCGCGATCTGGCGGGACAGAACGAGCGTGCCGTCAAGGTGCGAGAACGTGGTGGCCGGGGCGGGGTCTGTCAGGTCGTCGGCGGGCACGTAGACGGCCTGCACCGAGGTGATCGAACCCTTGTTGGTGGAGGTGATGCGCTCCTGAAGGCCGCCCAGGTCAGTACCGAGGGTGGGCTGATAGCCCACGGCCGAAGGCATGCGGCCGAGCAGTGCGGACACTTCCGAACCTGCCTGAGTGAAACGGAAGATGTTATCGATGAAGAGCAGCACGTCCTGATGCTCCTCGTCGCGCAGGTATTCTGCGCAGGCGAGACCGGTCAGGGCAACGCGGGCACGGGCTCCGGGGGGCTCGTTCATCTGGCCGTAAACCAGAGTCGAACGCTCAAGAACGCCGGCTTCGCGCAGTTCGTTGTAAAGGTCGTTGCCCTCACGGGTACGCTCGCCGACACCGGCGAAGACCGACGAACCGCCGTGCTGCTGAGCGATGTTGTTGATCATCTCCATCAGAATAACGGTCTTGCCCACGCCGGCGCCGCCGAAGAGCCCCATCTTGCCGCCCTTGGGGAAGGGGACGAGCAGGTCGACGACCTTGATGCCGGTTTCGAGAAGTTCGACCTTTGTGTTCTGCTCGGTGAATTCAGGAGCAGGGCGGTGGATCGGATAGTACTTCTCGGCGTTGACCGGGCCCAGTTCGTCCACGGGACGACCGAGAACGTTCAGAATACGACCCACGGACGCCTTGCCCACGGGAACCATGATGGGCTTGCCCGTGTCCACGGCCTCCATGCCGCGCACCAGACCTTCGGTGGCGTCCATGGCGATGGTGCGGACAACGTTGTCACCCAGATGCTGCGCCACTTCGCAGACGAGGTCAGGGGCGTTCGCATTGTTGGGGTTCTTGATCTCAAGGGCGTTCAGGATATTGGGCAGATTTCCGTCGGGGAACATGACGTCCACGACGGCGCCGATAACCTGGACGATCTTACCTTTGTTTTCGCTCATATTTCGGCTCCTTAACCGTTCAGCGCTTCCGCGCCGCCGACGATATCGATGAGTTCACTGGTGATGGAGGCCTGACGCGTCTTGTTGTAGATCAGGGTCAGCGTGTTGATCAGCTCGTTGCAGTTGCGGGTAGCGTTATCCATGGCTGCCATGCGGGCTGCGTGCTCGCTCGCGGATGTGTCGAGCAAGCCGCGGTAAACCTGAACATTAACGTAACGCGGCAGCAGTTCTGCCAGCAGTTTGTCTTCCCTGGGCTCGTAGAGATAATCACACTTCGGGCCTTTTTCGGCAGGCACTTCGTCCTGCGCCTCAACCTCAGGGGCTTTCAGGGGAAGCAGGCAGAGAGCCTTCGGGGGCTGCTGGCCCATGGAGATGAACTCTCCGTAGACTAACCAGGCCTCATCGAAGTCCATCGCCTCATAGCCGTGAATGACCTCCTGCGCGACTGCATTCGCCAAGGCGAAGTCTATGCTGCCCATGCGGTCAGCATAGCTCGTCCCAAGTTCATACTCGGAATGGCGTACGGCGTCACGGCCCTTCTTGCCGACGCAGCTGAAATGCACTTTCATGCCCTGTTCCGACTTTTCCTTGGCCAGTTTCAGCGCAGCGGCAATAATGTTTCCGTTGAAGCTGCCGCACAGGCCACGGTCGCTCGTAACAAGAATAATAGCGCAGTTTTTCTTCTCCTCGTGCTCAGCCAGCAGGGGATGGGCGCTGCCCTCGACCTTGCTGGAGAGTTCGGCGAGCACGTCATGGTACTTCGCCGCATAAGGACGGAAGCGCTCGATGCGGGACTGGGCGCCGCGCAGTTTCGCCGAGGCCACCATGTTCATGGCCTTGGTGATCTGCTTGGTCTTCCCGACCCCGACGATCTTCATCTTGACGTCTTTGAGTGAAGGCATTGGAACACCCTCCCGGTTTAAGCCTGCCAGCCCTTCTTGAAGGCGGTCACGGCTTCGGTGAGCGCGCTTTCCACTGATTCATCAATGACTTTCTTTTCCTTAAGGGCGGCGAGCACGTCTTTCTTGGTGTCGCGGATGAAGGCGAGCATTTCGCTTTCAAAGCGGCGCACCTGATCGACGGGCACGTCATCCATATGACCGCGGGTGGCGGCCCAGATTGAGGCAACCTGCTGCTCAGCCGGCATGGGCTGATACTGAGGCTGCTTGAGCAGCTCGACCAGACGGGCACCACGATCGAGCTTGGCTTTGGTGGCTTTGTCGAGGTCGGAGCCGAACTGGGCGAAGGCGGCCAGTTCGCGGTACTGGGCGAGGTCGAGACGCATCGTGCCGGCGACCTGTTTCATGGCCTTGATCTGAGCGGCGCCGCCCACGCGGGAGACCGACAGACCGACGTTGATGGCCGGGCGGACACCTGCGTTGAAGAGGTTGGGCTCAAGGTAGACCTGACCATCGGTAATGGAAATGACGTTCGTCGGAATGTACGCCGAAACGTCGCCGGCCTGCGTCTCGATGATGGGCAGAGCCGTCAGGGAACCGCCGCCCAGCTTGTCGCTGAGTTTCGCGGCGCGCTCAAGCAGACGTGAGTGCAGATAGAAGACGTCACCGGGGAAAGCTTCGCGTCCGGGGGGCCGACGGAGCAGCAGTGACATCTGGCGATAGGCGACGGCCTGTTTGGAAAGGTCATCGTAGATGATCAGGGCGTGCTTGCCGTTGTCGCGGTAATATTCGGCCATCGTGCAGCCGGTGTAGGCTGCTATGTACTGCAGCGGGGCAGAGTCGGAAGCGGTCGCCGAAATGATGGTCGTGTACTCCATCGCGCCGTACTTGCGCAGGGTGTCGGCCACAAGGGCGACGGAAGCTTTTTTCTGACCGATGGCCACATAGAAGCAGTGGATGTCGGTTTCCTTCTGCGCGAGGATGGCGTCGATGCAGACAGCGGTTTTACCGGTCTGACGGTCGCCGATAATAAGTTCGCGCTGGCCCCGGCCGATAGGCGTCATGGCGTCGATGGCCTTCAGCCCCGTGGGCATGGGCTCATGCACGCTCTTGCGGGCGATGATGCCAGGGGCCTTGATTTCCACCGGGCGCACTTCTTCAGCTTCGACCGGACCCAGGCCGTCGATGGGCTCACCCAGCGGGTTGAGCACGCGGCCCATAATTTTTTCACCAACGGGCACGGAGAAAATCTTGCCGGTACGCTTGACCGGATCGCCTTCCTTGATGCCCACATCGGAACCAAGCAGAGCCACACCGACGTTGTCCTCTTCCAGGTTGAGCACCATGCCCATGACGCCGCCGGGAAATTCCAGCAGTTCCATGGACATGGCGTTCTGAACGCCGTGCACGCGGGCGATACCGTCACCGACATAGAGAACGGTACCGGTTTCGCTCATCTCCACGCGCTGTTCGTAGTTCTGGATTTGCTCCTCAATGATCTTGCTAATTTCTTCAGCTTTGATCTGCATGTACTACTCACCCCTTTTGAAAGTCTCCCGCAGGATACTCAGTTGCGCGCGCAGACTTGCATCCAGCACCCGATCTCCCATATGGAGCACCATTCCACCAAGAATACTGTCATCCACGGC